>DASTRD010000291.1:0-15988 GCA_035761425.1 Povalibacter sp.
GCTGTGGGTTGTGGTCTGTAGCCTGCAGCCCGTAGCCATCTCCTCGACCTGCAGCCTACAGCCCCAAACCTTTCTTCCGCCCCTGTCGTAATCGACGACATCCGGTAAGATCACGCCATGGCAGCAAAACGCAACTCGCCGCGACGTCGGCACCTGGTCGTGGCGGTGGCTTATGACCGGCTCTGTACGTTCGAATTCGGCTGTGTGGTCGAGATGTTCGCGCTGGAGCGGCCCGAGCTTGGGGTCGACTGGTACCAGTTCGCAGTGTGTTCCGCCGAGCGCGGGCCTTTGCACGCAGCGGGTGGCATCAGAGTGTCGGCGCCGCACTCGCTGAAGATTCTGGATCGTGCCGATACCATCATCGTGCCCGGATGGCGCGACGCCGACGAACTTCCGCCGGCTGATCTGGTGAAAAAGATCCGCGCGGCCCATGAGCGAGGTGCGCGGATCTGTTCCATCTGCTCCGGTGTCTTTGTGCTCGGCGCGGCGGGCATCCTCGACGGCAGAACCGTCACGACGCACTGGCGCTATGCCGAGCGCCTGCAGCAACGGTATCCGTCCGTGAAAGTCGCAGCCAATGCGCTGTATGTCGACGAAGGCAGCGTCGTCACATCCGCCGGTTCGGCGGCAGGGCTCGACATGCTCGTGCATCTGGTTCGGCGCGACTATGGACCGCAGGTGGCCAACATGGTGGCGCAGCGGCTGGTGATTCCACCGCATCGCGACGGCGATCAGGCGCAGTACGTGCCCCGGCCCGTCGCCCCGCGCGAAGAAGGCCAGCTGGCACGACTGCTCGACTGGGCTCGCGCTCACCTGACCGCGGATCATTCGCTCACATCGTTGTCGAAGCGCGCCCACATGAGTCCCCGCACGCTGCTGCGCAGGTTCAAGGAATCGACCGGGCTTGCGCCGGGTGAATGGCTGATTCGCGAGCGGATTGCCCTGGCACGCGAAATGCTGGAATCAGGACGCATGCGCATTCATCAGGTGGCAGAGCGCACCGGCTTCGGTTCGGAGGAATCCTTCCGACGCCACTTCCGATTGCGCGTCGGCGCATCTCCCGCCGCCTACCAGCGGCGCTTCCTGCGAACTCAGGAATGAATGGCCGCGAAGAAGCTCATGTGAGGCAAGAGGATGTGACCTGAGTCACCGCGATGCGGCCTCGGTGTCTGCTCAGGATCGAGCAGACAATGAAGTTTCTTCTGCACGATTTTCATTGGTGGCGGCAGCGCCTTTCCTCCGGCATTTCTCCGACCGGTCGCGGTTTTTCGTGCATGCATATCATGTACGATTGCATTCATGACAACGACACTGAAGACGACGCCGGCAGCCGATGGTTTCCGGATGCCTGCGGAATTCGAGAAACATTCCGGATGCTGGTTGCTGTGGCCGCAGCGCCCGTCCAACTGGCGCCTTGGTGCCAAGCCTGCCCAGAACGCCTTTGCGGCCGTGGCTACCGCTATCGCCACGAGTGAACCTGTCACCGTCGGTGTGTCGCGCGAGCAGTTCGTGCACGCTCGTTCGATGCTGCCGGATGCGATTCGTCTGGTGGAGATGTCGAGCGACGATGCCTGGATGCGCGATGTCGGACCGACTTTCGTGGTGAACGACCGCGGCGACGTACGCGGCGTCGACTGGGTATTCAACGCATGGGGCGGGTTGAACGGCGGGCTCTATTTTCCGTGGGACCAGGACGATCTGGTGGCACGCAAGGTGCTCGAACTGGAAGGCCGTGACCGCTATCGGGCCCCGCTGATTCTCGAGGGCGGTGCGATTCACGTGGATGGCGAAGGCACGCTGATCACCACCGAAGAATGCCTGATGAATCCGAATCGCAACGGGCATCTCGACAAGGGCCAGATCGAGATCCTGTTGCACGAATATCTCGGCATCAGCAGCGTGATCTGGCTGGGCAAGGGTGTCGTCAATGACGAAACCAATGGCCATGTCGACAATCTCTGTTGCTTCGTGCGGCCTGGCGAAGTAGCACTGACGTGGACCGACAACAAGCGCGATCCGCAGTACCGGATATCGCTGGACGCGTATGAGCGACTGATGGGAGCGCGCGATGCCCGGGGGCGGCGCCTCAAGGTGCACAAGTTGATTCATCCGGGGCCGCTGTATCGCACGGCAAGCGAAAGCCGCGACGTCGACGTGGCTGAGGGAGTGCAGCCGCGCCCGGCGGGGGAACGTCTGGCTGCGTCCTACGTGAATTCC
This sequence comes from Povalibacter sp., assembly GCA_035761425.1. GTDB lineage: Bacteria > Pseudomonadota > Gammaproteobacteria > Steroidobacterales > Steroidobacteraceae > Steroidobacter. The sequence continues at coordinate 2,218 of DASTRD010000291.1, forward strand.
TACATCGGCAACTCGTGCATCGTGATGCCGCTGCTCGATCCGAAGCGCGACAAGATGGCGGCGCGACAGCTGCAGAAACTCTTTCCGGAGCGGCGTGTGATCGGCGTACAGTCGCGCGAGATCCTGCTCGGTGGCGGCGGCATTCATTGCATCACGCAGCAGGTACCGCTCGGCGCCCGTATCCCTCGCACACGCAAGGGCCTGAAGCGGTAAATCAGGTTCCCCAGGCTCGCTGCGTATTGCGCTGGTGGCAGCAGCCGGACAGGCTACCGGCAGTCCCGGACGCCGCCATCTGCTCATGCCACGCCACACAGCCGCTTTGCCCGGATTGCTTGCCACTCGCAGAATGACCCGCGAGCAGTACGAGCAGGTGCTGCCGCCGCTGCGCGATGCGCTGCTCGCCGCGCAGAAGCGCCTTGCCGATGAGAAGAACCTCGCACTTGCCGTCATCGTGACCGGCGTGCCGACGGCGGGCCGCAGCGAGATCGTCAATCAATTCCTCGAGTGGCTCGATCCCAAGCATGTGCGTGTTCATGCGCTGGAGCGACTTCGCGCAACATCGCGTGCCTGGCCAGTGATGTGGCGGTACTGGAATACACTGCCGGCGCGTGGCCAGATCAGTTTCTATTTCATGGGCTGGTATGAAGACTGTGTCTATCCGGCACTGAAGAGCCGGAAGCAGTCGAAGCAGCAGCATGCGCGTGCCGTCGAGCGTATCCGCCAGTTCGAGGCCATGCTGTCGCACGATCGTGTGCAGATACTCAAGCTTCATCTGAGCATCGATCGCAGACTTCAGAAGGAGCGCATCCACAAGCTGCGTGCCGACAAGCTGACGCGTTGGCGCGTGACGCGCGAGGAACGCTGGCTGGCGCGGCATCACGATCGGGTGATGGCAGTGGCCCGACGCTGTATCCGGGACACGCAGCAGCCCGCGGCACCCTGGCATCTCATCGACGGCACCGATCCGCAGAGCCGGTCGTTCGTGGCAGGCCGGTTATTGCTGGAGGCCATGGAGCGGGGATTTGCGGCGACTGCAAGCGCACGAGCGGTGCAGCCTGCAGCGCGCGTCCGTGCACGCAAGATGCAGTTTCCGACCGCGCCGCCTGACGCTCCGCCGACAGACGATGAATACGATCTCGAACTCGAGCAATTGCGCGGCAGATTCGCGCTGCTGGTTCGTCGCAACAGGTTTCGCAAGCATGGGGCCGTGTTTGCATTCGAAGGCATGGATGCTGCGGGCAAAGGCGGTTGCATCCGTCGGTTGACCAGCGCACTCGACGCGCGGCAATACAACGTCGTGCCTGTATCGGCGCCTTCGCCTGAAGAACTTGCGCATCCGTACCTGTGGCGCTTCTGGCGGCAGGTGCCGATGCGCGGCGAGATCGCCATCTTCGATCGAACCTGGTACGGCCGCGTGCTGGTTGAGCGCGTGCGTGGATTCACGCCGGAGCACGACTGGCGCCGTGCCTACGATGAAATCAACGAATTCGAACATCAGCTCACCGAACACGGACTCATCGTGCACAAGTTCTGGCTGTCGGTGAGCAAGGCCGAGCAATTGAGGCGGTTCAAGGCTCGCGATGAGGACAATCTCAAGCGCTACAAGCGGGACCCCGAGGACTGGAAGAATCGCCGCCTGTTCGATGACTACCAGCTCGCAGCCCGGGAAATGATCGAGCGCACATCGACGCGGCATGCACAGTGGACGATCGTTCCAGCGGACGACAAGAGGTACGCGCGGCTGAAGGTTCTGCGCATGGCATGTGAGGTACTGGAAAACGCCATGCACTGAGACCGGCAAGACGCAAGAGAGCAGCCGGGTCCATTCCGCTGGTCGGTCACCAGCAGCCTGTTCTTGTCAGCCTGAAGCCCGATACCTCGCGAGTATTCCGGGTCCGCTCAGCGCCTGACGCCGAACACAAACACGACATCCGGCGATGCATCGACCACGACGTCCTCGCTCACACCGAAATCGAATTGCCAGCCCGAAGCGAAGCGATAGCTGCCGCCCAGTGTGAGGATGCCGGCAGACCCGAGGTAGTCGAGATCGGATTCATAGGCGGGGCTGTGGGCGTCGAACTGAACTTTGAGATCGAGGCCGCGCCAGGCGTTGTAGCCCGCGCCGACCATCCCGGCGACAACGACGTCGTGTTGGGGTGCCACGGCGGGATCCGTATCGCCCAGCCAGGTGGCTGAAAACTGTCCGAACACATTCCAACGCTCTGCCAGCCGATACTGCCCGGCCAACGCGAGCGAAACATCAGTGGCGCCGCTGCCGGTCAGCTTGTCGGCATCACCTGTGGGGACTTTGACGTTGAGCCAGGCAGCGAGCGCGGCACGATCGTTGGCTATCCATCGATAGCCGGTGGCCACAGTCGCATCGCCCATGCCCTCAGCGGCAGACGTCAGATCGACCACGCTGTTGCCATCACGGACGTAGGCGATATCCAGCCGGTCGCGCGGCATCAGCGGGCGCGCGCCCTCGGGCAGTCCGAAGAAGTCATGCCAGCTGTCGATGAAACCATCCAGATTTCCCGCGCCGGTGTAGCGGTATGGCAGTTCGAGGCGTGCGACCCAGTGGCGCGAGATCGAACGCTGCAGGACCAGTCGCAGTTCACGCGTTTCGGCATCGACGATGAGATTCTCGTCGGCGCTGGACTGCTCGATGGCGGAGCTGGACCAATTGAAATCGATGCCGAGGTGCCACTTGCCGTCTTCGGCAGGCTGCGCCGGCAGCGCTGTGGGCAGGCCGAAACCCGCCAGGAGAGGATTCTGGTCGCGGACAGGCAAGGGCGATGCGAACGACAGCACCGGCATGAACAGCAGCGCGGAATACAGTGTCCATCCTGTCCGGAACACACCGCGCGACCGCGCACGCCGGCGGGCTGCGTCACGACATCCGACTGACGTCGGGCCCCCGCAAAAGGAAACAGACTGCATGGTTCTTCGCTGCTCGCCAGCTGGTCTGCGCCGAGTATGCCATGCACATGTGGGTCAGCCATCGGTCAGGGCCAGACCCACACAAGGCGGGGAATCCGCGGGGGCTCAGGAAAGGCTAGAACCAGACCGAAATGAACGCCTGGATCACATTGGCACCGAAGCTGTAGAGGGGCTCGGCGCCGGCCGGATGAAAGTTGGGATCGTCGGCGGGCAGCATCGAATAGCGTGCATCGCGGAAGTCGTCGTAGTCGAACTGCATCCGGTCGAAATAAAGATTCAGCGTACCTCTCTTGATGAATCGCCAGCCAGTGCGGGCGAATTCATAAGTGGCTCCCAGGTGCAGCGACGTGCTGGTGAACGTGGACAATTCCTTGTCGCGTCCCATGAAGTTCTGGTAGTCCACGCGCGGAAAGATGTCGGCATAGAAATCCGCATGATCCTGGTTGTAGTAACGCAGGCTCGCTTCGAAGGTCCAGCCGGTGTTGCGCCACGGATGCGTGTAACCGAGTTCGAACGTGTTGGCGCCGATGCCCCAGGTGTCGGTGTAGTAGCGGTAGCCGGCGGATGCCGCTGCGCGCCATGGCAGATAGTAGCGGGCGTTCAGCGCGGCCGCGTTGCTCGTATGCGTGTGCGGATAAATCTCGGTCGCCAGCTTGAAGTGCAGATCGTCTTCCGGATCGTAGTAGCGGAAGGAACGATAGGGATTGTGCAGATAGCCTTCATCCGTGATCACTTCCAGGCCGAGCGACACGATCATGCTGCGGGTCAGGATCTGCGATACACCTACCCGGTAGCTCCAGCGATCGATCGCTTCATCGAAGCTGGGGTCGACGATGCGCACGTCAGGGTTGTTCGGATCGGGAATCGTGCGGCGCACGCTGTCGTCGCCCTTGGAGAATCCCATGCTGATGGTGGTCAGATCGCCGAACAGATCCTGGCTGATGTTGAAACTGGTCGTACTGGCGATGTAATCGTTCTCTTCGCTGTTGGTGTAGCTGAGACTGTAGGTCGTCTTGCCGCGCAGATAGTCGAAGCCCAGGCTCCACTGCTTGCGCTCTTCCTTGTATTCGCTGGCACCGCTGACCTCGACGTCGATGGACGCACTGGTCACCATGTCCATGTAGTAATTCGCCGTGACGGAATATTTTTCCGCCATGGTCTTGCGCACCAGCAGCGACGGACCCTGAATGGTCACTCCGCCACCGTCGTAACGGTGAAACAGCAGGTCGGCGCGATCTTCGGGCAGGACGCCGGCGGAGGCCGCAAGAGGATGGATCGCGGCCGCCAGACACAGCAAGAGCAGCGCCAACAAGTGCTGCAATCTGTCGCCACGGCGGCGGGCCAACGGGTCCGCTGATCGGCTGGCCAGATGCGATCCGCTTGTCTGAAACCTTGTCTTCATCTCTTGCCAGCTTGCCAGTGCCCAGTTTGCCGATCGAACAGCATCGCGTTCGATCAGTTGCATCCGCAGCCGCCGCCTGAGCCGCCGAGCGCGCCGCGGGCGCCTTCACGCGCTTCGTAGACGTGGTCGATGTATGCGCTCGACACCGGATTCAGATCGAACGACATGATGGGATCCGCCAGGTTCTGACGTTCGTACGGCTTCACCCAGGGCTCGATGTTGCCGCAGCCGGAGAGGGCGAACGCGAGGCCCACAGGCCACAGGTAACGGGCCGCAGTCAGAAAGCCGGACCGGATCGTGTTCTGGCCGTCGCCTGTCGCCCGTAGCCTGTCGTCCATTTTTCTCATTCCTTCAACAATGCCCGGATCTGATTCAGATACTCGCTCTCATCGCCCGGCTTGTAGCCGCGATGCAGTGCGCGCACGTTGCCCTTGCGATCGATGAACACAGTGCTTGGCATCGCGTTCACGTCGTAGAGCTTGCTCACCTTGTTTTCCTTGTCGAACAGCACCGGAAAGCTCACCGGCGTCTGCTGCAGCCACTTCTCCGCATCGGCGGTGTTTGCTTCCACGTTCACGCCGATCATGGTGAATCCGAGCGAGCTGTAGCGCTTGTGCATCTGGTCGAGCAGCGGCATTTCCTGGCGGCACGGACCGCACCAGCTCGCCCAGAAATTGAGCATCACGACCTTGCCGCGAAGCTTGTCGAGCGACACCATGTCGCCGCTTCGCGACGGTAGCGAGAAGGACGGTGCCAGAGCCGAACTCGCGCCCACCATGGACGATACGGCCAGTGTCGCAGCCAGCATGCCGGCGCGGATCCACTTGTTCAGGTTCGATGAACGCATGGTTTCAAGACCTCATCTTGAGACTTACCCAGCGCCCATCCTCGCTCAGAAGAAGATCGACAAACCGAGATGCGCTTCCAGATTATTGACGATCTTCTTGCTCCCGAGCAGATCGGTGTCGTAGACGTAATCACGCACGTCGAAATGCACGGACATCCAGTCGTTGGGCAGGATGCGGTAACCGAAACCGCCGTTGACCGTGAACCTGTCATCGCCTGCAAAACGGGTGCTGCCAATGCCGGCCACCACATAGAACGCCGTGTTGTACGCGCGATTCTTGCCGATGAAGACTTCGCCCGGCAAAACGTTCCATCCTGCCGACAGTGTGTAGTAGGTGTAGTCGCGCTCGGAATCGGTGAGCAGTTCTGCTGAACCCGACAGCGTCTCATAGCTGGTCTTGCCGGCCCGGGATTGTCCCAGGGTGCCTTCCAGGAAAAAATCTTCAGTCAGGTGGTACGCGAGACGCGCGCCGTAGACTGCGTGGCTTTCGAAATCCTCGATGCTGAGGATGCCGCCGTACAGGCCGATCTCGAAATCCTCCGTATCGATCTTCGCGCGCTTGATGGTGCGACGTTCGACCTGCGGATTGATGATGGGTTGCTCGGACGAGGGCATGCCCACCGCGGTAGCGGTATCGCTGGCGGCAGGCACGGCCTGCGGCGCGGCGTCGCGGTCGCGATGGAACCAGGCGCAGCCCGGCAGCGTGGTGGCAAGCACCAGGCCTAGAAAAAGAAGGCGAAGCCTAGATACTTCCATTCGTTCACTTCCTCGTTTTCGTCGCGCCTGGTGAAAATGATGTTGTCGCGATATTCGGTGCGCAACATGAAACGACGCGTGAGATAGAACTGCAATCCGCCGCCGACATAGCCCACCTGGTCGGTACGTTCTTCCACCTGGACCAGCGTCGATTTCGGATCGGTATAGATGAAGCCCGTGCCGAGCGTGAAATAGGGCGACAGGCGCCATTCGGGAACGAACACGTGCATCAGGCCGAGCGTCACGCTGGCGCTGTTCGAGTATTCGCCCAGAATGTGATTGACGGTCAGCTCGATCGAGAGATTCTCGCTGAATGCGTAACCGCCGAATGCCGAGATGAGACTCGCACCGCCGAAATCGCCGGCCATCACGCCACCCTGCCAGCGCCGGCTCATGTAGTTGTCGCGCGCCGGTTCCTGCAGATCCAGCGGCTCACCGGTCGGTTCGAGCGTGGCGAGCATCTGCTCGCGTGTGGCCCAGCCTTCGACACCGCGACTGGTACGCAGCATGAACCAGTCCGTGCGCCGTTTGACGATCTCGACTTCCTGGCCGCGCTCGGCCACATAGAAAACCGGATAGCCGCGCCCCGGCCCTGTATGCAGTTCGATGAACGGGTCGGCGATCAGAATCTTCTGAAGTACCTGGTCTGCCTGCGCAACTGCTGCAAGAAACAGTACTGGAAGAATGAGCAGGCGCGACAGACGGGACATCAATTCTCCGGAGCGGCAAACGGATCGTTGTAGTACTGGGCGCCGATGTCGAGCCACTCGGACAGCAATTTGAGTTCGGATGATGTCAAGTATCCTTGGTGACTTCCACCAGCGTCAAACTTGCTGAAGAACCGATTCGACGCGTTTGCGCCGTTGCCGCTCATCGAGGCCGGGACCTGCCGGAACTGGACGCAGGTCATGACCATCGTCTCGGGGTCGGTTTCGAATTGCAGGCAGTCCGGTACCACTGCACCCGTCTCGTCCTTGATCTGCCCGACGCGGCCGTTCAGCAGCTGCTCGTAGGAAAGGAAGTGATCCGCCTGTTCCGGCGATTGACCGTCGCTCAGATCGAGATCCGCCGCGGGCACGTCCGCAGTGCCGTCCACCGGATTCACCGGCGAATGGCAGGTGTTGCACTTGTGGTTGATGGGTTCCATGGTCGTCGGATCGAGATCTGGGCCCTCGACTCCGTCCACATCGACGAACCGGTCCACGCCCCACATCGGATGAATGTTGGTTTCGTAATTGATGGTGATGCGGCACAGGCCATTCCATTTCGAGCGGCAGGCCGGCGTGGTGGGCATCACGGTGGAGAGCTTGAGTGCGCCGGTTGCAGCGCACGCATAGGTGAGCGAGGTGTCCGACGGGTTGGCCCGCACGTTGGAGGGGCCGCCCTGATAGCACATCTCGATTTCGGCGGGCGCCGTGGGATCGTAGGTGGGCTTCCAGAAGTCCAGACCAATGATGTCCACACTGGCCTCGCAGGTACCGCCGCACATGGCGCGGCCGCGGGCCTCCGCCATGGTCTCGCCCATGTCGAACGGTGCCAGCAACGGATTGGTATTCGGAAAGGGCGTGCCGGTTCCGCTGGCACCCTTGTTCACCGCAGCCGTGAGGCCGCGTCGACCGTGAGCGATCGGCGGTGTCGCATTGGGATTGTGGCAGCCGTTGCACTCGAGCGTTTCGCCCGGCATGACCTGCAGCCAGTTCGTGTGCAGATTGCCGAGCATGCCGCTGACGCGGCGACCGCGCGCATCCAGGATACTGATGGCGAACGGAACGTTCGCCGGCACTTTCACTTTCACCGACCCGTCCGGTTCGATCGGTGCGTAGCCCAGCACGTCGCGCATGCCGAAGCGACGGCCGCGCGGACCGAATGCAGTGTTCCTGATGTCGCGTGTGTCTTCGTCGGGCTGTGAAACGACTTTCTCGATACGCAGGAAACGCGCGGGGCGCGTCGCATAGGCGTTGTTGGCCGGATCGCTCACGGCCGCGATGGTGCCCGGTGCGGTATCGCGACCGTCGATGTCATACACGCTGCGAATGTGCAGAATGCCGACGTTCTCGGTCAGCAGCTCTGCGGGGAAATCGACACCGGCTGCCTGATCCAGGATCACCGGCGGCAGGGGGCGAGCTGAGCCGGCCACCACTTCCGTGTAAATGAATCCTTCCTGCGGTGCGACGATGGGCTTCTGCGTGTTGTCGCGTACGTCATATATATAGACGCCGTACAACGGCGGTGCTTCCACCGGGCGCGGTGTGGTGCTGTTGAGACGATCGGACGTGCAGGGAACGACGCGGCCTTCTTCGACCAGCCGGCACTGCGACCAGCTCACCAGCAATCGATTGGTGCCGTCGAACAGCGGCGCTGCCGAACGATACCGACCGCCCGGTGACGGACCCGGGATCGTGCGCACATCCGTCGGCAGGGCGCGCGCCTGCGCGGGACCGGACAGACTGGCGTTATCGGGACTCGCGGCACGGGTGTTGTCGACATATGTGGCGGTGTCGATCAGCACCAGATCGCCGCCATCGCCATCGATATCCTGATTTGCGGTCTTGAACGGACGGATCAGCGCCAGCGTGCGGCCGTCGGCCATGGCACGCGGATTCAGAAACTGGATCACGGATGGATTGCCGGTGTTCGGATTCACCGTGCCGGTGGCGTGACTGTTCGCGCCATAGAGCAGTTCGACGCCGGTGCCGTCGGGGTTCACGGCGTAGATGTCGTACTGATCGTCGTCGATGGCGTGTTCCCAGTGGGCGTAGACGATGCGGCCGTCGTTGAGCACGGACGGATTCAGGTCGTGGCTCTGGTTGAATGTGATCTGGTGGATGTCGCTGCCGTCATCCTTCATCACGTGCAGCACGAAGGCAGGGTTCGGATCGCCGCCGGCGCCTTCGACCTGCGCCGCGTACTGCGGCTTGTTTTCATCGAGCAGGATGGCGCGCGCCTGACGCTGACGCGTCGAGCTGAAGACGATGCGTCCGTCCGGCAGATAGTGCGGCTGAATGTCGTGGCCTTCCTCGGCCGTGGTATCGGACGTGATGATCCGGCGCAGGACCTGCGTCTTCGTGTCGTACTCCCAGATGTTCCAGGTGGGCAGCGGTTCGGCATCGGGATCTTCGATGACGCGCATCGAGAAGATCACCTTGGTGCCGTCGAAGTTCACGTCGACGTCGCGTACGTCGCCATTGCCTTGCGTGATCTCGCCGGTGATGTTCACTTCCGGCGCGGAAGGCGAGGCGCGATCGCGCATGAACAGATCGGCGCCCTTCATGAAACGTACCGGTTCACGCACCACATCTTCGCGGGCTTCTTCGTCTTCGGGGTCAGGTACCGGCTGCTTGACGTAGAACACGGGGAAGTCGAGCGTCACCGGATCGGCGGACTGACCGCTGCCGATGGTCACATCCTTGCCGCCATTGCCATCGCTGCTGCAGGCGCTCAGCGTTGCAAGGGTCAACGCGGCGAGCAGCGAGGAAGCAATGGCGCTGATGCGACTGCGCCCGGGGGCGTCAGCCTTGGCCTCATGACTCATTGGGCATACTCCGCAATTCATTCACTCGTCCCTAACTTTCAGTTGTTCTGATTGCGGCGTTGATGACGATCGCTCATGTGGATCGGCCCGTGGTCCGGCATGAGCCGGGCCGGGCGAGATCATCAACGCGACATATTCCCGCGATCCGTTAACCGATTCACGAAAAGGCGTGCCGGAAGGCGCGATCTGAAAAGCTTCCCCATGCGGATGCTGTCTGCGCGCACTCATTGCGTGACGCTGCTCACATTCGCACCCCACGCATGACGGTTGAATGCAGCGCGTCGGATGCGTCGCCAGTGGTGCATTCCGGCAGCGAGCCTACACGCGCGCGCGCGATGCCAGTCACTGTCTGCGAGTCGCGACGTCTTGTGGATGAGACAGTTACGAGGCGCATTTCTGCATGCGTATAGTCGCGGCGCATCCGGAAAAGACGGCCGGCGTGCAGCTACAGAATGTGGGAATGGAGCCGTCATCTGCAGTCCAAGAATCCGAGCAACGCTCAAGGTCTGGCACGATCATGAACGAACTTAAGTCCGCAAATGGCGATGCACCGCGTCGTGCGAGTGCACGTGCTGCACTGACGAAGGCAGTGGCACTCGCGGTTGCCGTCAGCACATTTGCTGCGCCACTCGGTGCACTGGCAGATTCGCGTGCGCAGGCCAAGCGCATGTACGACCGCCTGACCGGCACGCCACCGTCACCGGAAGTGCTGAATCAGCTCGAGAGCAAAGTGACCTCCGAAGGCGCGGTGTCCACGGCCCTGTTTCTCATCGACAACCCTGATGACCCCCGTTCGAGCGCCTTCTACAGCGTGACGCTGAAGAACTTCGCGACGCCCTGGACCAACCGCGATCGCAACGTCTTCGCGCCGCTCAACGACTACACCGCCACCGTCATCGGCTATGTGCGCGACGGCAAGGACTTCCGCGGCATTCTCTCCGACGACACGCTGTATGTCAGCGCCAGCGGCAGCTACTCCCCGGCCAGCAACGACATGTACGAGTCGCTCGAGTCCAGCAACGCAAATCTGCGTGACAAGAACGTACTGGTGGAAGTGCGGCAGTCGTCCGTCAACGGCCTGCCATCGGATGCGACCGCCGGCATCATCACATCGCGTGCCGCCGCGCAGGCCTTCTTCCTCGCCGGTACGAATCGCGCGATGTTCCGCTTCACCATGCTGAACCATCTCTGCCGCGACATGGAGCAGATCTCCGATCTCACGCGTCCGCCGGATCGTATCCGCCAGGACGTGACACGCAGCCCAGGCGGCGACAGCAGCTTCTTCCTCAACAACTGCATCGGTTGCCACAACGTCATGGATTCGATGGCGCAGGCCTTCGCCTATTACAACTTCGACGAAGCCACGGGCCGCCTGCAGTACACGCCGGGGCAGGTGCAGCCGAAGTACCTGATCAATTCCGACAACTTCAAACCGGGTTACGTCACGCCCGACGATCACTGGGAGAACCGCATGCGTCTGCCGGGTCACAACACGGCGCTCGGCTGGAAGGACAACACCGATTTCACGGTTCGTGGCGGTCAGGGAGCGAAATCGCTCGGCGAGGAGCTCGCGCAGAGCAAGGCATTCGCGCAGTGCCAGGTCGAGAAGGTGTTCCGCACCGTGTGCTTCCGCTCGCCCAGCGACACTGCGGATCACCAGAAGGTGCTGGACCTGACCGCTGAGTTTCAGGGTTCCGGCAACGGCAACCTGAAACAGGTCTTCGCCGAAACCGCTGCGTTCTGTGCGGGAAATTGAGGAGACAGTGAGCATGAAGCGCGCAATCAATTCCTGCGTGGTCCGACTCGCTGCAATGGCCATCGTCGGCGGCCTGATCCTCTCGGGCTGCAGCGGCGGTGCATCCACCACCCAGAATCCGCAGACCAGCGGTCCGGGAGCCGGTCCGAGCTATACCGGCCCGGCGCCTGCAACGGACGACGTGCAGGCCTTCCGCATCAATTTCTGGGAAAACGTGCGCGGCGAGAACCGCTGCGGCAATTGCCACAAGAGCGGCGGCCAGGCGCCGCAGTTCGCACGTTCCGACGATGTGAACGCGGCCTATGAAGCGGCCAACCCCATCGTCGATCGCGAGAATCCATCGCAGTCGCCGCTGGTTCTGAAAGTGGCGGGTGGCCACAACTGCTGGCTGGCCGATCCCAATGCCTGCGCCAGCATTCTGACCCAGTGGATCACCAAGTGGGTCGGTTCCAGCGATTCGGCCGGCAAACAGATCGAACTCGTGGCACCCGTCGTCAAGGATCCGGGCAAGAGCAAGCGCTTCCCCGAGACGCCGCCCGCCGGTTTCACGAAAGTGCACAACCTGCTGCTCGCCTATGACTGCAGCAACTGTCACCGCTCGACTTCGAGCACGCCGCAGCAGCCGTTCTTCGGTGCTGCCGACATCAACGAGGCGTATCTGGCCGCGATTCCGAAAATGAATCTCGACAAGCCGGAAAACTCACGCTTCGTCATTCGCCTCGGCAAGGAATCGCACAACTGCAAACACGCGTGCGAGGACGATGCGGAGGAGATGCGCGCGGCCATTGCGGAAATGGCGGGAGATATCCCCACGTCCGAAGTCACGAACACCGTCGTGAGCAAGGCGCTCACGCTCTATGACGGCACGATCGCCGCCGGTGGCAGCCGTGTCGACGACAACGTCATCGCTCTGTATCAGTTCAAGGAAAAGCCCGGCACCAAGACCGCGTTCGACACCAGCGGCGTCGATCCGGCCGCCGACCTGACCTTGTCGGGAGACGTCAACTTCATCGGTGGCTGGGGCATCAACATCAAGGCGCCGACCACCGGTGCTTCCAAGGCTCAGGCCTCCACTACGGCGAGCCGCAAGTTCCAGCAGCTCATCGGCCTGACGGGTGAGTACACCATTGAAGCCTGGGTCGTGCCCGGCAACGTGACGCAGGGCGACACGCCGGGCGGCGCGCGCATCGTGAGCTATTCGGGCAGCAACATGGCCCGCAATTTCACGATGAGCCAGACCATGTACAACTACAACTTCCTGGCCCGCAATTCGAACACGGATGCCAACGGCGAGCGGCAGTTGAGTACGGCCGATGCCGATGAGCGTCTGCAGGCGGCATTGCAGCACGTCGTCATGACGTTCGATCCCATCAACGGTCGGCGCATCTACGTGAACGGCGAGTTCACTGGCGATGCCGATCCCGAACAGGGCGGAACCATGGCCGACTGGGACAACAGCTTTGCCTTCGTGCTGGGCTCGGAAGTGAGCAACGATCCGATGAAGCAGTGGACCGGCGTGATTCGTTTCGTCGCCATTCACAACCGTGCTCTGACCGAGGCGCAGGTGAAGCAGAACTTCGATGCGGGCGTCGGCGAGAAATACTTCCTGCTGTTCGGCATCGAGCATCTGATCGACATGCCGAAGTCGTATGTGATGTTCGAAGCATCGCAGTACGACAGCACGGCGTACCTGTTCACCAATCCGCGCCTCATCAGCCTCGACCCGAACGCGAAGCCGGGCAGTGTCAGGATCAAGGGCATGCGCATCGGTGTGAACGGTGCAGAGCCGGATGTGGGTCAGGCGTATCGTCTGCTCGATACGACCATCACGGACTCGGACTACGTGGCGGGCGCCGGCGCCCCCATTGCGAGCGTCGGCACGGTGATCGGACTCGAGCACGGACCCGATTCCGACGAGTTCTACCTGTGCTTCGATCAGCTCGGCGACAAGACGGATGTGTGTTCGCAGCTCGCCGCAGGAACAGTGCCGGCCTTCACGCCGACGGACAAACCTTCGGATATCGGCGTGCGCACGTTCGATGCGATCAATGCCACGATGGCGGGCATCACCGGTGTCAGCCCGAACAACACCAAGGTGAAGACAACGTACGCCAGCGTCCGCCAGTCGCTGCCGGCCATCAACGACATTCAGGCCTTCCTGTCTTCGCATCAGACGTCGATTGCCCAGCTCGCGTTGCAGTACTGCAATGTGATGGTCAACGACAGCAAACTTCGCAATGCATTCTTCAACAACGCGTTCCCGTCGACGATCACGAGTTCGAATCACGACGCGATCATTGACCCCATAGTCACCAAGATGGTCGGTGATGTGGCTACCCAGCCACCGCTGGATGATGCAAAAGACAAGCTCGATCAATTGATCACTGATCTGTGCAACGCGCAGTCGTGCTCGACCAGCGCTCGGACCTTGGCAGTTACGACGGCAGCGTGTGGCGCCGCACTGGGCAGTTCCACGATGCTGGTTGAATAAGAGGCAGAACCATGTCGTTCATCATCAAGTCTCGCGGTCGCAAGCGT
>DASTRD010000292.1:0-26568 GCA_035761425.1 Povalibacter sp.
GGTCCTGCACATGGATCTGCAGCGCGTGCTGGAGGACGAGAAGATCCGCATGAACATCCCTGTGCATTTCAAGGGTGGTGCGGGTGCGCCGGGCGTGAAGACCGAAGGCGGCATCGTTTCTCACCTGCTCAATCAGGTCGAAGTGCTGTGTCTGCCGAAGGATCTGCCGGAGTACGTCGAAATCGACATGTCGGAAATGCACATCAACGAGATGAAGCGTCTGTCCGATATCACGCTGCCTGAAGGCGTCGAGTTCGTGGCTCTGACGCACGGTCGCGATGAGCCGCTGGTCTCGATCCATCACCCGCGCGCGGAAGAGGCGGAAGCGCCCGCCGCCGCCGAGGCTGCGGCTGCTGCGCCTGCTGCGGGCGAGGCGAAGAAGGACGACGCCAAGGCTGCTGCGGCTGCTCCGAAGAAGGACGCGGGCAAGAAGTAATGCATGGCGGACGGCCGGGACACCGGCCGTCCGCATATGCATCATTGAAAATGGGCGCCCGATGCCGGAAGGACGCGATTGCGTCCTTCGTCAGTCATTCGTTCATTGTCAATTCTCAATTACCCGTTGGTTCCAATGTCCGGTACTCCTCTGAAGATCATCGTCGGGCTCGGCAATCCCGGGCCTGAGCACGTGCTCACGCGTCACAACGTCGGCTTCTGGTTCGTGGACGCGCTTGCTGCCCGGGTCGACGGCCGGTTCCGCAGCCACACCCGGTTTCATGGCGATATCTGCCGGATCACGCTGGTCGGCAATGAAGTCACGCTGCTCAAACCGTCGACTTACATGAATCGCAGCGGACTGGCGATTCGCGCATTGATGGACTATCTGAAAGTCACGCCGGCGGAGATTCTTGTAGTTCACGACGAACTCGACCTGCCGGTCGGCGACGCGCGGTTCAAGCTCGGGGGTGGTCACGGTGGTCACAACGGGCTGCGCGACACCATCACACACATCGGCGCCGATTTCTGGCGACTGCGCCTTGGCATCGGTCACCCGGGCGACAAGTCAGAGGTCATCGACTACGTTCTGCACCGTGCGGCGAAGGACGAGGAAGAGAAGATCCTCGCGTCGATCGGTCAGTCTCTGGATGCCCTGCAGGTATTCATCGAACAGGGTTCCGAAAAGGCCATGAACGGTCTGCATGGCAAGAAGATGTGACGGCGATGCGTGATCGGTGACGGGCTGCAGGCCCGTGCCGGTCAGCCGTCGGCCGTCATTGATCACTGGACAGGTAAATGGGCATCAAATCCGGCATCGTAGGTCTTCCGAACGTTGGCAAGTCGACGCTCTTCAATGCGTTGACACGCGCGCAGATCGCCGCGGAAAACTACCCGTTCTGCACCATCGATCCGAACGTCGGCATCGTGCCCGTGCCGGATCCGCGGCTTGCTGATCTCGCCGCCATCGTGAAGCCGGAACGTATCCTGCCGGCCACCGTGGAGTTCGTGGACATCGCAGGGCTGGTGGCCGGTGTTTCGAAAGGCGAAGGTCTCGGCAACAAATTCCTGGCCCACATCCGCGAGACCGATGCCATCACTCAGGTCGTGCGCTGTTTCGAAAACGACGACATCGTGCATGTCGCCGGGCGCGTCGGACCGCTCGATGACATTGAAGTGATCAATACCGAGCTGGCGCTCGCCGATCTCGATACTGTCGATCGCGGTCTGCAGCGTGCCGAGAAGGCGTCCAAGGCGGGCGACAAGGATGCAATCAAACTGCGCGAGCTTCTCAGGAAACTGCGCGAACATCTCGACTCGGGCAAGCCGGCCCGCTCGCTGATCAAGGATCAGGAAGAGATCAGGATGCTGCACGAACTGCATCTGATCACGCTCAAGCCGCTCATGTACGTGGCAAACGTGGCCGAGAACGGATTCACGAACAATCCCCACCTGGACACGGTCCAGCAGCGCGCAGCTGAGGAAGGCGCCGAAGTCGTCGCGGTCTGCGCAGCCATTGAAGCCGAGATCGCACAGCTGGATGAGGCGGATCGTGCCGACTTCCTGACCGAGCTGGGGCTGGAAGAGCCGGGCCTGAATCGCGTCATCCGGGCGGCATACCGGCTGCTGGGACTTCAGACGTATTTCACGGCCGGTGTGAAGGAAGTTCGCGCCTGGACGGTCAAGACCGGCGCCACTGCTCCTCAGGCGGCAGGCGTCATTCACACCGATTTCGAGAAGGGGTTCATTCGCGCCGAAGTCATTGCCTATGAAGACTTCATCGCGTGCAAGGGCGAACAGGGTGCGAAGGAAGCCGGGAAGCTGCGGCTGGAAGGCAAGGAGTACATCGTCCGCGAAGGGGACGTGATGCACTTCCGGTTCAACGTGTGATTGCATCGGCAACGTGACGAATGTGACGAGGCGCCTTGTGCCAGGTGCGCACCGTCTTCGATGGAGCTTGCGGAAGACTCGACGCCGTCGTTGTCTTCAGTGACGCAAGTGACAGAGTGATGTTGACAGAGCGCGACGCCGATCACTCCGTCACCCGCGTGACTCTCGTCACCTCGCCCCTAACCACTGCCGGGCTTCAAAAACTCCAGCACCGTCTGCGTGAACTCCGCGGCACATTCGATATTGGTCATGTGCGCCGCGTCGAGCAGCTTGAGTTGCGCGCCGGGAATCGATGCGGCAATCAGTTCGGCAGTCGATGGCGGGGTGCCTGGATCCTTCAGTCCCCCGATGGACAGCGCAGTTGCCTGAATGGTCTTGATGTCTTCGCGCTGATCCATGTCGCGGATGGCGGCGCAGCAGGCCACGAATCCGGCAGGCTGAGTCGTCAGCAGCATCTGACGAATCCGATCGACCTTTGCAGGCTCCGTATCTCTGAAGGCCTGCGTGAACCAGCGCTGCAGAGTGCCTTCCGTTACGGCGCCCATGCCTTCTGCCGTGACGAGCGACATGCGCGTCTCCCACGTTTCGCGCGGCGGCATGTGGGGCGTGGTGTTGCTGAGTACGATCTTCAGCACGCGATCAGGCCACTGATGTGCGATACGCATCGCCGTCATGCCACCAAGCGAAAGGCCGCACAGATGTGCGCGAGCAATGCCGCACCCATCCAGCACCGCCAGCGCGTCGCGTGCGAGCTGATCAATCGACAGTTCAGTGCGCGATCCCACAGTCGACTGACCGTGGCCGCGCACGTCGAATCGCACGAGCTCGAAATGTTCTTGCAGAGCGGCGACCTGCTCGTCCCACATGCCGAGACTGGTGCCGAGCGAGTTCATCAGCAGCAGGGCGGGGGCGCCGGGTTTCGGCAAATGCTCGCAACGCAGGCGTGCGTCTTCGGTGGAAATGATTTTCTGCATGGATCGCACTCCTTGGTTCCCGGTTGAATGCCCGAGAACGCAGAGGCGGTCCGGACTCGACCGTCGCAGGGGTTGGTGGCTAGGGTGGGACTCGAACCCACGACCTCGGCATTATGAGTGCCACGCTCTAACCAGCTGAGCTACCTAGCCTTTCTTGAGCAGCGCTGGGTCGTGACCAACCCGCCGCCGTGAGAAGGGCGGGCATTGTCTGGACCGTGGCAATCCTTGTCAAGGAAGGGTACGGCCGCGCTGGCGGGGGCATTGGGCGCCCCTGACGCAGCATTTACCCGCTCCCAGCGCGCTACCTAGACTGCTGCGGCGGGGGATGGCATTTCTCCTCCAACCACTACAGGCGATCAGGCGCCTGCGGCTGATGATGCCTACGCATCGCCGGACGGTAGCGTAGGTGCATCCGCCGCCTGTCCGGGACGAAAACGAAGGACAGGTACATGTTGAAGTCCGTTGTCGCGATCAGTGTTGGTGCCAGCCTCGGTGCATTGCTGCGCTGGTGGCTCGGGCTGATGCTGAACAGCTACTTTCCTGCCATTCCGCCCGGCACGCTCGCAGCGAATCTGATCGGCGGATACATCATTGGCGTGGCGATCGCAGCTTTTGCCGGTGCGACCACCATCGCTCCCGAATGGCGTCTGCTGATCATCACCGGGTTCTGCGGCGGACTGACGACGTTCTCCACCTTCTCGGTGGAGATCGCAACGTTGCTGCAGCAGGGGCGCGGCTTGTGGGCGCTCGCTGCCGTCGGTCTGCATTTGTCGGGTTCCCTGCTCGCGACCTTTGCCGGTATCGGTACGGTTGTCTGGTTGCGCAGTCACGGCGCGGCACCCGGTATTGCTCCCTGACCAGTGGAGGTTCCATGGAACATCTTCTGCTGAAGTTCTATGTGCATGAGAGCGACCGATACAACGGTCGCCAGGTGTGGGAATGGCTGCTCGAACAGGGGAACCGCCTGCAGATAGAGGGCGGTTCGGCGTTTCGCGCTGTTGGCGGTTTCGGTCGACATCACCGAGTGCGTGAAGAGCGCTTCGTCGAACTCGCGGGCACCGTGGCGGTGGCTGTCGAGTTCGTGCTGTCCTCGGTGCAGGCCGACCAGCTGCTCGCCGCCATTGCGCAGGAAGGATTGCAGCTTCCCTTCATTCGATCTGTCGTCGAGTTCGGGATCACCGGCACCCGCTGACCGACGCGGACATCGCGGTCGTCACAATTCGCCATCATCTTTCTTCGCTGCGCCACCTCACGTCGCGCTTTGCGTCCACTTGCGCGCCTTGAATAGCTCCCACGGGTAAATCGTCACCTGCGTCAACGACGAGAGTAGTGGGAGACAGCTCATGTTGAAGAAAACTCTGATCGGTGCGATCGCCATTGCCATGGTGTCGGGCGCGGCAAATGCGGGCGAAGGCATCAAGAAGGAAGCGGGAGTCGGTATGGGTAGCGGCGCTGCCATCGGTGCGATCGTGGGCGGGCCCGTCGGTGCAGCGCTCGGTCTCATGATCGGCGGCATCGTCGGCGACAACATCGGCACTGCGCATCGCGCCGGGCTGCGCGCAGACCAGGCAGAAGAGCGCATGGCTCAGCTGGAGCAGCAGCTGAACGACACGCGCGTGGCGCTTGCAGAGGCGAGCCAGCGTCCGGACGGCAACGACATGTTCGATCAGCTGGCCGAGCGCCTGCAGGCCGACGTCATGTTCCGCACGGGCAGTGCCGAGGTCGATGAGCAGGTGGCGTCACGGCTCGAGGATCTGGGCAGGCTGGTCGCCATGCATTCGCAGCTCGAGATCCAGCTGAACGGCTTCGCCGATCCGCGCGGAACCGCGGAAGAGAACCTGGAGTTGTCGTTGCGGCGCGCCGATGCAGTCCGTGAAGCCCTGATCCGGGGCGGCGTCGCGCCGGAACAGATCCGGTTGTCGGCCCACGGCGAGGACCTGACGACTGCACCGAAGGACGATATGGAGGCCTATGCCTGGGAGCGTCGCGTGAGTCTGGCCATCCGTCCGGCCACGGGACAGGAGGCAACGGTCGCGCAGGCCAATCAATAACGACGGTGCTGCCGCGGGCGACTGGCGAGCCGCCCGCGGATTTCTCTACAGTGAGGTTCCTTCCATGTGTCTGGCAGGCATGACCATGACTGATGCGGATCTGAATGCCATTGTCGACTTTGCGTCCGCAACGGCGGAGGTGTCGACTTCGAGCCCGGCGCCGGAACGTCTGCTGAGCGGTTCGCCACAGCAGACCACCCGGAATTTTTTCAGTGATGTCACGGGACAGTTCTTCGCCGGCATATGGGAAAGCTCGCCGGGCAAATGGCGGGTGCGATACACCGAAACGGAGTTCTGCCACATCACCCGCGGGTCGGTGCACATCGAAGATGAACAAGGTCGGGGCCGTACCTTTCGCGCCGGCGATTCGTTCATCGTTCCTTCCGGCTTCACGGGCATCTGGCACGTGCAGGAACCGGCGGCAAAGCTGTACGTGATCTTCGAGCCCGCATCAAAGTAGGGCGTAGCGACTGCATTCCTGCCCGACCACGGGGCGGCTCTGCGCCCGCATGCGCCCTTTTCGGACGAAACCACGCGCGTGCCCCGGACGGCCGAATCCCTCACTTCAACGCGCCTGCTGTGATCCGGCCGCGCCATTGCTGCGATGAGCCGCTTCCACGCCATTCCACAGAGTCGTTGAGCCAGTTCAGCGCTGAGAAGGACCCATTTTTCCCGCCGCTGGCACAGTTGCTGCATCCTTCTTGGTGAGCGGCAGCTGTTGCTTTTTGACTGCGATGATGATTCGCCATCAGCTGCTCCCAGCAAATTCAATCACTAAACGCGCAGCGGCGTGTTTCTTTCTCACCACAAGGGGAGCATATGCGAAATCTGAGGATTCTGGCGGCACTGGGGCTGGTCACGGTCGCAGGCATGGCGCAAGCCGAAGTGACAGGAACAGCGGCGATCGTCAGCGATTACGACTTCCGCGGTTTCACCCAGACCAACAACGACGCCACGCTGCAAGGCTCCATTGACTACAGTCATGAGAGCGGCTGGTACATCGGGACCTGGGCCAGCGGCGTCGACTTCGGCTCACCCAAGCCTTCGACGGAAGTCGACGTCTACACGGGCTTCAGCAGCTCCGTGGGCGACCTGGGTTGGGATGTGGGTATCAACTACTACGGCTATCCCGGCGCCTCGGATCTCGAGTTCGCCGAGATCTACGGCAAGCTCAGCTACAAGATGGTGAGCGGCGGCGTGTACTACAGCGATGACTTCGGCGGCTCGAGCGAGAGCGGTATCTACGTGTACGGCGATGTGGAGATTCCCATCGGGGATCTCTCGCTGACCTTGCACGCGGGTCTCAGCGATGGTGACGGCGTCGGCGCGACTTACTTCAGTGACGGCGAGGGCGGCACCATCGAGGACTCCTACACCGACTATGGAGTGGGCCTGAGCTACACGCTGAGCAACTTCACATTCGGACTCAAGTGGGTCGGGCTCGACGCAGGCGATGCGGGATCGGACGATCGCGTCATCCTGTCGTTCTCCACTTCGCTGCCCTGGGGCGAGTAATCGCCCGGCAGAGTTCACTCCCGACCTCGTCCGATCTGGATGAACGGGTGAACAGTTCGCAAGAGCCCCGGCCAGGATTGCGGTCGGGGCTTTCTGTTGTGATCTCGGCATGAGCGGATGGCGGATCGATTGGCGACCCCGGACACTCGCGGCGGCAGAACATCAGCCAGGGCCATGCATCCGCCGCCTTCGGGACGGCGAGCTTGCGTTGCTTTGATGCCGCAATGTCGTTTCGATCGTCGTTGCACCGCGGTAAACTTCATAAATCGCGCGGACAAGCGTGTTTGTTTTTTACGACAAGGGGAGCCTTATGCGAAATCTGAGGATTCTGGCTGCGCTGGGTCTGATCACTGCGGCGGGTGCCGCCAATGCGGAAGTGTCCTCGACCTGGACGCTGACGAACGATTACGACTTCCGCGGGTTCACCCAGACGGATGAAAACCCCGCTCTGCAGGCGAGCGTTGACTTCTCCACGGAGAGCGGCTGGTACATCGGTGCGTGGGGCAGCAACATCGACTTTCCGGGATACGACGGCTCGATGGAGCTCGACCTCTACACCGGCTTCTCCGGCGGCGCCGAAGACGGGCTGGGCTGGGACGTCGGACTGGTCTGGTACACCTATCCATGGTCCGACAACACCGACACCGAGTCGAAGATTCCGGACTTCCCGGAAATCTACGGCAAGCTGAGCTATGGAATGTTTTCGGGCGCGGTGTGGTATTCGAATGATTTCGGCGGCACCGACGACTCCTCCATCTATGTGGAAGGCAATGCCTCCGTGCCGCTGCCCGCCAACTTCACCATCGATCTGCATGCCGGCTACAGCGACGGCGATGGCATCACTTCGTCCTATGGCGTGTCGAACTACTTCGACTACTCCGTGGGCGTGGGCTACACGGCGGGCAATTTCAATCTGGGACTGAAATATGTCGACACGGATATCGACGATCTGGACTCGGATCGAGTGATCTTCACGGTCTCCACCACGTTCCCGTGGTAATCGACTGAGCGATTTCAGATCGCATGAAGCCCCGGACAGCAATGTCCGGGGCTTCGTCGTTTCAGGGCAGCGTATCGAGCAGTGCGCGGATGGTACCCACGAGTTCATCGATCTGCGCCGCGTCGATGATCAATGGCGGCGACAGTGCGATGGTGTCGCCAGTCACCCGGATCAGCACCCCCTGCTCAAAGGCTTTGACGAGCATTTCATAGCCTCGCGCGCCGGCAGCGCCCTCGCGTGGCCGCAACTCGATCCCCGCCACCAGTCCGAGATTGCGGATATCGATGACATGCGGTGCATTGCGCAGCGAATGCACGGCGTCTTCCCATTGAGCTGCGAGCGCCGCACCGCGCGTCAGCAGACCTTCATCGCGGTAGATCCGCTGGGTCGCAAGTGCCGCAGCGCAGGCCACCGGATGCGCTGAATAGGTATAGCCGTGAAACAGCTCGATCGCGTTTTCCGGGCCGTTCATGAACGTGTCGTAGATGTGCTTGCGGACGAACACTGCACCCATGGGAACGGCGCCGTTGGTAAGCCCCTTCGCTGTGGTGATGATGTCGGGCAGCACGTCGAAGTACTGCGCACCGAATGGCGCGCCGAGACGGCCGAATCCGGTGATCACCTCATCGAAGATCAGCAGGATGCCGTGCTTGTCGCAGATTGCGCGCAGGCGTCTGAGATAGTCCCGCGGCGGCAGGATGACGCCTGCCGAGCCAGCCACCGGTTCGACGATGACGGCGGCGATCGTCGAGGCGTCGTGCAGCGCGACCAGTCGTTCGAGATCGTCCGCAAGATGCGCGCCCCACTCAGGCACGCCTCGCGAAAATGCGTTGTGTTCGAGGTCGAGGGTGTGACGCAGATGATCGACGCCGGGCAACATGGCACCGAAGAACTTGCGGTTGTTGACCATGCCGCCGACCGAGATGCCACCGAAGCCGACCCCGTGATAGCCCTTTTCGCGTCCGATGAGGCGCTGGCGCGTGCCTTCGCCGCGCAGACGCTGACAGGCGATCGCAATCTTCAGGGCGGTATCGACGGACTCCGATCCCGAATTGGTGAAGAAGACATGGTCCAGGTCGCCGGGCATGAGTGCGACGAGCTCATTGGCAAGTTCGAAGGCGAGGGGATGACCCATCTGAAAAGGCGGGGCGTATTCCATGGTCGCGATCTGCCGGCTCACCGCTTCGCTGATTTCCCTGCGCCCGTGTCCGGCATTCACGCACCACAGACCGGAGGCGCCATCGAGAATCCGGCGTCCGTCGGAAGTCCAGTAGTGCATGCCTTCCGCGCGTGCCAGCAGCCGTGGGCTGGCCTTGAACTGGCGATTGGCGGTGAAGGGCATCCACAACGCTTCGAGATCGGCGCGCGAAGGACTGGCGGACATGGTGGACTCGGGATCGACGATGAGGTCGGGCATGATAAGAAAATTCGACAGACTCCAGCAATCGAGCGAGGAATGCGGCTGGAAATCGGGCGGGGTTGTCAATTATTCTAAACAGCCACCGGCTACCCGCTTGCGCCCATGACGATCGACGTCGGAACTCATCTCAAGGCTGTACGGGTGATGTATGGCTTGTCGCAACGTGAACTCGCCAAGCGGGCCGGTGTCACCAACGGCACGATTTCGCTGATCGAGCAGAACCGTGTCAGTCCCTCCATCAGTTCGCTCAAGAAGGTTCTCGATGGCGTGCCGATGTCGCTGGCTGAGTTCTTCACGCTCGATCTCCAGACCAATCCGCAGGTGTTCTATGGCCGCGAGGAGCTGGTCGATATCGGCGACGGCGACATCTCGCTGCGATTGGTGGCCGCCAAGCGCCCCAATCGCGCCATGACCGTCATGCACGAACGGTATGAGTCGGGCGCCGACACCGGCGAGGACATGCTCAGTCACAAGGGTGAGGAAGGCGGCGTCGTTGTCAGTGGCAAGGTGGAGCTGACCGTCGGCGGTCAGAGCCGGATCCTCGGCCCGGGTGATGCGTATTACTTTCTGAGTTCCGTGCCGCACAGATTCCGCAACCCCGGCCCGGAAGCGTGTGAGATCATCAGTGCCAGCACTCCGCCGACGTTCTGAGGTGACGTGAGTCGCGGAGGTGACGAGCGCTGTTGTCTGGCAATCGTCATGCTGTCACTTCATCACTTGCGTCACTTTATGAAAACCACCGTCGCTGCCACACAGTTCTCCTGCACCGACAATCGCGAGGAGAATCTCGCGACCGCCGAACGTGTGATTCGTGCGGCCGCGAAGCAGGGAGCGAACATCATCCTGATCCAGGAGCTGTTCGAAACGCCGTATTTCTGCAAGGAGCATGACCCGCGGCATTTTTCGCTGGCGCGCAGCATCGAAGACAATCCGGCGGTGCAGCGATTCAGTGCATTGGCACGCGAACTCGGCGTGGTGCTGCCAGCCAGCGTGTTCGAGCGCGAAGGCAACGCGTTCTACAACACCGTCGCCATCGTCGATGCGGATGGCACCGTGCTCGGCACGTATCGCAAGGCACACATTCCGGACAGCCCCGGTTATCACGAGAAGTTTTATTTTTCGCCGGGCGACACGGGCTTCAAGGTATGGAAGACGCGCTTCGGCACCATTGGCGTTGCGATCTGCTGGGACCAGTGGTTTCCCGAAAGTGCGCGCGCGATGGCCCTGCTTGGTGCAGAGATTCTTTTCTATCCGACTGCCATCGGCGCAGAACCACAGGACCCGAGCATCGATTCGCGCGATCACTGGCAGCGAACCATGCAGGGGCACGCCGCGGCCAACATCATGCCTCTCGTCGCATCGAACCGGATCGGCACGGAACAGGGCGCGCACTGGACGGTGACGTACTACGGGTCCTCGTTCATCGCCGATCACACCGGCGCGCTCGTCAAGGAGGCGGACCGTTCGAGTGAGACCATCCTTACGGCAACCTTCGATCTGGATGCGATCCGCGACTATCGCAATGCGTGGGGCGTGTACCGCGATCGCCGCCCCGAGCTTTACGGTCCGCTCATGACGCTCGACGGCCATACGAAAAGATAAGAGCGGATTGCACGGAGACCAGATGGGAACCGCGGAGCTGCGGAATTTCCCGGTTTCCGTCTGAACTCCGCGTCCCAGTGTGTACCCTGTGTGAAATTCCTTCCGGCCCGGTTTTCTCTCGATGCAGTTTTTCGCTTCCTGTCCTCCCGCCGTAGCCGATCTCACGGCCGCCGAGCTGCGCGAATGCGGCGCCACCAACTGTCGCGAGTTCAAGCTTGGCGTGCAGTTCGAGGGCACGCTTGAAACCGGGTATCGCGCGTGCCTGTGGTCGCGCACCGCCAGTCGCATTCTGATGCCGCTTACCACCTTTGCCGCGCCGACACCGCAGGCGCTGTATGACGGCGTGAAGGCCATCGACTGGACGGCGCATCTCAAACCCGGGGCTACGCTGGCGGTCGACCTTGCCGGCGCCACCAGCGGCATCACTCATACGCACTTCGGTGCGCTGAAAACCAAGGATGCCATCGTCGATTTCATGCGGGAGCGCACCGGCGAGCGTCCTTCCATCGAACTGGATCAGCCGAACGTTCGCGTCGATGTCCGGCTGGATCGCGATCGCGCCACGCTGAGCCTGGATCTCTCGGGTGAGAGTCTGCATCGACGCGCCTATCGGGCCCGTGGCGTTGCGGCACCCCTCAAGGAAAATCTGGCTGCGGCGATTCTGCTGCGATGTGGCTGGCCGGCCATTGCCCAGGCCGGCGGCGAATTCGTGGATCCCATGTGTGGCTCCGGCACATTACCCATCGAGGCAGCGCTCATGGCGCTCGATATTGCCCCAGGCTCCATGCGCAGCCACTTCGGATTCATCGGCTGGGCAGGTCATGATAGGGATCTGTGGCGTCGCCTGACCGAAGAGGCGCGCGAGCGACGCAACGCGACGCTGAATCGGCGCATCATCCTGCGCGGCTACGATGAGGATGCGGCCGCGGTACGTGCGGCCATCGCAAATGTCGAGCGCGCCCGGCTGCGCGGTTTCGTGCATATCGAGCGCCGCGATCTGTCGCAGCTGACCCGCGAAAGCGGCGCCGCAGGGCTGGTGCTGACCAATCCTCCTTACGGCGAGCGCATCGGCGATCAGGAACGGCTGCACTCGCTTTACGAGTTGCTCGGCGAGAGGTTGCGCGAGCAATTCGAGGGTTGGAAGGGTGCCGTTTTCACCGGCAACCCGCCGCTGGCCAGGGCAATCGGCATCAATGCCACGCGCAGTCATACGTTGTTCAACGGACGCATCGAATGTCGTCTGCTGCGTTTCGACATTCAGCCGAGTGAGTATCGCGGTGCCAATCGTCCGGCGCGGAATGCCGCCGACGAAGAGGAACTACGCAATCGACCCGGCGCGCAGATGTTTGCGAACCGGCTGCGCAAGAATCTGAAAGCGGCGAACCAGTGGGCACAGCGCGAGGGCGTTTTCTGTTTTCGACTCTATGACGCCGACATGCCGGAGTACGCCTTCGCCATCGACATCTATGGAGATGGTCACGGGCGTTGGGCTTACGTGCAGGAATACGAAGCACCGCGAAGCATCGAGCCTGAGGCTGTTCGTGCGCGCCGTAACGAAGCACTCGCCGTCATTCCTGCTGTCTTGTCTCTGCCTGCGGAGCGCATCCATTTGCGCCGCCGTCGTCAGCAGAAGGGTGTCGCGCAGTATGAGAAGGTCGGCAACGAGCGCGAATTCACCGAAGTGCGCGAGGGGCCTTACCGCTTCCTGGTGAACTTTTACGATTATCTGGATACCGGTCTGTTCCTCGATCATCGTCTGACTCGTGCGCGCGTCGGCGAACTGGCGCGCGATCGCAGCTTTCTGAATCTTTTTGCGTACACCGGAAGCGCAACGGTCTATGCGGTCGGCGGTGGCGCGAGATCGTCGACGACGGTGGACATGTCGCGAACCTATCTCGACTGGGCGAAACGCAATCTCGCATTGAATGAACTGGCGGGCCCGCAACATGGGTTCGTGCAGGAGGATTGTCTCGCGTGGCTCGAAGCGCAGCAGGGCAAGGGACGCAAATGGGATCTTATGTTCATCGATCCGCCGACGCATTCGCGCTCCCGGCGCATGGAAGAGGATTTCGATGTGCAGCGCGACCATGTGCGGCTGCTGATGCTGGCCGCGGGTCTGCTGACGCCCGGCGGTGTGATCATTTTCTCGAACAACTACACACGTTTCCGCCTGGATCGAGATGCGTTGCAGGCGTTTGCGATCGAAGATCTGTCGGCAGCGACACTGCCGTGGGATTTCCGGCGCAACCCGCGCATTCATCAATGTCACGCGATGACATTGCAGGATCCGGCAAGAATTGCGGTGCCGGAAAAAGCAGCACCGGATTCCGCGGGACAGCCGCGGCGGCGGGCGCATTTCGGTACGTACGAAGGGGCGCGGCAACGTCATTGAGAGTAGTTTTGTGGACCAGTTGGGGTCCTGCCCGATTGATCTGACCCTCGCGTTGCCGCACAATACATAGCCACGTTGCGGGCTCCCGTAACACCTCCTCGCGAGATTCAGTTTCCGTCGTTCCGGCCCCGGTCCGGGGCATAGCAGAGTGCACGTCATGAGCGCCGATCCGTTTCAGATTCAGATCCACCCCAAACTCGGTGTGGTGATCTACGACCCGGTTGCGCAGATGGGACTCGCCAAGGAACAGATGCGACTGTTCAAGGTCGGCTCGATGAGTTCGACCACCTTCCTGCGTTCGATCGTCAGCAAGGATCTCGTGCGTTGCACTGAACCCACGCCTGAAATGTCTGAGGCAGTTGATTCGTACCGTGTTGCCCGCGTCAATCGCCGCAAGCCCTACTGCGAGCAGTGCCGTCGTCATTTCGGTTCGGTGGATTTCACGGTGTGCAAGGAATGCAGCAGCATTCGCTGTACCTGCGGGACCTGCAGCTGCGCTTCGAGTTCGCGCCGCCGCAAGGCCGCGTGACCGGCTCATTCCGCTGACGTAGCATTGCTGACGCCGCGCTTTTGCGCGGCGTCGCCGTTTCAGGGCCCAGTAAAAGCATGGAAATCTTCCGCGCCTTCACCATCGAAGCTGCTCACCGCCTGCCCAATGTGCCGCCGGGTCACAAGTGTTCCCGGTTGCATGGTCATTCATTCCGGATCGAGTTGTTCCTGAGCGGCGCCGTCGATCCGCACACCGGCTGGGTCATGGACTTCGCCGACGTGCGCGCAGCCTTTCAGCCCATCTACGATCGTCTCGATCATCACTATCTGAACGAAATTCCGGGCCTGGAGAATCCCACCAGCGAAAATCTCGCGCGCTGGATCTGGAATGAAAGCCGCCGTGTGCTGCCGCTGCTCAGCAAGGTGGTCGTGCATGAGACGTGCACGAGCGGATGCAGTTATAGCGGCTGAGCTGCGCCGCTTTGCCTGAGAAGCGCGACGCCGGCGCGCTGGTTCCTACAGCAGGTCCCGCAGTCGATACCACAACATTGCGAGCACGAGCGCCGGCATGCGCAGCAGCTTGCCGCCGGGAAAGTGGCGATGGGGGATGCGACTGAACAGATCGAAGCGCTCGGCGTGACCGGCAATCGCTTCGGCCACGAGTTTGCCCGCCATGCCGGTCAGTGCAATGCCGTGACCCGAGAACCCCTGCAGGTAGTACACGTTGGGTGCCAGCCGACCGAAGTCGGGAGCGCGGCTCATCGTGATGTCGACGTAGCCGCCCCACGCGTAATCGATTGCCACGTCTTCGAGCTGCGGAAATACCTCGAGCATCCGCTTGCGCGTAGCGCGCTTGGTGTCGAACGCATCGAGTCCTGAATAGCTCACCCGCCCGCCGAACAACAGGCGGTGGTCCGCTGAGCGCCGGAAATAATCCAGCACGAAGTTGATGTCCGATACCGCGATGTTCTCGCGCATCAGGCGCGTGATCCGCGCTTCGCCCAGCGGCGCTGTGGCGACGATATACGTGCCGACAGGCATGATGCGCGCGCTGAGTTTCGGCGCCAGCCCGTTGATATAGGCATTGCAGCACAGCGCCATGAAGCGCGCCCGGATCTGTCCCCGCTCGCAGCGGATCACCAGCGGATCTCCCTGGCGAATCTGCAGTGCAGCCGTGTCCTCATGAATGCTCACGCCTGCGGCGCTGGCTGCGGCGGCAAGGCCCAGCGTGTAATTCAGCGGATGCAGATGACCGCTGGCGCCGTCGTACAGACCGGCGCAGTAGCGTTGCGTCTCGAGCAGCGATCGCAGCGCCTCGCCTTCGACGAAGCGCAGATGGCGATAGCCGTAGTGCCGCTCCAGTTCTTGCTGCTCGGCGCGCAGCGCATCGGTCTGACGACGCTTGATGGCCACGTGCATCTGACCCCAGTGCAGATCGCAATCGATCCTGTGCCGCTCGACGAGCTGCTTCAGCAATTCGAGCGATTCGACCGAGATATCCCAGAGCTTGCGTGCGTCGTCCGCACCCAGCGCATCGACGAGTTTCTGCTGGCCGCTGGCATAGCCGACGATGGCCTGTCCGCCGCTGCGACCTGAAGCGCCCCAGCCAATGCGTTGCGCCTCGATCAGTACGACCTTGTAGCCTCGTTCAGCAAGATGCAGTGCCGTAGAACAGCCCGCGATGCCGCCGCCGACGACACAGACATCTGCCTCGATTTCGCCGCTCAGCGGCGCGTGACGCGGCGCCGGATTGGCAGAAGCAGCGTAGTAGGAGTCGATGTGCGAAGAATTCGACATGGGACGCAGGACATCAATAGGGCGGATGACATGAGAAGCGTTGCCGCTAACTCGTGGTCACGTACCAATCGTATTCCAGCGGCGATACGTTGAGTTCGAACGCCTGCATTTCTCCGCGACGCGTCGTGGCGAACAGCCGCTGGAAGCGCTCGCCGAAGTATTCGCGCACGAAGGCGCTGCGTTCGAAAGCCGCGGCGGCCTCCGGCCATGTGACCGGGAGCGCGCAATGCGGATCGCGGTACGCATTGCCTTCGAGCGGCGAACCCGGGTCGAGCTTGCGGGTCAGCCCATGGTGAATGCCGGCGAGAACGGCGGCGGTCAGCAGATACGGGTTCGCATCGGCGCCGGCAACGCGATGTTCGACGCGGCGGTTGTCTGCATCGCTGACCGGAATTCTCAGAGCGACACCACGGTTGTTTACGCCCCAGGTCGGATTCAGAGGGACGTAGGCCTCCGCGCGATAACGACGATAGGAATTGATGGTCGGCGCGAAGATCAGCATGGCATCGCTCATCGTCGCGGCCAGTCCGGCGATGGCGTGCCCCAGGATGTCGGTGCCAGCCGGATTGCTCGAAGCGAACACGTTGCGGCCGTTCTCATCGAGCAGGCTCACATGAATGTGTGCACCGCTGCCGGCCATTTCGGCGTAGGGCTTGGCCATGAACGTTGCTTCCATGCCATGCCTCGTCGCGACGCCCCGCACCAGGCGCTTGAAGCGGATCGCTTCGTCGCACGCACCGGCCACATTGTCGGAGTGATGCAGGTTCACTTCGAACTGACCCGGACCGTATTCCGCAAGTGCGGTACCCGCGGGAATGTGTTGCACGCTGCAAGCTGCACTGATGTCGGCCAGCACGGCGGAGAATTCATTCAGGTCCGACATCGAATTGATCTGGGTACGAAACTCGCGTCGCCCGGTTTTCGGCAGGCGTGGCGGTTGGATGCGGCCTTCGGCGGTTCGTTGCGTGTCGATGAAATAGAACTCGAGCTCCACTGCAATTACCGGACGCAGCCCGAGCGGTCGGAATCGTTCGAGGATGGTGTTGAGCACGTGGCGGGGATCGCCGTGAAACGCGCTGCCATCGTGATCGCACATGCTGACCTGCACCTGCGCAACGTCGTCATCGCACCAGGGCACCGGGAGCAGCGTGCCGGGAATCGGCAGACACACGCGGTCGGCGTCGCCTTCGTCGAAGCCGAGGTGAGTCTGCTGCACCGTACCGCCCAGGACGTCGAGCGCAAACATCGAGCCCGGCAACAGGAAGCCGCCGCGGTATACCTGCGAGAGTTCATCGATGGTGACGCGCTTGCCGCGCGGGATGCCGCACAGGTCCGCGAGCAGCACGTCGACGAAGCGGACAGCGGGACGGTCGCGTCGCAGGGCAGCGATCTCGGCGATCGGGGATTCAGCTGCCATCGTTCACCCGTGTTTAAGATTTAAGGCGGGCGTCGGCCGGCCCGCCGACCGGAGAATACCGGCGCCGCTCGCGCTCCGGCAAGCCTGAACCGGGGGTTCAGCCCGCTGCAAGCCCTTGTGAGGCCTGAAAATGGCCCCCCTCCGTAAATGTCAGGCGGGCGGATCAGCCGGGACTGTGGTTAAATGCCTCGTCGATTGGACGACGGCACTTCAGCCGTTCGTTAAAGATATTAAACGCGCGTATGTCGGGCAAGCCGCTCATCGGAATACCTGCGGACCGCCGTCTGCTCGGGCACCATCATTTCCACTGCGTGGGCGAGAAGTACATCGCCGCGGTCGCAGCGGGTGCCGACGCCATTCCGGTGCTGATTCCTGCCCTCGGTGATGTGCTCGATCTTGCCGACCTGCTGCGCAGCTTCGATGGCATTCTGCTCACCGGCAGCGTCTCGAATGTCGAGCCGCATCGCTA
The DNA here is from genome assembly GCA_035761425.1 of Povalibacter sp. Taxonomy (GTDB): domain Bacteria; phylum Pseudomonadota; class Gammaproteobacteria; order Steroidobacterales; family Steroidobacteraceae; genus Steroidobacter. The sequence continues at coordinate 17,452 of DASTRD010000292.1, forward strand.
TGGTGGGCCGCAGAGTGCCACGGGCACATTGCACGATCCGGATCGCGATGCCACCACGCTGCCACTGATCCCGCGGGTAGTCCGGGCAGGCATGCCGCTGCTCGCCATCTGTCGTGGTTTCCAGGAGATGAATGTCGCGTTCGGCGGCACCCTGTGGCAGAACCTCCAGGAGGTTGAGGGGTTCGGCGATCACCGGGAGGATGTCGAGGCGCCGCTCGATGTTCAGTACGGGCCGGCGCACGAAGTCGAACTGGTCGACGGCGGTTTTCTGCAGAAGCTCGCCGGCGGCGAAAGGCATCTGCGTGTGAATTCGCTGCATTCCCAGGGCGTGCAGACGCTGGGGCGCGATCTCGAGGTCGAAGCCCGCGCGCCCGATGGCGTGATCGAAGCATTCGGAGTGAAGAACGCTCCGGGGTTTGCGCACGCCGTGCAGTGGCATCCCGAATGGAAATTTTCGAGTAACCCGTTTTCGCTTGCCCTGTTTGCCGCTTTTGGTGCCGCTGCGCGCCACTACGCAGGTATTCGCGGCACCAAGGATCGTGTATGAGCCTGATTCAACAATTCTTCAAAGAACACGGCATTTCCGAAGTCGAAGCCATCATTCCCGACATGGCCGGCGTGCCGCGCGGCAAGATCATGCCCGCGGCGAAGTTCGCGGAAGATGAAGGCATGCGGCTGCCGGAAAGCATCTTTCTGCAGACTGTGACCGGCGAATACCCCGACGACGATCGCGCCATCAGCCCCTCGGAAATAGACATCGTGCTCAAGGCCGATCCGGCCACCATCCGCGTCGTGCCCTGGACTGCCGAGCCGACCGCGCAGGTCATTCACGACAGCTTCTATTCAGACGGCCGTCCGGTGACCATGGCGCCGCGCTATCTGCTTCAGCACGTGCTCGAACTGTACGCACAGCATGGCTGGGAGCCTGTGGTGGCGCCCGAGCTCGAGTTCTTTCTGGTCGAGCCCAACACCGATTCGGACTATCCGCTCAAGCCGCCGGTCGGCCGTTCCGGCCGGCCCGAAATAGGCCGGCAGGCTTATTCGATCGCGGCGGTGAATGAATTCGATCCGCTGTTCGACGACATCTATGCCTTCTGCGAAGCACAGGACATCGCCATCGATACGCTGATTCACGAAGACGGCGCCGCGCAGATGGAAATCAATCTGCTGCATGGCAACGCGCTGTCGCTCGCCGATCAGGTATTCCTGTTCAAGCGCACGGCGCGCGAGGCAGCGCTGCGGCACAAGATGTATGCGACGTTCATGGCCAAGCCCATGGCGCGCGAGCCGGGCAGCGCGATGCACATTCACCAGAGCGTCGTGGACCGCCGCACCGGCAAGAACATTTTCAGCGATGCCGAAGGCAAGCCCTCACCGCTGTTCTTCTCCCACATCGCCGGCCTGCAGAAATACCTGCCTGCTGCCATGTCACTCTTCGCGCCCAACGTGAATTCGTATCGGCGTATCACGCGTCATCACTCGGCGCCGATCAACACGCAGTGGGGCTATGACAACCGCACTGCCGGACTGCGTGTGCCGGTGTCGAATCCGGCCAACCGTCGTGTGGAAAACCGCGTCGGCGGCGCCGATGCGAATCCATACATCGCCATCGCGGCATCGCTCGCCTGCGGATACCTGGGCATGGTCGAGGGCCTGAAACCCACTGAACCGGTCACGGGCAGCGCCTACGACCAGCCGTTCAGCCTGCCACGCAACATTGAGGAATCGTTGCGCCTGCTGCGCGATTGCCGCCCGTTGATCGACATCCTGAGCGAGCGCTTCGTGCTGGCCTATGCCGCCGTGAAGGAAAACGAGTACGAGACGTTTCTGCAGGTGATCAGCTCGTGGGAACGCGAGCATCTGTTGTTGAATGTGTGACGAGTGACGAGGGTTCTGACGCGTTACCCGTCACCGGGATTGATCTGCCATGACCGACTACCGCCGCTTCCGCTGAAATCGCCATGTCTGCCGACAGGCCGTCCATTCCTTCGCGTTCCACCGCTGAATGGCAGGCGCTGGATGCAGCCCACTACATCCATCCCTTTACCGACCACGCGGCGCTGAGCCGCAAAGGCACGCGCATCATTACGCGGGCCGAAGGCGTTTATCTCTTCGATTCGGACGGCCGCAAGATCCTCGACGGCATGTCAGGGCTGTGGTGCGTGAACCTTGGCTACGGACGCCGTGAGCTGGCCGAAGTCGCATACCAGCAGATGCTGGAACTGCCTTACTACAACAGCTTCTTTCAGGCTGCTCACCCACCAGCCATCGAACTGGCGCGGGTGCTGGCCGAGGTCACGCCACCGCAGTTCAACCACGTGTTCTTTACGGGCTCCGGATCGGAAGCCAATGACACGGTGGTGCGCACGGTGCGGCGGTACTGGGATCTGCTGGGACAGCCGCAGCGCTCGGTGATCATCAGCCGCACGAATGCCTACCACGGCAGCACCATGGCCGGCGCAAGTCTCGGCGGCATGGCGCCAATGCACGAACAGGGCGGGCTGCCGATTCCCGGCATCGTCCACATCCGTCAGCCCTACTGGTATGGCGAGGGCGGCGATCTGTCGCCGGATGAGTTCGGCGTCCTGGCAGCCAATGCGCTGGAAGAAAAGATTCTGGAAATCGGTCCCGAGCGCGTCGGCGCTTTCATCGGCGAGCCCATTCAGGGTGCCGGCGGCGTCATCATTCCGCCGGACACTTACTGGCCGCAGATCCAGAAGATCGTGGATCGCTACGGCATCCTGCTGATTGCGGACGAAGTGATCTGCGGTTTCGGCCGCACCGGGCACTGGTTCGGCTCCGAACATTTCGGAATCCGCGCCGACCTCATGCCCATCGCGAAAGGGATGTCATCGGGCTACCTGCCCATCGGCGGCCTCATGGTCGGCGATCGGGTCGCCCAGGTGCTGATCGACCGGGGCGGCGAATTCAATCACGGCTTCACCTATTCGGGTCATCCCGTGGCATGCGCCGTGGCGTGCGCGACCATCGGCATCCTGAGAGATGGAGGCATCATCGAGCGCGTACGCAACGATATCGGCCCTTACCTGCAGAATCGCTGGCGCGAACTGTCCGATCATCCCCTCGTAGGTGAGGTCCGCGGCATCGGACTGATCGGAGCGCTCGAACTCACCCGGGAGAAGGGCAGGCGCCGGGGCTTCGCTGAGCCGGGGACGATCGGCACCTTGTGCCGCGATCTGTGTATCGCCAATGGCCTGGTCATGCGCGCAGTGCGCGACACGATGATCATCGCGCCACCTCTGGTCATGACCCGCGATCACGCCGATGAGCTGATCGACAAGGCGCGCCAGTCGCTGGACATGACACTGGCCGAAGTACGACGCCTCGGTCTGATCTGAACCCGGCGCTGCCCCTGCGCCCGAACCGCGATCGCAGTGCGCGATCGCCGGATTCTGCACAGTTGTGGCGCGTATCAGCGTGAGGCCCGAACCGCCACCCGGAGGATCTCTGCGGCTGTCGCCATCAGCCCGCCTTGTGCGCTAACCTCGCCAGTCGCCGGTGCCGACGCGATCCGGCCCCGTACAAATCCACAGGGAGATCCGATGAACAACATTTTGCGTTTCGCAGTTTCCGCAACAGTCATGGCGCTCGCGCTTGCTGCGTGCGGCAAGAAGGAAGAGACGAAAACTGCCGATCAGTCCGCCGCGGCGCCCGCTGAAGAAGAGAAGGTGCTGCACGTCTACAACTGGTCGGATTACATCGCCGAAGACACGGTGAAGAACTTCGAAGAGCAGACCGGCATCAAGGTCACGTACGACGTATTCGATTCGAACGACGTGCTCGAGACGCGCCTGCTGGCCGGCAATTCCGGCTTCGACGTCGTCGTGCCGTCGGCCTCGTTCCTCGAGCGCCAGATCAAGGCCGGCGTATTCCAGAAGCTCGACAAGAGTCAGCTGCCCAATCTCAAGAACATGGATCCGGACATCATGCAGCGCGTCGCTCTGCACGATCCGGGCAACGAGTACTCGGTCGACTACATGTGGGGCACCACCGGCATCGGTTACAACCAGGCCAAGGTCAAGAAGGCACTCGGCAGCGATGCGGTGCTTGACACCTGGGATTACATTTTCGATCCCAAGCAGATTGCGAAATTCAAGGACTGCGGCGTGTCGGTGCTCGATGCTCCGGATGAATTGCTGAAACTGACGCTGGCCTGGCTGGGCCGCGATCCGAACAGCCAGAAGGAAGAAGATCTCAAGGCGGCGGAAGAGAAGCTGATGGCGATTCGTCCATTCATCCGCAAGATCAACTCCTCGCAGTACATCGAAGACCTGGCGAATGGCGATCTGTGCGTTGCCGTCGGCTGGAGCGGCGACGTGCTCCAGTCGCGCGATCGTGCCGCCGAGGCGGGTCAGGGTATCGTCATCAAGTACGCGATTCCGAAGGAAGGCACGATCGTGTGGTTCGACACACTCGCCATCCCGGCCGATGCCAAGCATCCGAAGAACGCGCACGCCTTCATCAACTATCTGATGGATCCGCAGGTGGCTGCGAACAACAGCAACTTCGTCAACTATGCCAACGGCAATGCGGCGTCGCTGCCCATGGTCAATGACGAAGTGAAGAACGACCCCGGCATCTATCCCACGCCGGAAGTGAAGGCCAAGTTGTTCCCGTCGCTGGCGTACAACGAGGACTTCAATCGGCTCATGACCCGCATGTGGACGCGCTTCACCACGGGCAAGTAAGTCGGCAGCGAGGCTGCAGGGAACGGGCTTCGGGCGACGGCCGGATCGATCGTACGATCCTTCCGGCCGTAACCTGCAGCCCGCAGCACCCCGGTCCTACAACAACAAGTTCGCGGTGATTCATGGCCACCAGCAGCCGCCCTGAAATCCAGATCCAGCCCTGGAACGATCCCCAGGCGGTCCCGTACATCAGTATCGAACGCGTCACCAAGAAGTTCGGTGACTTCGTTGCAGTCAACGATGTCTCGCTGAAGATCTACAAGCAGGAGCTGTTCTGTCTGCTGGGCGGCTCCGGCTGCGGCAAGACGACGCTGCTGCGCATGCTTGCAGGGTTCGAGGATCCGACCACGGGCCGCATTCTCATCGACGGCGTCGACATGACCGGCACACCGCCGTACGAGCGCCCGGTCAACATGATGTTCCAGTCCTACGCGCTGTTCCCGCACATGACAGTGGAGCAGAACGTGGCGTTCGGCCTGAAGCAGGACAAGGTTTCCAGGGCCGAAATCGCCGCGCGCGTTGCCGACATGCTCGATCTGGTGAAACTGAGCCAGTTCGCGCGGCGCAAACCTCATCAGCTGTCCGGTGGTCAGCGTCAGCGTGTGGCCCTGGCGCGCTCTCTGGTAAAGCGTCCGAAATTGCTGCTGCTCGACGAGCCGCTCGGTGCGCTCGACAAGAAGCTGCGCGAGCACACCCAGTTCGAGCTGGTGAACCTTCAGGAAAAACTCGGCGTGACTTTCGTGGTGGTGACGCACGACCAGGAAGAGGCGATGACACTGTCGAGCCGCATCGGCGTAATGAATGCCGGCGAGATCGTGCAGGTCGGTACGCCCAAGGACATCTACGAGTATCCGAACAGCAAGTTCGTCGCCGAGTTCATCGGCAACGTCAACATGTTCCAGGGTCGCATGATCGAGGATCTCCCGGATCGTGTGCGGATCGAATCGCAGGAGCTGGGCGGCACCATCTTCGTGGATCACGGCGTGAGCTCTGCGCCCGATGCGTTGCTGTGGGCCGCGGTTCGTCCGGAGAAGATCAACATTTCGCTGGAGAAACCGGACCAGGCGGACAACGTCGCCCATGGCAAGGTGCGCGAGATTGCCTATATGGGCGATGTATCGATTTATCTGGTGCAGCTCGATTCGGGCAAGATCGTGCGCATCACCCAGCCCAACGCCTATCGCCATGCCGACGATCTGATCACCTGGGATCAATCGGTCTACATCCACTGGCATCCCTCGAGCCCGGTGGTGCTCGGCGAATGATCGGCAAGGCGCAACCGCCCACGGGGCAGCGCTACAGTGCCGGCGCACAGCTCATGCTGCGGGTGCTGCAGCATTTTCCGCCGTATCGCTGGACCCAGGCGCGCCTGCTGCGCTGGGGGCTGCGCGGTCGCACCGCAGTCATTGCGATTCCGTACTTCTGGTTGCTGCTGTTCTTTCTGGTCCCCTTCATTATCGTTCTGAAGATTGCGTTCTCGGAAACGCAGATTGCTTCGCCGCCATATCAGCCGCTGCTGCAGTGGGCGAGCGACAAAATGGTCATGATCAGGCTGAACCTGGGCAACTTCATGTTCCTGGTTCAGGACAACCTCTACTGGCAGGCGTACCTGCATTCCATGTGGGTGGCGTTCATCTCGACGCTGTTGTGCCTGCTCGTCGGCTATCCCATCGCGTATTCCATCGCGCGCGCCAATCCGACCTGGCGCAACATCCTGCTGATGATGGTGATCCTGCCGTTCTGGACTTCGTTCCTGCTGCGTGTCTACGCCTGGATCGGCTTGCTGAAGAACAACGGCCTGATCAACAACTTCCTCATGTGGCTGGGCGTCATCAACGAACCGATCGTGATGCTGCAGACCGACTTCGCGATCTACGTGGGCATCGTCTATTCGTACCTGCCTTTCATGATCCTGCCGCTGTACTCCAATCTCGAGAAGATGGACCTGACGCTGCTGGAAGCAGCGGCCGATCTTGGCAGTCGGCCGTGGAAATCCTTCCTGACCATCACGCTGCCGTTGTCCATGCCGGGCGTGATTGCCGGCTCCATGCTCGTGTTCATTCCGGCCGTGGGGGAATTCGTCATCCCCGCGCTGCTCGGAGCGCCCGATTCACTGATGATCGGCAAGGTGTTGTGGACTGAATTCTTCAGCAACCGCGACTGGCCCGTGGCAAGCGCAGTCGCCATCGCGCTGCTGTTGCTGCTGGTTATTCCGATCGTATTCCTGCAGCGCGCCCAGAACGCCGAGGCGAAGGGAGCGCGCAGATGAAGAATCGCCCACCGGTGTTTCGCATCACGGTGCTGATATTCGGCTTCGCCTTCCTGTACGTACCGATCCTGTCGCTGATCGTGTACTCGTTCAACAAGTCGCGGCTCGTCACGGTGTGGGGTGGATTCTCGACCGAGTGGTACGGCAAGCTCTTCGAGAATCAGCAGATCCTGGATGCGGCGTGGCTGTCGCTTAAAGTCGCCTCCATCAATGCCACCGGCGCCGTCATTCTCGGCACGCTCGCGGGACTGGCGCTGGCGCGCTTCGGCAAGTTTCGCGGACGAACTCTGTTCTCCGGCATGACGACGGCGCCGCTGGTGATGCCTGATGTGATCACGGGCCTTTCGTTGCTGATGCTGTTCGTTGCGATGGAACAGCTCTTCGGCTGGCCGCAGGGCCGCGGCGTCACCACCATCACCATTGCACACATGACGCTGACCATGGCCTACGTCACCGTCATCGTGCAGTCACGCCTGTCGACGCTGGATGACTCGCTGGAGGAGGCCGCCATGGACCTCGGCGCTCGGCCGGCAAAAATCTTCTTCGTGATCACGCTGCCCATCATCGCGCCGGCGCTGGTGTCCGGCTGGCTGCTGGCGTTCACCATTTCCCTCGACGATCTGGTCGTCGCCAGCTTCGTATCCGGCCCCGGTTCCAGCACCCTGCCGATGGTGATCTTCTCCAAGGTCCGTCTCGGCGTCAGCCCCGACATCAACGCACTCGCCAGCATCATGGTGCTGCTCGTCACCATCGGCGTCATCGTGGCCGGCGTGCTGATGCAGCGACAGGAGAAACGACGGGCGAGGGATATGCAGCTTGCGGCTGGGGGAGGGAAGTAGCGAGTGACGTGAGTCACGAGGTGACAAGGGTGACAATGGCCAGAAATGTGACAAGGAGGTCACGAGATGTCCCGGCGGAGTGTGCACAGTCACGAAGATCTTGAGGTCTGGCGGTTGTCCATGCGGTTGGCTGCGGACATTTACAGAGGAACCAGGCGCCTGCCTGCATCGGAGCAGTACGGTTTGCAGACGCAGATCCGCAGGGCAGCCGTATCGATTCCCTCCAACATAGCCGAAGGTGCGGCACGAAGTTCCTCAGCCGATTTTTCACGGTTCCTGGCGATAGCGATGGGTTCGCTGGCGGAACTTCAAACTCAGCTCCTGCTTTGCGAAGATCTGGAGTTTCTCAAGCACGAAGAAGCGGTTCACCAGCGCATCCGGGTGGTTCGCCTGATGCTGTCCCGGCTGCGAGCGTCACTGCGCCACGGGTGCGCAGGAAAATAGTGACTTTCTGGCCCTTGTCACCCACGTCACCGCGTCACCAATGTCACCCTCACGATGAATCTCCACTCCAAACTCCCCCACATCGGCACCACCATCTTCACGGTGATGACGAATCGTGCGCGGGAACTCGGGGCCATCAATCTGGCGCAGGGGTTTCCGGATTTCGATGCGCCCGAGTTGCTGAAGGATCTGCTGGCGCGATTCACGATGGAGGGGAACAACCAGTACGCGCCGATGATCGGGGAACGCGCGCTGCGCGAACAGATTGCACTCAAGATGGCAGCCAGCCATGGCTGCACGCCGGATCCGGAAACACAGATCACCATTACGCTCGGCGCCACGGAGGCGATCTTTTCAGCAGTCAGCGCCCTGGTGCATCCCGGCGATGACGTCATTCTGTTCGATCCGTCGTATGACTCGTATGCACCTGCGGTGATTCTCGCCGGTGGCAGGCCGGTGCACATCTCGACCATGCCGCCAAGGTTCAGGATCGACTGGGACGAAGTGCGTCGCGCGATCACGCCCCGCCTGCGGCTGATCATGATCAACACGCCGCACAATCCCGTGGGCTCGATACTCAGGCGAGACGATCTGGATCGTCTGGCAGAGCTGCTGCAGTCCACCGATGCGATGGTGATGTCGGACGAAGTGTATGAACACATGGTGTACGACGGTGCGCGGCATGAAAGCGTTGCGGCGCATCCGCAACTGCGGGAGCGCAGCGTCGTCAGCTTTTCCTTCGGCAAGACCATGCACGCCACGGGCTGGCGTGTGGGGTATGCCATCGCGCCGCCGGAGCTCACTCGCGAACTGCGTCGCGTCCATCAGTTCAATACATTCAGCATCGCAACGCCGC
>DASTRD010000293.1:0-11516 GCA_035761425.1 Povalibacter sp.
GATGGAAACTGAAAGCGTGGCGACGGAAGTGCCCCAGTATCTCAATCGCCTCTCCGACCTGCTGTTCGTCGTGGCGCGCGTCCTTGCCCGACACGAGAACGGCACCGAGGTTCTCTGGAAGCGCGACCGCTGAGGCAACCGAAAAAACGGCCCACCAAAGCGCAGACGCTTGCCGTCCGTGCTTGCGCTTGCATCGTGACGGATCGCTGCCCCTGTCAGGTCCTTGCTGCGCGACTGCCTACTCCTGCTTCCGCGATGGCACGAATTCCTCCATTACCGCCTTCTCCAGCAGATTGAACGGCAGCAGTCCCTGCCCGATCAGGAAGTCGTGATAGGGCTGTTCGCGGAACTTGTCGCGCAGAGCCAGTTCCACGCGCGTGCGCAATGCGTCGAGTTTCAGATAGCCGTAGTAGTACGACGTCGCCTGCCCCGGTGAATCGAAGGTGTAACGGTCGACCTCCTGCTTCGCCATCGGCTCAGACAGCATCACGTCGTTCATCAGGAAGCGTTGCGCATCGTCCGGAGTCATCAGGCCCAGATTCAGCATGGGATCCAGAAATGCACGGGCCTCGCGCATCAGACGCATCTGCAGTGCACCGAGCTGACCTTCCGGCGGCAGGTACTGCTTCATCACTGCTTCCGCATAGAGCGCCCAGCCTTCGACATTGGCACTGTTGAACGCGTACACGATGCGTGCGGTGGACACGCCGTTTTCGAGCATCGCCGCAAACTGCAGTTCGTGACCGGGGCGCGCCTCGTGTGCGGTGAGCGTCCACGCCACGGCGTCGTAGTTGAAATCGTCCATTTCCGCGCCGGGCTTCGCGTTCGGATTGGCCGTCGGCAGCACGAACTCGGCCGGCTCACCCGTATTGCCGATCAGCCTTGGCGGATCGAGATGCGGCGCAGGAATCGCGGCCGACTCGGCTTCCGTACCGAGACGGATGACCGCCTTGCGGGTCGGCAATGTGACGATGTGCTCGCGACGCACGATGTCTTCGATGCTTCCGAGCCGCTGGTAGTAAAACTCGAGCAGTTTGTCATCGGGAATGCGCTGCTGCTTCAGACGCCCGATAACATCACGGTAGCCGCGGTATTCCCAGTGGTTGGCGGCCGCCACCGTGCGGGCAACCGTTTCCATTTCGCTGCGGGTCTGACCGAAGTTCGCCAGGGCGCGATCCATCAGCTCATGCGGATCCATGTCCACGCCATAGGCGCGCAGATTGTTGGCATAGAGTTCTTCAGGCAGCTGATTGGTCTGACGCGCCCGCGGCAGCACCGTTTCGCGAATCCACTTGCCGTAGTCGGCAACCTGCCGGCGCAGGGTCTGCATGTCCTTCTGCCAGCCCTTCAGGCCCCCGCCCTTCAGCAGTTGTTCGATGCCGTCGAGATAGCGATCCTGATTGTCGAGATATTGCTGCGCTTCAACGATCCACGGCCCAAGCAGCTTCGGATCGGCTGCATCCTCGGTGTAGCGCTGCTGCGCCAGCACTGTCAGCGGCGTGAAGCCCTTTTCCGCACCCACGTAGCGATGCAGGCGTTTCACGGCAAGCCGTTGCCGCTCCTTCGGCACCCGCGGATCGATCAGATTCTGAAAGCCGCGGAACATGGCCTGCGGTACGTCGAAGAACGTCAGCAGATACTTGCGGTTCAGTTCCGAGCTGCGCACGCCCTGCCGTGCAGCATCGATGAGAATGTCGAGGTCCTGCTTCACCCGTGCATCTGTTTCGGCCGCACGCAAACTCTCCAGCTTGCCGATCGCGGCCTTGAGATCATCCTCCTCGCGCTGCATGAAGCGCGGCTGCAGATCGAGCACCTCCGCTTCGTGACCTTCGATCCCCAGCGAAGACGCACTCTCCGGGTTGTAGCGCGCGGTGATTTCCAGAAGGATCTGCGCATTGCGATTGCTGCGCGTGATCCAGTCGGATTCGGCGGCGTGAACCAGCGGCAGGATCAGGAGCCAACCGGCGAGAACCAGCAGATAGCGACGCATGCGGCACCTCATGAAGACCAAGGCCACGAATCCTCGCACAGCCGGCCCGGCACCTGTCGATCAGGACACACCGCTGGGCGCGCCAGAAGGATCAGGGAACCGTCAGAACCAGCTGTAATTGAAACTGATACTGATGCGCTCGGCGCGCACCGGGTTGGGAGCGACCTCGTGCCGCAACCAGCTTTCGAAGAGCACGAGCTTGCCTGCCTCGGCGGGGACGATCACCCACGGCCGGTTTTCGCGACGGGCGTCGGCTTTGCGCGGAGGCGCCGCCATGAAGCGGTCGAGCCTGGGATCCTCGAACTTGATGGCGCTGGAACCCCGCGGAGTCTGCACATAGTAGGTACCGCTGATGGTCGACAGCGGGTGCAGGTGCAAACCATGCACGACCTGCTGCGGCATGACGTTCACCCAGCAGTCGGTCATGGCCAGTGACCGGCCATCCAGATCGAGTTCCAGCGAGCGCGCAAACGCACGGACATGTCGCGACAACTTGCGCTCCAGCATCGCGAACGTCGGCGACATCTGGTGCATGCGCGAGACGGAGTTGTATGAGGTGTAGCCGCCCGGGTAATTCTTGCGCGACCAGCGCTGCCCGGCCGTGTCGTCTGCGCGCAGCTGCAGGCACTCGCGCAGCAATCTCGTATTGAGAGCGCGCCAATCGGCGGCGAGGCGTGCTTCGTAAACCAGCGTCGGGAAGAGTGAAAGCGTCGGCATCGGATCAGGCGCCCGTGAATCTGGCGGCGTAGACATCCGGCTTGAATCCGACCAGCAACCCGTCGGGCATGTCGATCACGGGCCGTTTGATCATCGACGGCTGTGCCAGCATCAGTGCCACCGCACGATCAGCGTCCAGGTCTTCGCGTTGCGCCGGCGGCAGTTTGCGAAACGTCGTGCCGGCACGGTTGAGCAGCACTTCCCAGCCGACCTGTCCGACCCATCGTTCCAGCGTCGCTCGCCCGATGCCCGCGTTCTTGTAGTCGTGAAACTGGTAGGACACGCCATGGCGGTCGAGCCAGGTACGTGCCCGCTTCATCGTGTCGCAGTTCCTGATGCCGTAGAGGGTGACGGTCATGCGCTGGTATTCGGTCGCGTCGTTCGTTCGCCAGTTTAGCGGCTCGGCCGGCGGCTGCGCATTCGTTTGTGGCGACTCTGCGTCGGGCGGCATGACCGCAACTTAATGCTCCTGCCGCCCGCATTGGCGATGCCACGTGAGTATCGTTCCACCGGCAGCTTGCGGCCGTTGGCCGATCGGCAGCGGCAGTTGCACGTCCGGAGCTGTAACGTGCTGCACCTGTCCGGAGGATCGAACGTTCATGCTGGAAGCACAACATCTGCGCAAATCCTACGGCGAACTTCGCGCCGTCGATGACATCAGTTTTCAGGTGCATCCCGGCGAACTGCTCGGCCTGCTCGGCCCGAATGGCGCCGGCAAGAGCACCACCATTGCCATGCTCACCGGGTTGATCGAACCGGACGAAGGCATCGTTCTGATCAACGGCCAGCCGCTGACAGGCGACAGCGATCCTGCCAAATTGCGCATCGGTCTGGTGCCGCAGGACCTGGCGCTCTACGAGGAACTGTCCGCGCTGGCCAACCTGCGATTCTTCGGTGCTCTCTACAACCTGGCCGGTGCACGGCTCGAGAGCGCAATCGACGCCGCCCTGTCGCTGGTCGGCCTGTCCGAGAGCCGCAGCGCCGCCGTGAAGACTTTCAGCGGCGGCATGAAGCGACGGCTCAATCTCGCCGCCGGCCTGCTCCATGATCCTGACATCCTGCTGCTCGATGAGCCTACGGTGGGTGTCGATCCGCAGAGTCGCAACGCCATCTTCGACAACCTGCGCACGCTCAAGGCGCGCGGCAAAGCGCTGCTCTACACGAGCCACTACATGGAGGAAATCGAGAAGCTCGCCGATCGTGTGGTGATCGTCGATCGTGGCCGCGTGATCGCCGATGACACGCTCGCGGGTCTCAGTGCCCGCGTGCCGCTGCCGGCCAGCGGCGAACGCAGCTCGCTTGAATCCGTCTTCCTGGGACTCACCGGCACCAGCCTGCGCGACTGACACATGCTCACGCCACTCACTGCGATGATCCGCAAGGATCTGCTGCTTTACGCGACCGACCGCCGCGCCGTCATCCTGACGCTGATCGCGCCCATCGTGATCGCCGCATTTTTCGGCTTCATTTTTTCAGGTGGTGGCGCGAGCAGCACGCCGGCGAAAATCGCCATTGCCATCGCCGACGAAGATGGCAGCGCCGTATCGAAGGCCATCGTCATGGGTGCACAGACGGACAGGAATCTGCATGTCGACATGCTGAGCGCCGCGCTCGCTGCCGAACAGGTGCGCAAGGGTGCCATCAGTGTTGCGGTGGTGATTCCCAAAGGCTTCGGCGAGGCTGCCGCCCGCGCGTTTTTCTCGGCACAGAATCGTCCCAGACTCACCTTCCTGTATGACCCCTCGCATCTGGGCGAGATGGGAATGGTGAGCGGCATTCTCACGCAATACGTCATGGAATCGGTCAGCGCAGAGGTCTTCAGCGGCAACGACAATTCCGCGCGCATCGCCGAGGAATCCATCGAAGCCTCCAGCCTGCCGCTGGACCAGCGCGACAAACTTCGCGATCTGATTGACGCCGCGCAGGCGTTCTACAGCCTGCCACCTCTGCCCGGGCCCGAAGGCACGTCCGCCGATGCGCATCCGGCGCGGGGCATCGGCATGCCGTATGTCGTGGAAGAACACGCGGTGACTTCCGGTGCAGACGTGACGTACAACGGCTACGCCCACGCCTTCGCCGGCATGACGATCCAGTTCATTCTCATTGCGGCCGTAGACCTCGGCATCGGCATTCTGACCGAGCGGCAACGCGGTCTGTGGAAGCGTCTGCGCAGCGCCCCTGTTTCGCGGCGTCTGTTGCTGGCGGGCAAGACGGTCAGCGCATCGCTGCTGGGGCTTTTCTCGCTGCTGGTCTGCTTTGCCTTCGCCATGGCGGTATTCGGCGTGCGCATCCACGGGAGCATTGCGGGCTTCGTGCTCGTGGCCGCTGCCAGCGCCTTCATGGCCGCATCTTTCGGCATTCTCATCGCGGCGATCGGACGCACGCCCCAGGCCGTACGCGGTGTTTCCATGCTGGCGGTACTGGTCATGCTGATGCTGGGCGGCGCATGGATGCCGTCCTTCATGTTTCCGCAGTGGTTACAGCAACTGTCCTTTGTCATTCCGACCCGCTGGGCCATCGATGGCCTCGAGGCCATGACCTGGCGGGGGCTCGACCTCGTGTCCGCTCTGACCAGCTCGGCGGCACTCGCTGGATTCGCCGTCGTGTTTCTCGGGATCGCCCTGTGGCGATTTCGCTGGGAGGAATAGCTACCGGGCGTGCGCCGGCTGCCAGTTTCGTGACCGTCCGTCTCGATCTGCATCCCCCGCCGCCGCAGTTATTGACACGACAATCATTGCCGGATCATTATCTGCCAAAGCAATACTTGCCTTGGCAGATATTTTATGGCTGTCCGTCATTACGACGCGAAAAACTTCAACGGCGACGGCAGCATCGGCCATCTCCTGAAGGTGTCGCATTCGCTGCTGCATGTTCTGCAGGGGCAATCCTTCGCCGGGCATGACCTGAGCTTCATTCAGTGGCTCATCCTCCTCAAACTGCGCGAGAACGCGCAACTGACGGCCAGCGAACTGTGCCGACGGATGAATCATGACAATGGCGCCCTGACACGCCTGCTGGACCAGCTCGAAGAGCGCGGCTACATCACGCGTCATCGCAGTGCAGAGGATCGTCGCGTCGTCGAGCTTGGCCTCACTGCGGCCGGCCGTCGCAAGGCCGAGGAAATGCTCCCGCTCGCGGTGAACAATCTCAACGCAGCGCTCGCTGGCTTCAGCAAGAGCGAATTTGCCGAGCTGATCCGTCTGCTCAACAAATTCATCGACAACCTGAAGGTCGCGACCTCACAGGAGGCCGCACCGTGAAGAGCCTCACACCACTGTTGGCTGCACTGCTGCTGACCGGTTGCGTCGTGCCGCAGGTCGAAGAACCCGTCGGCAAACCCATCGACGCCGCGGCGCTCGGACTCACCGACAGTACCGTCGCGCCCGCCAGTCAGGACTGGTGGACCGCGTTCGGCGATACGCAGCTGAATGCGCTGATCGAGCAAGCCACTCAGGACTCACCGACACTGGCACAGGCGCTGGCTCGCGTGCGTATGGCGCAAGCCCAGGCGCAGGCCGCAGGCGCCGCCACTCGTCCCGGCTTCAGCATCGATGGCGAGGAAAGCTGGCAGCGTTTCTCTGAGAATTACTACATCCCACCGCCCTTCGCAGGTCATACGTACTGGATCGGTGGCGGCACTGCCAATCTGAACTGGGATCTGGATTTCTGGGGTCGACAGGCTGCTCTGATCGCTCAGACCCGTTCGCAGCTGCTCGCAAGCCAGCTCGATGTCGCTTCCGCCCGCCTGGCGCTGGCTGGTTCGATCACGCAGGCATATATCGATTTACAGCGCACCTGGACCCTCGTGGATATTGCCGGGCAACAGGTCGAGCAACGCGAACACCTTCTGAAACTGACGCGCCAGCGCGTTGAAGCCGGACTCGATACGCAGATCGAACTGGAGACTGCGCAAGCGACGCTCGAACAAGCGCGCGGAGCGCGACTGCAGGCACTGGCTGCACGCGATCTCACCCTGCATCGACTGGCGGCCCTGACCGGTCACGGCGCCGACACCTACGCACAGATCGAGCGTCCGCAACTGCAACTCGATACTGCGTTCGCGCTGCCGGACACGCTACCCATGGATCTGCTGGCGCACCGGCCGGACATCGCCGCTGCACGTGCGCGCGTGGAAGCAGCCACTGCCGGACGCGAAGCTGCACACGCTGCGTTCTATCCGGACGTGAGTCTGAAGGCATTCGTCGGCACACAGGCCATCGGTCTCGACAAGCTCTTCGACGCCGGCAGTCTGGTCTACGGTGCGGGCCCTGCCATTCATCTGCCGATTTTCGAAGCACAGCGGCTGCGTGCCGGCTACAGGGGCGCAACGGCCGAACTGGATCAATCGATCGCAAGTTACAACGCATCGGTCCTGAACGCGGTGCGCGAAACGGCCGATCAGATCAGCCTGAACGACTCGCTGGGCCAGCAGATCGAGACTGCCCATCGGGCCTTGAACGCTGCGACTGCGGCCTATGACCTCGCGGTCAAGCGCTATGGTGCCGGACTCACCACACAACTGGTGGTTCTGAACGCGCAGTCGCACGTCCTCGATGCACAACGCGAGCTGCTTGCCGTCACCACGGCGCGCACCGCCGCAAGAATCAACCTGCTGTTGACGCTGGGAGGCAGTTTCGACGCTGCCGCGTCGACGACTCATGGAGTGCTTTGAATGAACAGCCCCGATCCTGCAGCGGCAAATGCGCCCGCCAATGGCACCCGTCGGCAACGCCTGCTCGTCTTCGGCGCGATCGTCGCCATCGGTCTGGTCGGCTATGGCGCCTGGTGGCTGCTGCACGCCCGCTTCTACGAAGATACGGACGATGCGTACGTTGCCTCCGATGTTGTCCTGATCACGAGCGAAGTCGCTGGCGCGGTGACCGCGATTCATGTCGACGACACGCAGCACGTGGAACGCGGTCAGGTACTGCTCGAACTGGATCGCGCCGACGCCGACGTGGCCATGGGCCAGGCCGAAGCCGAGCTGGCGCGTGCCGTGCGAACCGTACGTGGTCTGTTCTCGCAGGCGGACGGTCTGCGCGCGCAGATTCATGAGCGCGAAGTCATGCTGACCGCGGCACGCGAGAATCTGTCGCGGCGCGAGAAGGTGGCGGATGACGGCGCTGTGTCGGCAGAAGAACTGCAGCATGCTCGCGATGATGTTGCACAACTGACGGCGGCACTCAATGCATCGAAAGAAGCGCTGCAATCCGTTCGCGCGCAGATCGATAACACCGACATCGAGAATCACCCGCAAGTGCTGGCCGCAGCGGCACGCGTTCGTGAGGCGGCCCTGGCCGTCAAGCGCACGCGCATCGTGGCCCCCGTCAGCGGCACGATCGCGCGTCGCAGCGTACAGCTCGGCGCGCGCATTGCTCCCGGCACGCCACTGATGGCGGTGGTCTCGCTGTCGAACGCCTGGGTCGACGCCAACTTCAAGGAAGTGCAGCTCGATCGCATCCGCATCGGGCAACCCGTCACCTTGCACGCCGACATCTACGGCGGTGACGTCGACTACCATGGCCATGTCGCAGGTCTTGGCGCAGGCAGCGGCAGCGCTTTTGCCCTGCTGCCCGCACAGAACGCCACCGGCAACTGGATCAAGGTCGTGCAGCGGGTACCAGTGCGGATCGCCCTGGATCCGAAGGAACTGGCCGCGCATCCGTTGCGTGTGGGATTGTCCATGCACGCGCAGATCGATCTGCATGACACATCCGGCTCGCAGGTTGCCAGTGAAGTACGCAGCGAACCGCAGAGCCTGCTCGCGAACGATGCGTACAGCACCGAGACCACCCAGCAGATCGGCCGCATCATCGCAGCGAACGCCGGTACTTCAGCCACAGCAGCGCCCTGATACCCGGAGCGCGCTTCCTTGAATACCGCAGTAGCTCAGCCTGATCTGCCCGGCGGCCGCGCTGTCGTTGCGACGGCGCTGGCGCTCGGCACCTTCATGCAGGTGCTGGATACCACGATCGCCAACGTGTCGATTCCGACCATCGCCGGCAATCTCGGTGTGTCGGCCGATCAGGGCACCTGGGTGATCACGTCGTTCGCGGTGGCAAATGGCATTTCGGTGCCCCTGACCGGCTGGCTCATGCAGCGCTTCGGGGTCGTGCGTACATTCGTCGCGTCGGTCCTGCTGTTCACCATTGCATCGTTCCTTTGCGGCATCGCCTGGAGTCTGTCGACGCTGGTGTTTTTCCGCGTACTGCAGGGGCTCGTCTCGGGGCCGATGGTGCCGGGATCGCAGGCCCTGCTGCTGTCGATCTTTCCGCCGGAGAAAAAGGGTGTGGCTCTTGCCATCTGGTCCATCACCACGCTGATCGCGCCGATCACCGGACCGATCCTGGGTGGCGTGATCTCGGACAATTATTCGTGGCCGTGGATCTTCTTCATCAATGTTCCGGTGGGCCTGATCTGCGCTGTCGTGTGCTGGCAGGGCCTCAGGAATCGTGAAACTCCCACGCGGCAGCTGCCCATCGACACCATCGGCCTGAGTCTGCTGGTCGTCTGGGTAGGTGCCTTGCAGATCATGCTCGACACCGGCAAGGACCAGGACTGGTTCTCATCGCCGGTCATCATGGCCGAAGCCATTATCGCGACGGTCGGGTTCATCGCCTTCATCATCTGGGAGCTGGGCGAGAAGCATCCCATCGTCGATCTGTCGCTGTTCAAGAGTCGCAACTTCTCGCTGGGTGTACTCGCGTTCTGCGTCGGCTATGCCGTGTTCTTCGGCGCGGTCGTGCTGCAGCCGCTGTGGATGCAGACATGGCTGGGCTATACGGCAACGTGGGCGGGCCTGGTTGCCGCGCCGAGCGGCGTGGTGGCCGTGATTCTCTCGCCGCTGGTCGGCAAGAATCTCGACCGGATGGATGCACGCATCTTTGCGTCCCTGGCGTTCGTGGCCTTCGCCGTGTCGTATTTCATGCGAGCGGGTTACACGGCCGATGCGGGATTCGGTGCGTACGTCATGCCGCTGCTGGTTCAGGGCATCGGCATGGCGACGTTCTTCATTGCGATGCTGAGCATTCTGCTCGATGGGATCGAACCGGCGCGCATACCCGCCGCTTCGGGTTTATCGAACTTCCTGCGCATCATTGCCGGCGCCTTTGCCACATCGATCGTCACCACGTTCTGGGATCGACACGCAGCATTGCATCAGACGCGCATGGCCGAGGCGACCAGCGTAAGCGACCCACGCCTGACGCATGCGCTCGAGGTGCTGCAGTCGACCGGCATGACGGATCAGCAGGCGCTCGGCGCGATTGCCCACACCATGACCGGACAGGCGTATCTCATGTCGGCGATCGACTTCTTCTGGATCAGTGGCTGGCTGAGCATCGTGATGATCGGCTTCGTGTGGCTGACGCGTCGCTCACGCGGGCACGCCGGTCCCGTCGCGGCGGACTGATCCGGTGCTCGCAGCGGCGAGCAGATCTTTCCGGGCACAGCACGACGTTCTCCCGGACTCAGCGGTGGCAGTTGCTCGTGGCAGCCGTCTGTGTCGAGGCTGCGCAGCCCGCACCGAAGTAGTGGTCCGCGAATTCCAGGAATGTCGGCCAGTTGGGTCCGGTGGTATGCCCCCCGCTGTGCTGCCGAAACGCGAGGTCCCCCTGGATCAAAGCTGTTTCCTGCGGCGGCATGGTTTGCGTCTGCAGCGGTTTGCGTCCCAGCAATTCGTAGACCGGTCCGGCCGCAACAGCCGCGAGGAAAGATCCTCGTGCATCGATCCAGCCGCCCTCCACCTCCTGTGATCCGGCACTGATGAATACCGGCCGCGGCGCGCACAGGGCGATGAGTTCATGCTGGTCGACCGGCAGATCGTTGACGCTCAGCGGACCCGCGTACCTGAGGAAGTTGCCCGCCATCCAGTGATATTCCGCGGGCGAGGCGACGTTCTCCACCTGCTCGCCGAAATTCCGGCGCCACAGTTTCGCGCCGCCGGCGCCCGACGATCCGATGAAGCCGATGGCAAAGCGCTCGTCGTATGCCATCGTGACCAGCGCCGCCTTGCCGTAGCGCGACAATCCTTCGATCGCCACTCGATTGCCGTCGACAGCCTTGTCGGTACGCAGATAGTCGAGTGAACGACTCGCGCCCCATGCCCATGCGCGCAGAGCGCCCCAGTCATCGAGCTTGCGCGGCTGTCCCTCGTTCACCAGGCCGATGATGCCCTGTGTCAGGCCGGCGCCATTGTCGGCCTGCACGCTGGTCGGCACATACAGCGCATAGCCCCATCCGTGCTCCAGTACCTGCTGCTGCCAGACGCGTCGTTCACGTTCTGCCCGCTCGCGGAATGCCGGTGGCAGATTGTTGAATGTCAGCGCCATCGCCACGGGCACAGCATGCGATGCCTGCGCCGGTGTGACGACGGTCAGGTCGATATCGACGTTGATCTGCGGATAGCTGGAGTTGTCGACGTGACCTGCGAGCTTCTTCACGACGATGTCGATCCCGTCGCGCTGCTCGGAAGTCGTTTCGACGACTTTCCACTCAACCGCAGGAACCTGGTGCGGAACGCGTCCGTAGATTTCCCGATCGAACAGTTCCACGAGTTCCGGTCGACGTTGCTTCCACCACTGATCTGCCGTCCGGACAGGCTTGCCGTTCGCCAGCGTCAGCACGGACGGCAGCCGGACCGCACCGACCTTGCTCTCATCGAAGTTGGCAGCGCGCGGCGACTGCTGATCGGCATCGGGCCCGCGCCGCAGTGAATCGATATGCAGCAAGTCGAGCAGCCGGCGGTGGTCCTTCTCAGCACTCAACTGGACCGGCCCATCGGCTGCGAAGGCGACCGAAGAAGCCAGCA
>DASTRD010000294.1:0-4404 GCA_035761425.1 Povalibacter sp.
GCCTCCGTCCGGAGTCGCAGAACGGGCGCGGCGTGGCGCCTGTTCCGGGTTCTCATTCATTTCATTACCTGGAGCAGGTCCTTCATAGTCTTGAAGCCGGTCCTGCATCGTGTACGTCAATTCCCTACGGAACTGGCCGCCCGACCGTCGCGCGGATACGGAATGAAAGCGTCCACCACGGTGCCGGAAGGTTCCTGATGTGAACCAATGCTGATCACACCGCCGACCTGTCTGATCCGTTCGCGCATGCCAATCAGACCGTGCGAGACACTGCGCGATGGCGCATTGGCGGGCATGCCGACACCGTCATCGATGATGCGCAACCTCACGCCATCCGGTTCGCGATCCAGATGCAGACGCACGGATGATGCCTTTGCGTGCCGGGTGACATTCGTCAGCGACTCCTGAGCGATGCGATACAGCGCGATGGACCAGTTCGGATCCAGATCGTCGAAATCTTCCTGCACGAACACATCGCAGGGGACGCCGGTGCGACGGGTAAATTCACGGCAGTGCGATTGCATCGCATAACCCAGTCCGAGATTGTCGAGATGGCTCGGCCGCAGGCCCTCGATCACTTCGTGTTTCAGTTCGACCGTGTCCGCCAGCATCTGCAGCGACCGCTGCAGTCGTTCGCGCAGTTCCGGCTGCTCCGGCGGCAGGCGTTTACTGATCCAGTTCAGATCCATGTTGATTGCGGTGAGATTGCTGCCGAGGGTGTCGTGCAATTCGCGTGCAATGTTCGCCTTCTCCTCTTCGGACACCCGGATCAGGTGGTGTGACAATTCGGAAAGATCCGCGGTGCGCTCTTCCACCTGCCGGTTGAGATGCTCATTGGCCTGGCGCAGTGCGCGTTCGGCTCGTGCACGCGCCGCGATGTAGCGGCGCAGCAGCGCCTGCAAACCGATCAGCACGCCGACAGTGAGCACGGTGGTGAACACCGCGATACCCACCGTCAACCACATGTCGTGCACCACTTCGCCGCGCAGTGCCTCGATCCGGGTGTCTTCCTGTTTCATCAACCGATCGATGAGCAGACGTACACGATCCGTGCCGGCTGTCGCCCAGTCCGTTGCGGCAAGATCCGTCTGTCCCGAAGGCGGCACGCGGCCATTGCGCGCAATGGTGCGCTCCAGACGTTCGACCGCAGTTGCTGTCAGAGATTCGAGATCGTCCAGATCCTGTGTACGCTCGGGCCGATCGAACTCACCGCTGTCCGCAACGAGCGCACGCAGGCGATCTATTTCGGCCCGCCACGTGCGCGTTGCGCGTTCATACGGTTCGAGATACGCCGTCTGTCCGGTCAGCAGGAAACCGCGCTGGCCGGACTCGAGATTGGCAATCGTCGATTGAAACGCGGTGAGCGAACGTTTGATCTCGTAAGAGCGTGCGTACTGTCGGTTCGAGTCCATGGTGCCGGCGGTATTCACCACCAGCAGCGTCGCATTGAGCAGCAACAACATGATGCAGGCCAGTGTGATCGCGACGACGGCGACCGGCACCCGTGCACCAGGCTCGACATGTCGGCGCACAGGCGCAATGCCGTTGGCGTCGGTATCGGTCATGTGGGTAGAAAAAATCCCTTCGCGGCGTGCGCGATGAGACGAGCGTCAGTGTGGCGCTCATGTGCGAAAAGCAACGCGAATTCAGCCCGTGGTGTTCCGCAGTATCACCCTCTGCAAAAATGGCGCGATGCGACTCAACCGGAACCTTCGATGGGTCGGAACGTTAACGACGCGACGCCGCGGGTTGCTTCGGCAACGGCACGGCTCCTTATCAGAACATCGATTGATACCAGGAGAGACATCATGAAACTCAACATGCTGATCATGGTTGCAGCGGCAGGCCTGGCGCTCGCCGGCTGCAACAAGGCCGAGTCCCCGGCGGAAGTTCGTCACGACGTGACTGACGCCCGTGCGGATGCACAGCGCGATGTTGCCGATGCACGGGCCGATGCGCGCGAAGACATGGCGGATGCGCAGAAGGACATGGCAGATGCACAGGCGAATCGCGATGGCGATGACGTGGCAGATGCGGCCCAGGACGCCAGCGAAACTGCAGCGAAGGGTCAGTACAAGGTCGCCGTGGCGCAGGCCGAAGCCACGCACAAGGTTGCCATCGAGAAGTGCGAGGCGATGAGCGGCAGCGCGCAGAAGGATTGCAAGGACCGTGCAGATGCCGATCTGGACGCCGCGAAACGCCAGGCCGAGATGCGTCGCGACGGTACGGGTTGAGCGTCCCAGACTCAGGATCGCTACAATCGGCTTGAACAGACCCCGAGGTAAGACTTCCATGCTGACCATGTTCGCCAGAAGTAATCGCACCGCGGCACTGCTGGTCGCCCTCATGATGGGCTCGGCAGTCGTTGCGGGTTGCAGTTCGACGCCGACACAGCAGTCCACCGGTGAGGCCATCGACGATGGCGTCATCACGGCCAGGGTGAAGGCGAAGCTCATCGAAGATCCGGTGACCAAGGCGCATCAGATCAACGTCGATACGTTCAAGGGCACCGTGCAGTTGAGCGGCTTCGTCGAAGATGACAGTGCACGTGCCCGCGCCCTGGAGCTGGCACGCAATGTCGATGGCGTAAAACAGGTCAAGGACGCCATGCAGGTCCGCAAGGCATCGACCTGACAATCCGATCCGGGCGAGAGGGGCGGGCGCTTCGGCGTCCGCCCTTTTTTTTGGCGGCCCGCCGGAGTGTCCGCAGCCATGCTCCGGGACAGGATGCAGCCTATACTTGCTGCCCGATCCCTGAGGCTGTCGCCGTCATGACACTTGCCAATCTGCAGCGCGCCTTTCAGCAGTATGTGCTGAGTGACGATGACGCTGTCGCATCGCACATTCACGCCTCCGAGGAGATCACCGCAGCCGCGCGGCTCAACGTTTACGGCGATGCCTATCGTCTGCGGCTGGCCGATGCGCTTGCAGCCAACTATCCGCGACTGCAGCGACTGCTCGGCGACGAGGATTTCGCCGTGCTGGCGCGCGAATATCTGGCCCGACACCCATCGTCGAATCCGTCCGTTCGCTGGTTTGGCGATCGTCTCGCCGATCATCTGAGGGACCAGCCGTCATTCACGACTTCACCCTGGCTGAGTGAGCTGGCGCGCTGGGAATGGGCGATCGCTGCGGCTTTCGATGCGCCAGATCATGCGCCGATCGATGCAGGCGCACTCGCTGCGGTCGAGGCGGCTCACTGGCCAGCGCTGCAATTCACCTTTCATCCTTCGGTGCAGTGTCTGGCGCTTTCCACCAATGCACCGGCGCTGTTCAAGGCCTTGTCTGAAGGCGGCGAACTGCCGGCGCCGGCATCGATCGAGCCGCGCGACTGGCTGATCTGGCGACCCGGACTCACGCCGCGCTATCGCTCATTGCCGCATGATGAATCGGCAGCTCTGCGTCGTGCGATGGCCGGCGGTACGTTCAGCGAACTTTGCGAAATACTCTGCGACTGGCACGAGCCCGCCGATGTTGCCGTCGCCGCTGTCCGGCTGCTCCAGCAATGGATTGCGGAAGCGTTGATCGTCGGAGCCTCGGTCGCAGAATGATCCTTCGGAACCGTCCATGAACTATATTTTCCCGCCACGCGAACCGGTCACGGCAGATATCCGCAACAGTTCACAGCGCTTTCCCGTGCATCGCATCTACTGCGTCGGGCGCAACTACGCTGCGCACGCGCGCGAGATGGGCGCGAATCCGGATCGTGAGCCGCCGTTCTTTTTCACCAAGCCTGCCGATGCGATCGTGCCGAATCACGCGTCGATCCCGTATCCGCCGCGCACTGCCAATCTGCATCACGAAGTGGAACTCGTGGTCGCCATCGGCAAGGGCGGCAGCAACATTGCGCTGGCACAGGCGCTCGATCACGTGTTCGGATACGCCGTGGGCATCGATTTCACCCGGCGCGATCTGCAGAACGCTGCCAAAAGCAAAGGCCACCCCTGGGATGCCGGCAAGGGCTTCGACCGGGCCGCGCCGCTCGGCGCCATTCAACCGGCGGTGGGTCAGGATTTCCGTACTGGCACGATCTGGCTCCAGGTGAATGGCGAGACTCGTCAGCAGGGTGACGTCGCCGACCTGATCTGGAGCGTGCCGGAAATCATCAGCGAACTCTCGACACTGTTCGAGCTGCTGCCGGGCGATCTGATTTTCACCGGCACGCCCGCAGGCGTCGGCCCGGTACAGCCGGGCGATCGCATCGAGTGCGGCGTGGCGGGGCTCGAGACCTTGGTCACCCTCATCGACGCATGAAGCTCTACACATTCTTTCGCAGCTCGGCTGCCTTCCGCGTGCGCATCGCCCTGAACATCAAGGGCCTGGACTGCGAGCACATTCCCAAGGCATTTGCGAGGAACGAACATCGCTCGCCCGACTACCTCGCGCTGAATCCGCAAGGCCTGA
>DASTRD010000295.1:0-4468 GCA_035761425.1 Povalibacter sp.
AGCCTGCCGACGCCGCTGCCGGATGGCTGGCTGTTGCCGGAAATCGCAGGCCATCGACTGCGATTCGTCTCGAGCGATTTCCACGGCGAGCAGGATCTCCATCGGCAGCTCAGCCGGCACTTCGGCGCCGTGAAAGTGGAATGCGACCCCATGCCGCTGCGCTCGATTGCCAACGCCCTGATGCAGCAGCGTAAACGGAATCTGCCGTGAACTTCAGGATCCTGCGCGCAATCTTCATCAAGGACCTGCGCAGCCTCGCAGCTCTGGCGGTGCTGACTGCTGTGCTCTTCGCGGGGGACGTGGTCCTCATGCGGCTGGAGCTGTTGCCGGTCTGGGAATCGTTCCGCCAGCCCTTACTGCTTCTGAGCTGCGCTGTGTTGATCTTCGCGGTGTTCCAGCTCGATTCCGCCGTGAGCCTGGTGGACGACTGGTTGTGCCGACCTGTGCCGAGAAAGGAGCTGCTCACCGCAAAGCTCCTGCTGGTGCTGGCTGCGATCTACGTGCCTCGCGTGATCGCGACCTTCATCATCGATCTGGGGCTCGGACTGTCATTCAATGAGTCGCTCGCGGAAGCGCTGTTGCTTCAGGACCGCTATTTTCAGCTCGTCCTGCCGATCCTGCTGCTCACGGCAATCCTGACCCGCACGCTGGTTCAGGGCATCGCCGTTCTCATCGCGCTCTTCGTATGCATCTTCATGATTCCCACGCCGCTGATCCATGCACCCGGCCCCATGGACGCGGGGATCGGTGAGGCATTGATCAATGCCGGTGCCGAATGGATTGCAACGACGCCGGCGAAAATTGTTCCCATCCTTCTCGTCGCCCTGGGATTCTGGTTGCTGTACTGGCGCAAGCGCGTCCTGCACGCGCGCATCCTGTTGGGACTGACGGCAGCACTGACGCTTTTCTTCGTCGTACTGCCCATGTGGTTGCTGCCGTGGAAAACCGTCTTCGCGCTGCAAGCCGCCACTCTGGCGAAGGCCGATACAGCCGGAACGGACATCACCGACCGCATCCGGTTGCGCAATCCTCGCGTGTGCTTCCCTGCTGCGCGCATCGACACCCTGACCTCCGACGCCGCCTTCAACGCCGCACTGCAAGCCAGCGGATTGAGGATGTGGAGCGACGAAGCCCTGCGGGCCGCGGGCCCGGACGCCGTTGCCTTTCTTACTCGTATCGAGCCGCGCGGACTGCCGCTCGACTGGCGCGTAAAGCTCAACTATGTGCAGGCTGACTACGACAAAGGCGGAAGCACTGCGTTGTATTCGTTGCGTCCGGCGTCCTACATCACCGATGCCCACAGTGAGGGTCTGCTCTCGCATGCATGGATGCTGCCGACCGCTGCACTGCAGCCATTGAAGAGTCCAGAGACCTCGCTGCGATTGCGCTACTCGCTCACGTTGCTCAAACCGCGCAACTACGACCTGGCCACCGACGGGACGCGCCACGCTCTGCCGGGTCTGGGCTTTTGCAGCGCCGCGATGAGCGCGACTGGAGACCGGATCGAAGTCGACTGTTTCAGCGCATCTTCTCCTCCAGCGCAGATCACCGCCGAGCTCAACGACATTCCCGCCAGCCGTGTCTATGGCGCCGCGGATTTCTCGCCCGCCTGGACGCAGTGGCCGTATGGCCAGCATGTCAAGCTCGCGATCGGTTCGCCTGCACTCGCGCGACACGACAGCATCAGACTCACTGCCTGGGACGTAGCGGGATATCTCGACGAATCGCTGACACTGCCGGGCATTCTGGGCGCAGACCTGCAGACCTGCCCAGTGCCGACTGCAGAGAACAGCAGATTCCAGAAGTCTCGCTGGCGGGATGCCGCGCCGCATGAAACCTACTCCATCGGAGTGGACGAAGGCGTGCAGCTCGAGGTGCTGGATTTCGGCGGCACCGGTCTGCCGATCGTGCTGCTGCCCGGCCTCGGCGCGACGGCGCACAGTTACGACGACGTGGGTCCGCTGCTGGCCCGCAAGCATCGTGTCATCGCCGTGACACGTCGCGGTGCCGGCTACTCCAGCAGACCCGACTCCGGTTTCGATACGGCTCGCCTCGCGCAGGACGTACTGGGTGTGATGGATGAAATGCACATACAGCGAGCGCTGCTCATCGGTTCATCCATCGCAGGCGAAGAGCTCACATGGCTGGGTGGGCATCATCCGGAACGGTTTGCGGGCCTTGTCTATCTGGATGCCGCTTACGATCGTTCTCAGGACGCAGCGCAATCTCACAGCCATCGCCTGCGCGAACTCCTCCACCGCCTGCCGCCGGAACCTCCCATTCCGCCGGCCGCTCTGCGTGATTACGACGCCATGTCGGCCTTGCTGGATGAGCGTGGCCATGCGCGCTATCCGGAAGGTGAGTTGATCGCGTTGCTGCAGGTGAACAATCCGTATCTGGCCGGCGTACCCAATATCGACGCGCGTACGCAGCAGGCCATCACAGCCGCAATTCAGGCGCCGGACTATGCGGCAATCAAGATTCCCGCATTGGCGATCTATGCCTTTTCAGACCCGCGCGAGAGATTGCCAGGCTGGTACGACCTGACAGATCAGACGCTGCTGGCGAATGTGGCGGAAATCGACCGCATCGCTCAAGTCACCAAACGCAGGAACATCGAACTCTTCAGGCGCACCGTCGAGAAAGGTCAGGTGCTGGAGATGCACGAGGCCACGCACTACATCATCCAGTCGAACCAGCAGCAGGTACTCCCGGCTATTGAGAAGTTTGCCGAAGGACTCTGACTCCTTTCTGTTCGCGTCCAGCTAGCCGTGCAGCTTGACGACCCGCAGCACATTGCGCACGTTTCTGGTGTGAACCTGCGCGTAGATCTTCCAGCCACCGCCGCGCCTGATACCAATGATCGTCACGTCCTCGACGTTGTGGTCGTATTCGTTGCCGCCGCCCCCGAAGACGACGCCGTAGTGCGGTTGCAGTGCATTGCGAAGCGCGCCTGAGGTCGTGCCGCCGGTGGGTTGCACGTGGCACACGCTCGGGTTGGCTCCGTCGATGACGAAAGAGCATCCATTGAGCAATGTGGTCACGGCAAAATCCCGGCCGAGTGCGGTTCCCAGGTCATGCAGACCGATGTTGGCGTAATTGGCCTGGACCGCAGCGCTCGCAATCACCGGGATGTTGACCACTGCTGCCTGCACCGTGGGCCCTACGAAACCCGCCTGGCCACCGGCCCGATCGAATGTGAAAGCGCGCCGGTCCTTGCCGCTCCATGGACCAAACGACTTCGCGGTACCGGGAGAACGATCGAAGACATTGCCGCCCGCCGGCCCCTGAAGTCCCTGCACATCTACATAACCGGTATTTCCAAACGTCAGCTGCTGCGCAGAAAAGGTCGCGGGCACGCCGGCATATGCCTTTACATGGTGCTTCTCGAGCCACTTGCGCGGATGTGTCTTCAGTTCGATCAGTGCCTGAGCCGGTGTCATCGGAAGTTTCCATCCTGTTGCCAAGCGCGCGGAGGCGCATTGCAGTAACCATAGCTCAGCTTTCGACGCATGCACACGCCCTGTGTCGGGATGTCGATGCTGTCGCTTACCTGCGGCCCGGCACCGAAGGAATGTGCGCCTCGTATCGAATGGGCATTATGATCAAACAGGGAAAGCCGCCACTTATGGCCGCAAAGAGGCGCCATGCTTCAAAAGTCATCGCTGTGCCTTCTGCTTCTGTGCGCGGCCATGGTCGCCAGCGCGCAGCTCCGGCCGCCCGTGCGAATGGTCCCGATCGATTTCGACAAGGTCGAAATCAGGACCACACGTCACGCAGACGATTTGTTCACGCTTGAGGGCCAGGGCGGCACAATCACCGTATTGACCGGACCCGACGGCGTGCTCATGGTCGATAGCCAGTTCGCGCCGCTGACTGACAAGATCGTGGCAGCGATCAGAAAGGTGTCAGAACAGCCGATCCGTTTCCTGATCAACACCCATTTCCATGCGGATCATGTCGGCGGCAATGAACATTTCGCCAGATCGGGTGCGATCATTTTTGGCCGCGCTCAGCTGCGTGAGCGGCTTGCGAATCCACCGCCGGGCCCGGACGGGCGCGTGCCGCCCTCCGCGCCTGCAAAGGCCCTGCCGCTGGTTACCTATGACAGTCAGATCACGCTGCATGTGAATGATGAGGATGTGCAGCTCATCCCGATCCACGCGGCTCACACGGACGGCGATACCCTGATCCGTTTTCCGAAGCACGACGTGCTCGCGGTCGGGGACTACTACGTTCCGTGGGTTATCCGTTCACGGACACCTTCAACGGCGGCACGCTTGCAGGTCGGATTGCAGGCCTGGACAAGACCATAGAGATCGCGGGACCGCAGACGAAGATCATTCCGGGCCATGAACCGATCGTCGACGGCTCCGCAGTCGTTGCGCAGCGCGATTTTCTGCTCGCCACGCGCGACCGCATGCGCGTCCTCATCGCACAGGGAAAGATCGTCGAGCAGGTGCTTGCG
>DASTRD010000296.1:0-8301 GCA_035761425.1 Povalibacter sp.
GGGTGAGCCGGTCGCCCGTGACGCTCACGTAGCGGTCCATCGCGTGGAACAACCAGAGCGTTGCATCGGCCGTGTGGTACAGGCCTTCGTTCTGGCCCTCCGGGAACATGTTCGGGATCAGGCCGTCCTTCACGTAGTGCAGGAAGGTGCGCAGGATGTAGCCGGCTTCGGCGTGCCGGCCGGTGGCCAGCGTCAGCCCTTCCAGGCTGATCATCGTGTCGCGACCCCAGTCGCCAAACCAGTGATAGCCTGCATAGATGCTGCGGAAGTCATCGCCATGTGCCTGCGCGCGCACGGACTCCTCGAGCCGGCTGCCGGGCAGCACGATGAATTGATCCGCCGCGGTGATCAGACGCTGCGCGAAAGTATCGTCACGATCGATGTCTGTCAGTGCATGCAGATCGTCGATGCGGCGGCATTCGGCATCGAACAATGCGGCGGCATCTGCCTCCATCTGACTCAGGTCGTTCGATGAGGCGAGCAGACAGACAGGTTCGGCGCGACTGATCGGCACGTCGAAATATCCCGGGCTGAACAGGCTTTCAGTAGCCGCCTCGCCACGTGCACGGTCGATCCGATAGCAAAGCTCATGATCTTCACGGGCGCCGGGCGTGAATGTGGCTGTCCGCGGTCGCGTGGCCATGCGCAACACCATCGGGCTCTCAGCCAGTCCCACCTCGAGCCGTCCACGCTCGTGATGCAGAGCAAACCGTTGCGCATCCGGCGAAGTCCGCAATTGATCGTGACGACGGAAAGCCAGCACCGGTCGCAGACGCAGGACTGCGGAGGATCCCGCGAGCATCCGGTAGCGAACGCACACGGTGTTGTTGAGATGCACCATCACGATGGACTTTTCCAGAACGATGTCGTCGAGCTGAAACGTCCAGGAGGCGATGCTGCGATCGAGCGCGAACGAACGCACCCAGCGATGACCGCCGCCGCGCAGACCTCCGCGCAGGAACTCCACATCGTGAAGGTCGTACTCGCGTGCACCGACGATGGCGCTGTCATCGCAGCGTGACAGCAGAACGTGCCGGCCCTTCGGTGCATTGAGGTTGGGCACGAACAGGCCGTGGTATTTCCGTGTGTTGCCACCCGCAAGCGATCCGGAGGCATAGCCCCCCA
The DNA here is from genome assembly GCA_035761425.1 of Povalibacter sp. GTDB lineage: Bacteria > Pseudomonadota > Gammaproteobacteria > Steroidobacterales > Steroidobacteraceae > Steroidobacter. The sequence goes on from DASTRD010000296.1 coordinate 1,126, forward strand.
GACCGTTGGTGACCAGCCATTCGCGATCCAGCAACTGGCCAGCCTCCGGTGCCTGCTGCCATTGCAGCAACAGCCCCGGCTCGTTCATGTCTGCTCAGCCTGATACAGCAGGCAGGCACAGTTCGGGCCGATTCGCCAGCGACCTTCTGCATCGCACGGACTGGCCGCACCGAGCCCACCGTAGCGCGGTTCTTCACTGCTCCATCGCATCTGCCAGGTCCGATTCAGCGCAGGTGCGAGCAGCGGCTCCGGAGCAGGATCCAGCACGATCTCCTGTGCCAGATTGACGACGAGCAGGCGATCGCCGTGTTCATCGTCGAACCAGCGCAACACGAATGCCCGCTCCGACAAGGTGGCTCCGTCGATGCGACTCGAATCCTGCGCGGCGATAACGGGATCGTCGCGCCGCATCTTCAGCAGATCGCGATGCAGCTGCACCGCGCAATCGTGGGTCTGCACTTCCTCCCAGTCGAGTTTCGCAGACAGGAAGGTTGCCTCATCGGCCGGATCGGCAACGCACGCCTGCGCAGCCTCATTGTCGTAGGCGCGAAACTGTCGCAGGAACTCCTTGCGACCCTGTGTCACGAGTTGCGCCAGTTCGGCGTGATGATCGATGAAATAGGGAAACGGACTCGAGGCGAGGAATTCCTGACCCATGAACAGCATGGGCGTCTGCGGTCCGAGCAACAGCAGTGCGGTGAGTGCACGATACTGCCCGCTCTGGGCAAGCGCGTGCACACGCTTGCTCCCGAACGTGTTGCTGACCTGATCATGGTTCTGCAGAAACTGGATGCAGGCCTGCGCCGGCACGTGACGCAGCGGTGCGCCGCGCCGTTGTTGCTGCCAGTAGTAGTACTGCCCCTGAAACAGAAAGCCGTGTCGCACCGCGGACACGAACTCCTGGGAGCGGCCGGTGAAGTCGTGGTAGTAGGCATCGCGATCGCCCGTGAGTGCGACTCTCGCAGCATGATGGAAATCGTCGTTCCACATGCCATCGAAAGCCCAACCGCCCGGTACGGCCGGTTTCAGATGGTAGCCACGCTGCGGCTGGTCCTCGGCAATCACGATGATCTCGCGCGGCGAGGCCACTGCGCGAATGCGCTCAACCAGTTCCGTGAGGATGTGTTTCGTACTGTCATCGATGATGGCCTGCGTGGCATCGAAGCGGAATCCATCCAGATGAAAATCGTGCAACCAGTAACAGGCGTTGTGAATGAGCAGGTCGCGCGCGCCGCGCGACTGCTCGCCGTCGAAATTCCACGCATCGCCCCACTCTGTTTTGTGACGACGCGTGAAATAGGCATCGCTGAAACAGCGCAGATAGTTGCCGTCCGGCCCGAGATGGTTATAGACGACGTCCAGGATGACGCCGAGACCGATGGCATGCGCGGCATCCACGAAGCGCTTGAAGGCCTCGTGGTCGCCATAATGATGAAACGGCGCGAACAGCTGAACGCCGTCATAGCCCCAGCCATGCGCGCCGGGAAATTCCGCGACCGGCATGACCTCGATCACCGTGACTCCCAGTTCCTTGAGCCACGCCAGCTTTTCCCGGGCAGCATCGAAGGTGCCGGCCGCGGTGAAGGTCCCGATGTGAAGTTCGTAGATGACCTGCCCGTGCAGTTGCACACCCGGCCATGCGGTGTCGCCCCAGCGATATGCGTCAGGCGCCACAAGTTGCGACGGACCGTGAGGTCCCTGAGGCTGGAAACGCGAACAGGGATCGGGCCACGGGCCGCTGTCGTCGACGCGGTATCGATACAGAGCACCTGCCTGCGAAGGTGTTTCGAGGACAAAGTAGCCCGTCGGTTCGCGCCGCATTGGCAGCGTTGCGTCGTTGAGCACCACCTCCACCGTCTGCGCACTCGGCGCCCAGACCCGAAAGTGAGCTACATCGTCGGCATCGATCCAGGCACCCGGGCAGTCCCCGGCAGACGCCGTGTCCGCCCCTGCCGCAGACGATTCACTCATCGTGCAGCGCGTTGACTTTCCTCTTCGTCCACTTCGCGTTCCGCCGCCAGCCAGTCATCCAGTTCGTGACCTGGCGCGAACTGACGCTGTGCGGCGCGCCAGTATGCGGAGATGGCAATGCGCTCCTCGCGGTTGACGGCCGGATACAGCGAGCCGAGCAGACGAATCTCGTTCACCGGCTCTTCCGACGGAATCTGTGAGGGCGTCGTGGAAACAGCGGGCCTGGTGGCTGATGTGTCGCTGGATCTGGTCTGGCGCGATCGGGAAGGCATGGTCTCATCCTCAAGCTTCGAGAAACGTTCGAATGGAAAGACTTCATTCGAATGCGAAGTTCCCACGCGACGATTACATGATCGTGTACCGCGCGTGAACATCAGCAGCGTCGCATGCGAGAGAAAGAATTCGATACGTAGCTTCCGTGAGCAACTGGCTACAACGACGTAAAGATCGTCGCCGGATGCTCGAGATGCTGCTTGAGCGACTGAATCATGGAAGCTGCGTCGTGACCGTCGACGAAGCGATGATCGAACGAACCGGAAATGTTCATCATGCGTCGCACCGCGATGGCGCCACGCACCACCATCGGGCGCTCCACCGCCTTGTTGATACCGATGATCGCCACTTCCGGTCCATTGATGATTGGCGTACTGGCGATGCCGCCGAGCTTGCCGAGGCTCGTCAACGTAATGGTCGAACCGCTCAGCTCCTCGCGTCTGGCTTTGTTGCTGCGTGCCGCTTCGCTGACGCGCCGGATCTCCGCTGCAACCTGCGCCAGCGAACGCAGCGCCACATTGCGTACGACGGGTACCTTCAGTCCATCTGCAGTCTGTGTCGCGATGCCCACGTGAACCTGACGGTGACGCAGCAGCACATTGCGCTCGCTGTCGTAGTGCGCGTTGCACTGTGGAAAATCAGGCAGCACGCGCGCCAGGGCGAGCGCGACAAATGGCAGGTACGTGTACGGATCGGCACCCTTGTCGAGCTTTGCATTCAGATGCAGACGCAGCGACTCGAGTTCGGTCACATCGACCTCCTCCACGTAGGAGAAGTGCGGAATGCTCAGCGTCTGGGTCATGCGCTGCGCAATCAGTCGGCGCATGCCGATGACCGGCACTTCTTCGATTTCCGCGGCGCCGGCTCCGGCGTTTGCCGGAGCATTCCGGTTGCCGACGTAATTGTCGAAGTCTTCCCGGAGAATCCGGCCACCGGGACCCGTACCGGCCACATCGACCAGATCGACGCCGGCTTCACGGGCGCGTCGACGGGTCGCCGGCGATGCCATGACACGAGTTGCCGGATGGACCCTGGCCTCGCCTGCCTTCGCAGACGCTGCCGCGTTTGCCGCCGCAGGGGATACCGAAGCGTTGGCCGCTGGTTTGCTGTCGCTGTCGGATGCCCGTACCTGATCGGACGCGGACTGCACCGCTGCATCCGTTTCAAAGACGACGAGTTCGGCACCGACGGGCACGCTGTCTCCTGGTTTGCCGGCAATCGACACCACGCGCCCGTTCACGGGCGATGGCACTTCGACCGTGGCCTTCTCCGTCATCACATCGAGAATGATCTGCTCTTCCGTCACCACATCGCCGGGCGCCACATGAACAGCGACCACTTCCGCGGCAACGGTTCCTTCACCCAGATCGGGCATTCTGAAAATGAAGCGACTCATGCGACCGCCTGCACTTTGCGCAGCGCTGCACTGATGCGCGCCTGTCCCGGAAAGTATTCCCATTCGAATGCATGCGGGTACGGAGTGTCCCAGCCGGTTACGCGTTCGATGGGTGCTTCGAGATGCCAGAAGCATTCTTCCTGAATGGTCGCCGACAGTTCCGCACCGAATCCCGCGAAGCGCGTGGCCTCGTGAGCAATGATGCAGCGTCCGGTCTTTTTCACCGAGTTCACGATCGTCTCGACATCCAGCGGCACGATGGAACGGACATCGATGATTTCGGCATCGACGTCGCTCGCCCTGGCGGCAGCTTCGGCCACGTGCACCAGCGTTCCGTAAGTGACAATGGTTACGGCGGCGCCGGCACGCACGACTTCAGCCCGGCCGAGAGGAACCCGATAGTGACCATCCGGCACTTCACCTTTCGGATGCGCACTCCACGGCACGGCCGGTTTGTCCGGATCACCGTCGAAGGGTCCGTTATAGAGGCGCTTGGGCTCGAAGAAGATCACCGGATCGTCGTCTTCGATGGCGCTGATCAGCAGACCCTTCGCATCGTAGGGATTCGAGGGCATCACGACCTTGATGCCGCAGATGTGCGCGAACAACGCTTCAGGACTTTGCGAATGGGTCTGCCCGCCGCGGATGCCGCCACCTGCCGGCACGCGCACCGTCACCGCTGCGTGGAAATCGCCCGCCGTCCGATAGCGCAGGCGTGCCAGTTCGCTCGCAACCTGATCGAACGCCGGATAGATGTAATCGGCAAACTGAATCTCGGAGACCGGTCGCAGCCCGTTCACGGCCATGCCGATGGCCGATGCGATGATGCCGCCTTCGGCAATGGGCATGTCGAGCACGCGATGCTCGCCGTACTTGCGTTGCAGACCATCCGTCACACGAAACACACCGCCGAAGTAACCGACATCCTGTCCCATGACGACCACCGATCGGTCACGGCCCAGCATCACATCCATGGCCGAGTTCAGTGCCTGCACCATGTTCATCTGCGGCATGGAATGTCGCTCCTGAGATCGCGTGAGGAACGGGACAAGGCGAAGAGCAGAGGCGTCGATGCCGGTTCGCGCTGTCGCCCGAGCAACCTGCAGAGATCCTTCATTTCTGCCTCCGCAGCTCGCGCAGCTGTTCGCGCTGGCGACGCAGGTGCTCTGGCATATCTCTGAACACGTCTTCGAACAGGGAATCGGGATCGGTCGGTGCGTCGCTCAGCGAGCCATACGACACTGCTTCGCGCCACTGATCCGCAACATAGGCGTCGAGTTCCTGCTCGAGCGCCTTGTGGCGCGCTTCAGTCCAGACCCCGAGCGCGATGAGATGCTGCTTCAGGCGTTCGATCGGATCGCCCAGAGGAAACGATTTCCACTCGTCCTTCGGCCGGTAGCGCGATGGATCGTCGCTGGTGGAATGCGGACCGGCGCGATACGTGACCAGTTCGATCAGCGTTGCGCCAGCACCCTTGCGCGCGCGTTCTGCGGCCCACTGCGTGACCGCATGGATGGCAAGGAAGTCGTTGCCGTCGACGCGCAATCCCGGGAGACCATATCCCGGTCCGCGCGCAGCGAAGGTCTGCTGTTCACCGCCCGCGAAGCCCTGGAACGTGGAGATCGCCCATTGATTGTTGACGACGTACAGGATGGCCGGCGCGCGATAAACCGCTGCGAACGTCAACGCATGATGAAAGTCCGCTTCGGCGGTCGCGCCCTCGCCTGTCCATGCGGCGGCCAGATGATCTTCACCTTTGATCGCCGCGGCCATCGCCCAGCCCACGGCCTGCGGCACCTGGGTGGTGAGATTGCCGGAGATGGAGAAGATGTTGCCCTGCGCCCAGTGATACATGATGGGCATCTGCCGGCCCTTGCACATGTCACGCGAGTTGGAGAGGCACTGACACATCAGATCGACCAGGCTGCGACCGCGCGCCACCTGCAGTCCCTGTTGTCGATAGGAAGGAAACAGCATGTCGCCAGGCCGCAATGCCATCGCCACCGCGACCGCCGTCGCCTCCTCGCCCGTCGAGCGTATATAAAAGGAGATCTTTCCCTGGCGCTGCGCGCGCTGCATGCGATCGTCCCAGGCGCGGGTGGTCATCATGTGCCGCAGACCAACCTGCAGATCCTCAGGCTCCAGATGCGGATCCCACGGGCCCACGGCGCGATGCTCGTCGTCGAGCACGCGGATGAGCGCCGTCGACAAATGGCCGATGGCGCTCGCGGCAATTGTGACATCGGGACGTCCGACCGCGCCGGCTGGCGACAGGCGCAGATAGGTGAAATCGGCGGTTTCCCCCGGCCGAGCCGGCGGATGGGGAACATGCAGGCGCGATCCAGAGGGCATGAGAACTCCTTGCGCGGCAAGGCCGGATAAGGCGAGAACCTCAGGCGGTGGCGGGCCACCGATTCGCCCGGCGGCCGACGCTCAGCAGCCTACTCCCGGCGCAACGCCAAACGCATTGCCAAAGTTGCATCGACAAGCGCACTTCTGAAACACTCGTTTCGCGAATCCTCGATTCACGCAATGAACAGTGCAGCCATGACACAGCGCAATCTGGATCGGACCGACCTGAAAATCCTCGACGCGCTTCAGCAGCAAGGCAATCTTTCCGCTGCCGAGATCGCGGAGAAAGTGGGATTGACCACGACCACCGCCTGGCGCCGGATTTCGCGACTGGAAAGCGAAGGCGTCATCCGCCAGCGTGTAGCACTGCTGGATCGCGAGGCTGTCGGCTTCAACGTGACCGTGTTCGCCCACGTGCGGCTCGCCAGTCAGGGCGGCGATGCCGTGGTGAAATTCGAGCAGGCCGTGCGCAAGCATCCCGAGATTCTCGAGTGCTACACGATGCTGGGCGAAACGGATTTTCTGTTGCGCGTGATCGCGCGCGATCTCAAGGCCTATGAAGTGTTCTTCCGCGACACACTGTCCCGTTTCCCCGGTGTACAGGTCGTCAATTCCTCGATCGCGCTGTCCGCCATCAAGGAGACCACGGCACTACCGTTGTCGCGGCTGTGATCAGTTCGTCGAGGAATTTCCATTGGGTGCACGAGGCAGGAATCCGTGATCCCTGTGATCCCCGTGCGCCCCGTGAAGATCTTCATTTTCCCGCGAACGCTGCCTCGAGCTTCGCAATGTCGAACTTGATCTGACTCATCATCTCTTTGGCGAAACGTTGGGCGGCAGCCCGATCCTTGCTCGCCATCATCTCGCCGAACTTCGCCGGCACGATCTGCCAGCGCACGCCGTAACGATCCTGGATCCAGCCGCAGGCCTGCGGTTTGCCACCGTGCTTTTCGATGGCGTCCCAGTAACGATCGATCTCCTCCTGGGTATCGCAGGACACCAGGAACGACACGGCGTCATTGAACGGATGGTGCGGACCCGCGCTCATGGCCATGAATGCCTGGCCGAACAGCGTGAAATCCACCACCTGCACCGAGCCGGGCGGGCCGCTCGGAGAATCGACGGGCAGCGCCGCGACCCGATCGATGCGCGAGTCCGGGAAGATCGACGCATAGAATCGCGCC
>DASTRD010000297.1:0-20800 GCA_035761425.1 Povalibacter sp.
GCGTTCACTATCGAACCGCCCGCCGCGACGATGCGTGTCGCGCTGTGCGGCAACAGACTCGCATTGCCATCGAACGACATGCTCGTCAGCAGCTGCGGTCGGCATCCCAGCAGCACACATGCGCCACCATGTCCGAGCGCCTCATGAGCGAAGGCGCAGATTGCATATGCCGTCAGTGCAATGGCCGCGATCGTCAGCGCGTCCGGTCTGCGCGGAGTTTCCGCGGTCATACATTTCCCTTGTCAGACAGTGCGAACCGCACCTCGCTACTGTGCCTGCGTGAATCTGCGGCTTCAATCGCCAGATGGCGGCCGGTCAGATCGCCATTCGCACGGCAAGGCGATGCGCACCCCAGGTTCCCGGTGCGTGGGCGAACACGCCCGGAATACGGGTGCCGCATTCCAGACAGGCGCCCTGTGCATCGAGACGCCACTCACCCAGCTCATACCAGTCCCGCTCGATCACTCGGGTACCGCAGCCATGGCAGTACGTGCTGGATCCCGCGGCGTCATGCACGTTGCCCGTGTAGACGTAGCGCAATCCGTTCCTCACCGCGATGTTGCGCGCCTGCGTCAAGGTGGCGAGGGGTGTGCGTGCCTTGTCACGCATTTTCCAGTCGGGATGGAAGGCAGTGAAGTGCAGCGGCACGTCGGGGCCGAGCCGGTCCATGATCCAGCGCGTCATGGCGTCGATTTCGGCCTGCGAATCGTTTTCGTCCGGAATCAGCAGCGTGGTGATTTCGAACCACACGCTGGTCTCGTGTTTCAGATACTCCAGCGTTTCGAGGACCACGCCGAGTTCGGCGCCGCAGATCTTCCGATAGAACCGTTCGGTGAACCCTTTGAGGTCGACGTTGGCTGCATCGATGTGACGATAGAACTCCGCGCGTGGTTCCGGGCACATGTAGCCTGCCGTGACGGCGACACTGCGAACATCGTGTTCGCGACACGCATCCGCCACATCCATGGCGTATTCCATGAACACCACCGGATCGTTGTAGGTGAACGCGACACTGTCGCATCCCATCCGCCGGGCCGTCTCAGCCAGCATCTGCGGGGTGGCACGATCGGCGAGCGTATCCATTTCGCGCGACTTGCTCATGTCCCAGTTCTGGCAGAACTTGCAAGCGAGATTGCAGCCGGCGGTACCGAACGAGAGCACGGCCGTGCCCGGCAGAAAATGATTCAGCGGCTTTTTCTCAATCGGATCGATGCAGAAGCCGCTGGAGCGCCCTCAGGTGTGGAGCTTCACCTGCTCCGCTTCGACACCGCGGACGAAACACAGGCCCCGCTGTCCCTCGTGCATCCTGCAGGCGCGCGGACAGACATCGCATTGCACACGACCGTCATCGAGTCGGTGCCAGTATCGTGTCGGATGGGTGTCGCTCATGTGGCTGGCCGCGCTTTTCCCGGCGGCGGAGCGGGCGTATATACCGATCATGCGCTCCGACCCTGAAAAGACAAGCGTGCGCGCCGCCGCCGTGGCAGGAATGTTCTATCCCGCCGATCCCGCGCTGCTGCGTGCGACGATCCATCAGCTCATGCAGGACGCGCCGCACAACGCAGCGCAGACGCCGCCGAAAGCACTCATCGTTCCACACGCCGGCTACATCTATTCCGGCAGCGTCGCGGCAGCCGCCTATGCCAGCATTCTGGCGCGGCGTGGCGCCATTCGCAGAGTGGTGCTCCTGGGGCCGAGCCATCGGGTTTATCTGAAGGGTATCGCCGCGCCGCGGGCCGATGCGTTCGCGACACCGCTGGGAGAAATCCGCGTCGATCACGAACGACGCGCCATGCTCATTGCCAGTGGCGAGGTCATGTCGGCGGATACACCGCACGCACAGGAACATTCTCTGGAAGTGCAGTTGCCATTTCTGCAGGTGCTGCTGGGCGACTTCGAGCTGTTGCCGCTGGTCGCCGGCGCTGCCGAACCTGAGCACGTTGCAGCAGTCCTCGATCGAGTATGGGGAGACGAAGAGACGCTGGTGCTGATCAGCTCGGATCTCAGCCACTATCATCCTTACGACGCTGCTCGTCACATCGATCGCGAGACCGCGGCACGCATTACGCAGCGCCAGCCGGTACTCACAGGCGAGCAGGCGTGCGGCTCGATGTGCATCAATGGCCTGCTGCATCTGGCACAGATCCGGGAACTCAACCTGCGCGAACTCATGCGCCTCAACTCCGGCGACACCGCCGGCGATCGACGACGAGTGGTCGGCTACGGTGCCTTCGCACTCGGTGAGTGCGCATGACCTTCGACGCCTCGCAGCGCGCCGTGCTGTTCGATCTCGCGCGGCGTTCAATCAGCGCCGGACTCACAGAAGGTCGACGCGTGCCGTATGTGCCGGAATCATTGCCGCCGGCACTCACCGCCCGGCGCGCCAGCTTCGTCACGCTGCGTATCGGCGGCATGCTGCGCGGGTGCTGCGGCTCGATCGAAGTCCGCCACACACTGGCGGAGGACGTATGGCGCAACGCCTGGGCGTCGGCGTTCTCGGACCCACGCTTTACGGCGCTCACCGCCGGGGAATTCGCACAATGCGACATCCATATCGCCGTCCTGAGTGAACTCGAACCACTGAACGTGGCCGATGAGAGTGAGTTGTTGCGCATCCTGCGCCCGGGCCTTGACGGATTGCTGCTGAGCGCGCAAGGCGAGCGCGCAACGTTCCTGCCGAGCGTGTGGGAGCAGTTACCGTCGCCGGAGCAGTTTCTGCGCCATCTCAAACTCAAGGCCGGCTGGTCCGTCGATGCGTGGCCGGCAGAGCTGCGTGCATGGCGCTACACGACTGAAGAGCTTGGCGAAGAGCACTGAGTCAGCTGCCAGCACGCAGTCGCAACAACGCCTCGATCGAATTGCCGGTCTCCGCCGTGTTGCGCTCGAGGTCATCATCGAGCTGACGCAGCGTGAATTCCATCTGATACAGCTCCATCAGCCGATCGGCGTCGGCACTGTCAGGCAGGCATGGCGCCTTGCCCAGGCCGCGCCGGTAGCCGTCGTGGAACGCCTTGATCGTGCTGCTGCGCCATGCCTCGAGCGCAGGTTCGACACGATCGCGCAGATCGGGCTGCGTATCGAGCGTTCGGTGCAGCGCGGCGACGTGCGCCTGACGCAGCGAACACATCACAGCCGCGATGTCGCGCAGGCACGAGTGCTTGCCCCGACGCATTTCGAGCGGCTGATCGAGCAGGCCATCGAAATCGGTGATGACGAAGTCGTCTTCCACCAGCAGCGTCTTGCTCAACTGCAGATTGCCGTGATGGCGCATCTTGATGGCGTGAATGGGCTCATTGCTCAGCGCGCGGATCGAGGAAGCGATATCGCTGCGCATTTCGAGCAACGACTGTGCGTTCGACCGGGCAGCGTCCGTCATCTGCGCGATGCGTTCATGCAGACGGTCGAATGCTGAATCGAGCAGATGCAGCAAAGCCTCAGCCAGGGCTTCGAGATCGGACTGCCCCATCGGTTCCGGGGTGAAAGCAGGATCGGGTGTGTCTCTGCTCAGAATCGCGTGCATCTCGCCGATCCGGCGGCCCAGCGTCGTCATGCGATCGTGGAACAGCGCATGCGGCGCCGCACTGGTGCCGGAGCCCGTACGCAGTCCGGCGGCAAACCGATCGAGGTGATCCATCGTGAAGGTCCAGGCGTCACCCTGGTTGCGTACGTACGCGTGCAGCGCAGCGAGCGCAATGGGCGGCGTATCGTCGATCTCGCAATTCACGGCGCCCCCGGGCACGGCGACATTGGCAAAACCATTGGCTGCCAGGTGTGCGGGCATCTCGATGTCCGGGTTGATGCCGGGCTCGGCGAGGCGATACACCTTGAGCAGCACGGCGTCTCCGAGCAGTACCTTGGTTTCGAGGTGATCGTTGCCGAAGTGCTGCACCGGCGCGAGCGTCGCGACATCGATGCGGTTCCACGCGGAGGTGGGCTGGAATCTGAGCACCCCGCCGGCAAACGGCAGCTCTGCGCCAGCCGCCAGCGAATGCACAATGCCTTTGCAGAACGAGGAGTCCGCGAAGGCGTCCACCAGCACGCCGATGCGCGCATGCTCGCGAACGCTCGCCAGCGTCCACTCGGAAGTGCGCAATACTTCGCCATCGGGCGCGTCGTCCCAGACCAGTGTCAGGGCAAGTGCGATGCGGCGCTGCCGGCTGCGGGACTGTGCATGTGCGAACGTCAGCAATACTTCGCGCTGCGCACCGCTCCAGACGAACCGGCCGCCGAGGTGAACTGACACCGGCTCACCCGTGGCTTGTATCCAGCCGCGCACGCGCAGGAATTCGGGCAGCACTTCTTCTTCGAGCTGCTGCAGCGTGCGGCGCGTGACACTGCGCGCCACGGGAAGATCCTCAGGCCCCAGCAGAGACTTGATGCCGTCAGTGAGTACCAGCACCGGCAGCTCGCTTGCGGGCAAGCGTTCGACATGCCAGGCGGGTGCCGACGCCGAATCGCTCAGCAGCAGCCAGAAGAAAGCGTGCGCTGGCAGCGTCAGAAAGTAAGGCAGATCGCCAATGGGCGGAAAGGCATTGCGCCCCGACAGTTCCACCGGCACGAGGCCCTTGAAGCGCGACAGATCCAGCTCCACCGCCTGCGCCGACTGCGCCAGATTGGCCACACACAGCACGGTCTCGCCTTCGAACTGGCGCACATACGCGGTGATCTTGCGATTCTGCGGCCGGATGAATTCGAGCGTGCCGCGGCCGAAACAGCGATGCTGACGGCGGATGGCGAGAATCCGGCGCGTCCAGCTGAGCAGCGATGACGGATCGCGGCTCTGCGCCTCCACGTTCACGGCCTGGTAGCCGTAGATCGGGTCCATGATGACGGGCAGATACAGCCGCTGCGGATCGGCGCGAGAAAAACCGGCATTGCGATCGATGCTCCACTGCATCGGCGTACGCACACCGTCGCGATCGCCGATGTAGTTGTTGTCGCCCATGCCGATCTCATCGCCGTAATACAGGATGGGCGAACCCGGCATGGACAGCAGCAGGCTGTACATCAGCTTGATGCGATCGACATCGTTGTTGAGCAGCGTGGCCAGCCGCCGGCGGATGCCGACGTTGACGCGCATGCGCGGTTCCTGCGCATACATCTTGTACATGTAGTCGCGTTCGCGATCCGTCACCATCTCCAGCGTCAGCTCATCGTGATTGCGCAGAAAGATGGCCCACTGGCAATTGTCGGGAATGTCCGGCGTCTGCCGCATGATTTCAGCGATCGGATAACGATCTTCCAGCGCCACCGCCATGAAGATGCGTGGCATCAGCGGGAAGTGGAATGCCATATGGCATTCATCGCCGTCGCCGAAATATTCGCGCACATCCTCGGGCCATTGATTGGCTTCGGCGAGAAACATCCGGTCCTCATAGTGCGCATCGACGACGGCGCGCATGCGCTTGAGCACTTCGTGCGTCTGCGGCAGGTTCTCGTTGTTGGTGCCTTCGGCCACGCACAGATAGGGAATGGCGTCCAGTCGCAGACCGTCCACGCCCATGTCCAGCCAGAAGCGCATCACGTCGATGACGGCGTCGACGACCTGCGGATTGTTGTGATTCAGATCCGGCTGATGCGAAAAAAACCGGTGCCAGTAGTAACGTCGCGCCAGCGGATCCCAGGCCCAGTTGGAGGTTTCAGTGTCTGTGAAGATGATGCGTGTGCCGGCAAATTTCTTGTCGGTATCGCTCCACACGTAGAACTCGTGCTCGGGCGAACCGGGCGGCGCGCGCCGCGCCGCCTGAAACCAGGGATGCTGATCGGAGGTGTGATTGATCACCAGCTCCGTGATGACCCGCAACCCGCGGCGATGCGCTTCCTGCACGAAGCGCCGGAAGTCTTCCAGTGTGCCGTAATCCGGATGTACGTCGCGGTAATCGGCGATGTCATAACCATCGTCACGCTGGGGCGATGGATAGAACGGCAACAGCCAGATCGTGTTGACGCCCAGATCCTGGATGTAATCCAGCTTCTGGATGAGCCCGGCGAAGTCGCCGATGCCATCGCCGTTGGCGTCGTGGAACGCCTTGACGTGCATCTGATAGATGATGGCGTCCTTGTACCAGAGAGGATCGGACGCGGCCGGTTCGGATCGTTCGCTGCTCACTCGAAATCCCGCAGGAGATTCTGCCCTCGTTCGATGATGCCTCAAGGCCGCACAGCGTGTCCCGGCGTCACGACGTTGCTCTATATAGGTGACGATGAGGCATGCCGCACATCAGCATTGTCCGGCATCTCGCATCATCACCGACGTCGGGCGATAACGTCCGGTTCACAGCAAAGGGTCCGTGATGCCTTTTGCAGCATCGCGAGCGGCCGCTTTCGCCGGGCGCAGCTTCACGGTAGCCTCGACAACGTCGGGGACAACAAGGCACGCGACGGTCATGCATCGCAGAAGTCGAAAATCCCGCCCGCAGAGGATCGCCCGTTCATGGTTGTGCGGCGTCTTGCTGGCCTGGCTCGCACTGCCAGCGTGCGTGACGCCGCCGGCTGAGGCCGCGGCCACCGTTCCGGTGGTTGCTTCGGGGCAGCAGGAATACTGGGCGCAATTCGACAAGCAGGACTGGGACGCCGCAGTCGTGGCCGCGCAGAAGATCGTGGATACAGCGCGCGCTGCCACGAGCGACAGCGCATCCGGACTGCGGCTCGCCGATGCACTGGTCATGCTCGGCAATGCGCTGTACGGCAAGGGCAATCTGGTAGCCGCAGAAAAAGCCTTTCAGGAATCGCTGGAGCTGACGCAGAAATACGCCGATCGCAGCAGTGCCAGGCTGGTCGATCCGCTGCGTGGCCTGGGCTTTTCGCTGGCGGCGCAAGGCAAGCACGAGCGCGCCATTCCATATATGGATCGTGCGCTGCTGATCTCACGACGCAGCACCGGCCTGTTCAATCCTTCGCAGGAGGGCTTGCTGCGGCAGCTCGCCACCAGCCTCGCCATCACCGGATCGCCGGTCGAAGGCGAAAAACACATGCTGTATCTGCTGCGGCTGGGCGAGCATGAGTACGGCGAGAAGGATGCGCGCATGGTGCCCGTCTACTGCACGGTGGCACGCTGGTATGCAGACGTGGCGCAGATGGATCAGGCCCGCTCCCACTATCGAAAGGCGCTGAGCATTGCCGAGCGCACCATGGGCCACAACAGTCCCGGCATCGTTGCGCCGCTGCGCGGTCTGGCGCAGACCTTTCCCGAAGAAGTGGCCCTGAACAATGTCGGCATTCCCACGCGCAAGGAACGCCTGACCACGACCCCGGACGAACCGATCAGCACGGTGCAGGAGCCTTACAATCCGCGCTACATCTCGCCCGAAGGCGAACGCTCATTGCTGCGCGCACTACGTGTGCTCGACGCCGATCCGCAACGGTCGACCCGCTCGCTCATTGAAACGCTGGTACAGACCGGCGACTGGTTTCTGCTCAAGGACCAGGCGAACAAGGCCATCGGCTATTACTCGCGTGCAGCGGCATTGATCGGGGAGCGCTCAGACACAGCCTCCGCCGCTGACGACGGCATCGGCGCAGCCGCAAATCTGCTGAGCTTCCCGGTACCGGTCTATTACCTGCCGCCCCCGGCCGCGACCCGCAATCTCGCTGCGATACCGTACGAACTGGAAGATCGCTACGTGCAGGTGGAATTCACGGTGCTGCCCGACGGCAGCATCGCCGACGAACGTGAAACAGGCCATGACGGCAGCAACCGTCACGTCACGCAGACACTGGCCGCAATCAGCACTGCGCGCTATCGACCGAGGTTCGTGAATGGCGAGCCGGTGGTGACCAGGAACGTGGGCTACCGGCAGATCTTCAAGGTACGCAAGCGCGACAGGGACGACGCCGAAGACTGATCGACTGCGACGGATGCGCTGTGGCGATCGCGAATTCAGACCAGTGATTCGTTCTGAGTCGCCGGCGCCGCTGTCGGCTTCTTCTCTTCGCCCGGCGGTTCTTCCGGTGCCGCGGGTTCCGGCGCAGCCTCCTCGGGCGCGGCCTGCGCAGGATCGGCGGGCGGCGATGTCTGTTCCTGCGTTCCTTCCGGTGTTGCCGACTGCGGTGTTGCCGGCTCTGGCTTTGCTGATTCCGTTGTTGCCGGTTCCGGTGGCACCGATTCAGGTTGCGCAGCCGCAGGTGCGCTGCCCGATGCAGGGTTCGTCAGCAGCACCGGCGTATCCGGGACGGCGTTTTCGTCGATCAGTCCGCGCACGATCGCCTGTTCCCGGAACTCGGTCGCCAGTTTGGCGCCGGCGTCGCGCATCGCCAGTGCGGTGGCCTGAGTCAGCGGCGCATCGCTGGTGATGCCTTGCGAGGGTGCCGTACCGTAGCCGGTGAAGCCCCACGAGTCTGCGAGTCGTCCATCCGGCGTGTACACGTTGATGCGGTACTTGATGCTGACGGCGAAGAACGGCGAGCCCGCATCGCGCGGCGTGACGAACGCATACTCTTCCACGCTCGGTTCGAGGATGGCGCGGATGTCCGGGCCGGCGCTGGCACCGGCGTTGAGATTGTCGATGCGCACCACGCGCTCGAACATCGCATTCAGCAATCGCGACAGGCCATCGGTCTGGGCCTTGCCGATCTCGATGTGCCAGTCCGTGCCGGAGCGCTCTTCGTCATGCGCATAGTCGGCGAATTCCTTCGGCACGAACAGCGCCACCGATGCCGGGATCTTCACGACCAGCGGTGGCGGAATGTTGGTCGTGGCCACCAGCTTGACCGGTCCGCAACCTGCAAGCAGCAGCGCCGTGGCGGCGATGATCCAGCCAGCGACGCGCGATGCTGCAATTGTGTTCGGAAAATTCAAGGACACCTCGATCAGCGCGTTTGTGCTGCCTGCAGGGCAGGCAGACTGCCCGGCAGCGCCTCGGGCTGCGCCTGGGCATCACCGATACGGAACCCCGATCCTCGCCGCTCCGGGTCGTGCAGTCCGACGAACGTACCGCCATTCCGGGCGCACAGGATACGCATCAGCGTCGAAAAGCGGATGCTGGTGTACTGCGGCGCATCCGGCCGCACCGGAAAGCCGATGGCATGAATGCGCACCCGGCGCTGGCCAGTGTCGTCGCTGCGATTGAGCACGTCCACGCTTTTCACCACGGCATCGATGGACGGTCCGGTGAATTCATCGCCGAACACGTAGATGCTGATCTTCTTGTCTTTCGACCAGTAAGTGCGGATGGCTTCGACGATGCCCTCGATGGGGCTCGAGTTGGAGAACGCCACCCAGTTGCGGATGCGATCGATGACGATCTTGCGCTGGGCCGGCGTGTCGGGAATCCACTTGCCGCGATAGCCGGAAAACAGGTAGCCGCCTTCGTCGTCCATGACCTGAAAGCCCTTCACCTGCGGGTAGAGATTGAGCGTCTCCTGCATCTTGTCGATCAGCATCTGCCAGCCGTAGTTGACCATGCTGCCGGAAGTGTCGATGACGAAGATGATGTATTCGCTGTCGACGGGAATACCGCCGATGACATCGTCCTTCTTGCGGTGGAAGCCCTTGCCCAGCACTCGCTTCATCTCTTCGGTCAGTGTCTGCTGCGCCGAGACCAGTCGCCCCTCGATTTCGTTGGCAACGTCCGCCTCCTTCTTCGAGGCCGCGTACTTGCCGCGAACGTCGCTCAGATCGCCGCGCAGCCGGGCAATCTTCGCCTTCACTTCCGACAACTGTTCCTGTCGCGCCCGCAGGTCCCGATTCAGGATCTCGCTCTGGCCCGCGATATCGACCAGCTCATCCTGCAGTTTCACCATCTGCGCCTGCAGATCCTCCTGGGAGCGCACGGCTTCCGGCGATTTCACGTCGCTCAGCACCAGCAGCAGCACCACCGATCCCAGACCGCACGTAATGCAGTCGAGGAAGGAGATGCTGAAGATCTCCGTTTCGCGGCGTGTATTGCGGCGAGCCATCAGAGCGTCCCCCGGACGCCGGGGATAGCGGACAGCGGATAGCGGACAGTGCCGGAAATGCCGGACATCCGTCGGCGGATCGCACGTGCGCAACCGGACACGCTGCCGGCAGATCGTTCCCGGTCTTCCCAGTCCGCTGTCCGCTGTCCGCCGTTCACCATCTTCATCATGGCCAGTCCTTCGACGGGCTGATGAACGATCCGCCCGTGCGACGCGAAGCCAGCCAGAACGCGCTGGGCGCGGACGGATCACCTTCCATCGGCATGAGGATCACGTTCATCGGCACGGTCCTGGGATACTTCGCGACCGCGCGCTCGAAGAACTTCAGGCGATCGTCGCCATCGACGGTTTTCTTGAGCAGCGGCGCACTGGTGCCCTGCGTGGGCAGACCGTCCGTCACCAGAATCACGTTGTCGGGCCGCGGATTGAGAGCGTTCAGGGCGATGAAGGCATTCTCGAGACTGGTGCCATCCTTCGGCACCGTCTTGCGCAGTGCGTTGATGGCGTCGCCGAGCGCATTCGGATCGTTGACCTTGAGCCAGGTGCCGATGGAGCCGTCCTTGAGTGCCCACGTCTGCGTATTGAATGCATAGAGCTGGAAGTCGCTCTCCAGCGGCATCTGCGCGGCGAGCCATTCAATGGTGGAGACGGTGCGTCGCCACTTCTCCGATAGCAGCTTGCGCGACTCGGACATGTTGCGCATGCGCAGAACATTGACCACTGTTTCATCGAGCATGCTGGCGGAGGCGTCCACCAGGATCAGGATGTGTTTGCCGCCGACGCGCAACCCGGTCAGATACTGGCGATCGCCGTCGCCGGTGAACCCACGCACTCGTGTGCCGCTGGTGTCGGGTCGTTCGCTGGCACCTTCGAGCCGGCGATTGCCCTCCTCCAGCGATTTGAGATCCGCCTTGAGTCGTTCGATCGCTTCACGACGCGACAACGTTTCCTTGTCCGCGTCGGCGAGCTGCGTCTTCAGTTGTTCGGTCTCGGCGAGCACGCGTTCACCGAGACCCTCGGTGCGCACCTTCTCGGCATCGGTCTCGACCATGGAATTCTTCAGCACCACCAGGTTCTGGTAGCCCTCCAGCACCTGCTCTTCGAGCTCGTTCACCTGGGCCTGCATGGCGCGCGTCTCTGCGGAATGGCGCAATCCGCCCTTGGCGTTGATCAGCACGTAGACGAGCACCACCGACCCGAACGCGCAGGTGATGCAGTCGAGAAACGACATGCTGAAGACTTCAGTCTTGCGGCGCGCCATCGTCGTGAACCAGTTGAATCATCTCGAGTGTCACACCGGGCGTACCCAGTCGCAGACGATCGCCCACCGTGAGCACGGTCTGACCGATCACACGCTCGTCGTTGACGTAGGAACCATAGGTGCTGCGGTCTTCGACCACGACGGAACCGTTGCGGCGCAGGACCGCGCAGTGCGATCGCGACACGCCGGGCGATGCCTGCGGCAATACCAGCGTGCGTTCGGCAGCCGGCGACCAGCCGATCGCGAGCGGTGTTTCCGAGATGCGCCAGGCACGCCCCTGGAACAGCACATGCGTCGGACGCTGCTGCGGCGGTGTGGCCTCGTGTTCGATTGCAGGTGCCGGTGAGTCCTTGCGCGCCACCGGCAGTTGATAAACCAGCGCAAGGCTGTCAGCCGGCCGACGGATCAGAGTCTGATGCATGAGCGCACCCAGTGCACCGGCGCCGCGCGGCAGCCGGGTCACGACACAGTCGCGCAGTGTCGAGAGACGCTCCACCAGTCCCGGCATGGCCGCAACCCGTTGCGAGACCCGCAGCTCGATCGCAAGGCCGGCGACGCGTGCGTCCTGCACCAGACGCAACAGCTCGGTGTAATGCGCATCGGCTGCGGCAATGAACTGTTCGCGCTGCAGTTCGATTTCGAGCGGTCGATCGCCGAACTGCATGGTTGCGGTCAGTGTGTGACTGTCCTTCAGTTCGTGCAGCCAGTGCGGCAGCCGATCGAGCAACCGTTGTTCGCTGCCTGCTTCATGCAGCGGGTCGAAGCGTGTATGGCGCACGAATGTTTCGGCGATCAGTTGCATCCAGGTCTGTTGCAACGCCATGACGCCCCGGCGCGGCGCGATCTCGTAGCGGCTGCGTTTGAGGCCGCCGCGCTCACCGGCGCCGCTCGCACCGACGTAATCGAGCACGGTCAGCAATGCCTGATGCAGTTCGAGATCCAGGTGCAGCACCCGTGCCGGCACCGGCTCTAGACTGCACGCTGCGACTGCCGCATCGACCACGCCCGCCACGTTCACGCCGGTTTCATTGATCACGCCCAGCAGCAGGCCGAGCTGTTCGCGGCTGTAGCCGGCCGGAATGGCGAGCAGCACCCCTTCACCGTCGGCCCTGGCCGGTTCGAGCAATGCCGATGCCTGAGCGAAGGCGACATCCGCGGTGGTGCGGACCAGCCGCGATGGCCGCGTGAGTTGTTCGGTGCTGAGCGATCGCCAGAAGTTCGTCTGTGCCAGCAGCGGCCGCAGCCGCAACCGCGCGGCTGCCTCGACGCCGGTCAGCGTTCCTGACTCCTCGAGCACCGCCACGCCCGGCGCCTCTGCCAGCACGTCAGGTGCGAGCCCGTGCTGCTGCGCGAGAACGAGACCTGAGTCGATGAGTTCGAGGGCGAGCATTTGATTCAGAGGTGACGTGAGTAACGTGAGTAACGATCGTCAGAAACCCGGAAGGCAAGTAGCCGCAGACTGTCTCTTGATCATTGGATTGCCCTCGTCACTACCGTCACTCTCGTGACTTGCGTCTCGCGCATCAACGCACCTGCATATGCCTGATCAGCCGCTGATCGATCCACTGATCGGTGTCGTGCACGAAGTCTTCCTGCGATTGCTGGAGCTGGTGCAGGAAGAACATCAGCACGATGGTGAGCGCCAGGGCGACGAAGGTGGCGTTGAAGGCGATACCAAGGCTCGAAGTGACGGCGGTGATGTCGCCGCTCACGGCTGAGTTCGCCTGCAGCAGCGCATCGCCGATGTGACGTACGGTGCCGATGAAGCCGATGGCCGGAATGGCCCATGCGATGTAGCGGATCATCGCCAGACCGGAATCGAGCCGATCGGCCTCGGTGTCGCAGATCGCTTTGGAGGTCTCGGCGGAATCGCGAATGCTGCGCGTGGCAGCAAACCGGTCCAGCGTGCGCTGCAAACCGCGCACGACCAGCATCTTGCGGTCCTCGTCCGGCAGCGCTTCGATCTGGCGGGCGTAGTCCTTCGCGTCTTCGGGCAGAACCTTGATGCCTTCGGGCACGTGGATGAGTTCGCGATCGAGCATCTTGCGTTCATGCCGGACCAGCACAGCCTTGTAGCCGATGATGAGCATGGCCCAGACGAAGTGAATGATCTCCAGCTCCTGCTCGACGGCATCGATCACCAGCAGGAAGGAGCGCTTGGGCACGTACGTCTTGTCCGCCTTCATGCGTTCGAGTTCTGTCTGCACGATGGCGTCGCCCTGCGGACGAACCCACGCGACGTACGTCGCATGCACGGACAGGATGGTGAAAATCAGTGCGCCCAGCGTCCAGGTGAACTCGCTCGGATACTTGAAGCGGCGCACGGGACGAGGTGGAGTGGCTGTTGCTGTAACCATGAATGTCTCGTTGATCGCGGTAGCTCAGATGTCGACGGGAAAGGACACGTCGAAATCCGCACGGACCTGTTCGGATGGAATGAAACGTTGCGGCGAGCCCTTGGCCGCATCCTTCTCGCCCGCCTTGTCAGCAGCCTGGTCGGCCTCGCTTTTGCCATCGTTGGCTTTCACCTGCGCCGCACCCTTGTCCGCGGCATCACTCTTTGCGGCGGCATCGCTTTTCGCCGCGGCGGGCTGCGCCGCGGGTTTGGCCTGCGTCGTCTGGGGTGTGGCGGGCTCCGCTGCGAAAACATGCGCAGTGACGAGCGCCGCGAAGATCAGAAAAGGTCGCATGTCTTTCATGGCAGTGTCCTGTGTCACTGCACGTAACGCGCGAGCCTGAAGCCCACGTCGTTGCGCGCACCATCACCAAAATCACGCGCTGACAGCCGCAGATCCGTCACGCTCGACTGTTTCCAGCTCGAGCCACGGATCACGTGATTCTTGCCCTGCGCCGGTCCCATCGGATCCACGGCCAGCTGCAGCGAATCGACGCTGACAGTGTAGTAGTCGTGTGCCCACTCGGCGACGTTGCCGCCCAGATCGAAAAGACCGAGCGCGTTGGGTTTGAATTTCCCGACGGGCGCGGTCACTGCGTAACCGTCGTCGTACCCCGGCACGATGTCCTGTACCACGATACGCGCGGTGTAGTCGGCATAGTTGCCCGATGCCGGCGCGACAGGCAGCGCATCGCCCCAGGGGTAACGTACGAACTTGCCGTTGCCGGCATAGCGCGCCACCCACTCCCATTCCGCATCGGTGGGCAGGCGATAGCCATTCGTCATCGGATTGGCCGGCACGAACGTGTCGCCGTCCTTCACGTACGCGGGTTTGAGTCCTTCCTGCTCGGAAAGCCAGTTGCAGTACGCCGCCGCCTGTTCCCAGCGAATACTGACGACGGGCTGGTTGTCCAGTTCGAGCGTATTCGGCGGCACGATGCCGGAATGATGTTCCGGGCTGAATTTGCGGAATTCCGCGTTGGTGACTTCGCGAACCCCCATGTAGAACGCGCGCCGGAATTCGACGTCATGCTGTCCTTCGTTCGAACGACGGCCCGGCTCGCGGCGCGGACTGCCCATGGTGAATCGTCCGATCGGCATGAGCCGCAGCTGCTGCGACGCCTTGGTGACGATGACGGACGGCGTCTGCGCAAGCCGCGTCTGCTCGGCGGTCAGCAGCTTGGTCTGAATGACCTGAGCCAGCCCGGGGCGCGGCGTCACCGTGGTCTTGTAGTCGACGAAGCCAGCCTTGCGGATCTCGACGTCGTGCGTGGTGGCGACCAGTCTGAGCGTCTGGTTCACGGTGCCGCTCGGCTTGCCGTCGACGAAAACCTGC
Organism: Povalibacter sp.; assembly: GCA_035761425.1. Lineage (GTDB taxonomy): Bacteria > Pseudomonadota > Gammaproteobacteria > Steroidobacterales > Steroidobacteraceae > Steroidobacter. The sequence continues at coordinate 14,890 of DASTRD010000297.1, forward strand.
GCATCCGCCGGCTCCGCCCGCACCGTCACTTCGCCGAAGATGCCGGCGAGCGCGACGTTCAGCGTCTGGCGTTCGCCCGCAGCCAGCTTCACCTGACGCGTGGCAGATTCATAGCCAGGCCGCGTGAACACGACTGACTGCGCGATGTCAGGCCGCACCTCGACATCGAGCGGCGTCTGCCCGCGATACACGCCGCTGATGGACACGCTCGCGCCGGGCGGATCGCTGCGCAGTGCCAGTCGACCATCCGGCAGCCCGAGCCGCACCGGGCCGATGGTCATGGCCTCATTGGCCTTCACCTGCACGTCGGTGGTCCACGTTTTGAAACCATCGAGCCGCAGTTCAAGTGCGTGACTGCCGGCGAGAACTTCCGTGGTCAACGGCGTAACGCCGCGGGTTTCACCCGCAACCACGACCTGAGCGCCCGCTGGCTCCGAAGTCACGGTGACATCTGCCCAGGCTGGCACCAGCGGTGCGGCAAAGGGCTGCTTCTTGCCGCCGCCGTCCACCGTGATTGTCGTCGTGAACGGCTGATAGCGCGGTGCATCGATCGCGATGGTGTGCTCGCCCGGTGTGAGTTCGAACTCGCCGGGGGCCGCACCTTGCTGTTTGCCGTCGATGGTCACCTGCGCCGCCACGGGCACCTGCAGATCGAGTATTCCGGGCAGTTTCACCAGCGTCAGCTCGAAGCGCTGATTGCTGGCTTCGGTTACGTGGATATCGAGCGTCGCGGGCCGATAGCCCGGTTCGGCGGCATGTACCGTGTACTGACCCGGGCGCAGGAGAAAGCGCTGTCCTACCGGCACGGCCGGCAGTCCGCCACTGACGGAAATCTTCGCTGCAACGGGCGCAGTGACGATGGCAATCGATGTGGCGGTGAAGATGAACCACAACACGCCGGCGACAACGAGTGCCAGCAGTGCCAGCAACGCTCTGCCCGGTCCGATGGACAGACGACGACGCTGTGTCACCGTCTCGCTGGCGCGAAAACGCACAGCGGCAATCGGTTCGGCTTCTTCTTCGGCTGCGCCACGCACGCGCGTACCCGCAGGAATGATGGGCGGCGCCGTGATGTTGCCGACACTGCCATCGTCGACCTCTATGGAGCGCTGGCCGTCCTGTTCCTGAACGCGTAACCGCGTCGTGCCGAGATTGATCACGTCGCCGGCTTTGAGCCAGCTCGATTGCGCAATCGGTACGCCGTTGTGCAGGACGTTCACGCCGTCGGCAGGCTGCACGAACAACTGGTCTTCATGCACACCGATCCAGGCTTCGACGCCCTCGGGTCGCCCCGCGAGCACCACGGTGCTGCCGTTACCGCCGAAGCCGATTGGAAAATCGACGCTGCCGAAGCGTCGCTCGCCGAGAGGCTCGCGAACGATGACGGACGTTTCAGGCAGCGCAGAGGCGTTCAAATCCTGTCCTCGCACCGGATCACGATGGGCTCGAGCCTCGCACCCGGAGTCACGTTGATTTCACGACGCACGTCACGATAGCCCGGACGGGTGCCGATGACCGTGTAATTTCCCGGCACCAGCTCGAGCGAGCGCTGTGCAAACGTGCCCAGCGAGCCGACGCGATAGACCGTGACCTCCGTGAGATTGTCGGACTGGATCGCCACTTGCACCGGCACGTCGGCGCGGGATATCCAGTCGCTGAGCGTGGCGATCTGCTTCTTCAGGACCGGCCCGGCGCCCGAAATCGACCTGGCGCGCGCAAGTGCATCGCGTGCGCCATTGCGCACCGGCACGCTGAAGAGACGTTCAGGCTGCGTCAGATACAGCTCGAGCTCCTTGTCCAGATCCGCTCGCGGCGCTGTGCGTGCCACGCCTTCATTCGCAGCGGCGACCGTCGAGTCCAGCGCCAGCACGGCGCGATATTCCTGCAAGGCCTCGGCCCAGTGTTCCTCGTCTTCGAAGGCCTGCGCCTGTGCGAGCCTGGCTTCGATGCGCTTGGTGCGCTCTTCCTGCTCGACCTGTTTCAGCGCCTGCGTCACTTCTGGCGAACCGGGCCGTACGCGCGAGGCAGCTTCAAAAGCGCTGCGTGCATCCGCGTAACGCGCGCTGGCCAGCGCATCGAATCCGCGCGCCATCGCGCTCGCGAAAGCGTCCGATGACATTCGGGCGTTGACCCGTGCCAGACCTGCGGCCGCCCGCGGTGCTTCGTTGTCGAGCGACAGCGCCTTGCGATACGCCTCGGCGGCCGCACCGATGTCACCTTCCTTCTCCAGCCTCTCCGCGGTCGTCACAGCTGCGAGAACTTCATCGAGCGTTCCGGCACGCTTGAGTCCCTGCGTGGCGGCGGCATTCTTCGGATCCAGCTTCATCGCCAGCTCGAATGCCGTCTTCGCATCGGCGGCGCGGCCTTCCGTCAGTGCTTTCGATCCTGCAGCCAGCTGCTGTTTCAGTACCTCACCGGCGCGCTTTTCCAGCGCGCCGAGCAAAGGCTCGACCGCCGCAAAATGCTCGCCCGCACTGCCGTATTCGCGCGCCGCGAAATCCTTGTCGCCACTCGCCAGCTCCTCGCTCGCGCGCTGAAACTCCGCACCGCCCCACTGCTCGACCGCGCGCTCGCGCAGCCTGGCGAACCGATCGTCCAGGGCGGCACGTCGCTCTTGCGCATCCTGTCTGGCTCGGGCCAGCGCCGCGAAATCGACGGGCTTCGCGGGCGCAGCTGCCGGCTCTTCGGCTTTCGGCGGCGCGTTCACTGCAACCGGCGGCGCCGCCTGGTTGCGCGCCACCCAGCGAGGCAACGCGAAGAACACGACAGCAATGCCGATAATCGCCAGAAGGACGGCTGCCACGCCGAGTCCGCGCCGGAAACCCTGACGCCGCAATTCGTCGTCGTTGCGTGCGCTCGGCTCCGGGCGTCGCCATTCGCTGCGCAGCGGCTCGCCCTGCGCTACGGGTGGTCGCACGGAGGGGGGAGAGACAGCCGGTCTGGCGGCACCTGTATTCACGATATTGATCGGCGGCAGTTGCGATTGAACGGTGGCCAGCGCGCTTTCGATGGTCTGCATGTCGGCGGGCCGCTCCTGCGGCGACTTGGCGAGACATCGATCGACCAGTTCGGCAAGTACGGCGGGAACGTTCGCATTCGTGGTCAACGATACGGGTCGTTCCTCGCGAACGCGCTGCTCGGTAATGCTCGGGTAGAACGGCGGGTAGCCCGACAGCAATTCGTACAGCAGCACGCCGAAGCCATAAACATCGTCGCTGACCGACGCGCGTTCGCCAGCCAGCTGCTGCGGGCTCATCGTGTACGGCGATCCGAGTCCGACACGCGGGCCCGGCAGTTCCGCCACAGCGAGCGCCATGCCGAAGTCCGCGAGCTTCGGCGTGCCGTCGGCAGTCATCAGCACGTTGGCGGCCTTGACGTCGCGATGCACGATGCCAAAGCGATGTGCGTGCGTGAGCGCTGCCGCCACTGGCGAGACGATGCGCAGAATTTCCGCAGCACTGCGCCCTCGATAGCGACTCAGATCGCCGCCGGACAGGTACTCCATCGCGATCCACACATGCTGTGCGGATCGATACAGGCCATCGACCTGAAGAATGTTCGGATGATCGAGCGTCCTGATCCGCTCGCATTCAGCCTGCAGCGCGGCAACGGCGCTGACATGCTGCATCAGCGCATCGGCGAGGATCTTGACGGCCACGAGCCGGCCGCGCTCCTGATCCTGCGCCAGCCAGACACTGCCGCTGCCGCCGGCTCCGAGAGCGCGAACCAATACGAATCTTGCAGAGAGCCTCTGCCCGCCTTCGACCATAACCGGATTGTAGAGAGTTGCGAAAAAAATCCCGGACGCGAACTTCCCGGCAGCCTCAGGGGTTGCCGCTGCCGCTCTGCCCGGCCGGTGCCGCCTGCCCGGCAACTGGCGTGGCTGCCACGGGAAGACCGGTCTCGTTCTCGTAGAGTTCCTTGAGCAGCCGGCGCCACTCCTGGTACTGCTCTTCGGCCGTGCCGCGCAGCTGCAGCGTGCGCCCTTCGACTTCGACAACCAGGGGCTGTACTTCGGCCTCGAAGGATTCGCCGAGCTGTTTGAGCGAATCCGAATGCATCTTCACTTCCGAGCCTTTGTCGAAACCGCTCTTGATGGCGTACGCGCCGCCGAACACCGCAGCGGTGGCTGCCGCCTGACCCACATACGTACCGGACTGCGAGCCCATGACCAGTCCGCCGACGATGGCCGCTGCGCCGAGCAGCTTGCGCGTCAGCGCCGAACGCTGTGCGTCGTCTTCAGCTTCGATCTCGTCATGACTGTAACGCCGCCAGTTCGTGTAGGACTCCGACATGTTCTCGGCAAACAGCGCGTAATGTTCGTTGACCGTGTCGAGCAGCAGATAGTCGCGCTCGCGGATGCGATCCATGCGGGCGAGCATCGGATCGTCTTCGGCTGGCAGGCGTCGAACGGTGTACGTGCCCTTTTTCTTGTCGGTACCGAGATAACTTTCGAACGCATACGGCGCGAGATCGGAAGCGAAGCGCAGTTCCGAGATGCGGCGAATGTTTTCCAGGTCCGCCGCGCTCAGCGTCTGGCGATACGCGAGGATGTCGTTCGCCAGATTGGAGTAGAGGTTCTGGAACGGATCGCGCGGATGCCCTGAGGTGTCCTTGTACGAACGTGTATCGGCGAGCTGCTCATACTCCTTGTGGAACCACTCGCGACCGCTCGCATCGCTGACTCTCACATCCAGCCTGAGCGTCATGCCGTTGGATTCCAGGATCTTGCCGGCGACGTGCACGTCCAGCGCATCCTCGTCCACCGGAATCACGCGAACCTGTCCCCACTGGCCCGAACCTTCGAGTGTGTTGCGGATCTGCATGGGGAAGTAGCGCGCTTCGGCCTTGCGCACGTCGGGGAAGATACGTTCCTTCTCACGCTTCTTCTCGTCTTCGGGAACGTTCTCGTCGAACAGCTTCACACCGACGTCGAGCAACTGGTCCTGCGGAATTTCGGTGGTCGCCTGGACGGCGTTGATGCGCGGCAGCGGACGCGTCTCGTGCGTCATGCATCCACTGAGCGCGACCACGGCCAATGCGGCCGGGAGCAGCGAAACGATTCGAATGAAACGGTTCATGGGATGTCGCCTTGTACGCGTGCGATCAACTGCCCTTCTTGTAGAGCCGATATTCCTGCCAGAGCTTCTCACGCAGCTCCGGATCGGTTTCGGCCATGGCCGCCTCGCGCAACTGGCGCGCGACGACGTCGTCATCACTGCCGTCGGGAATATCCGCCGGCACGGTGTTGGGACCGCTGCCACCTTTGGCGCCGCCACCGACTCCGCCACCGCCGCCCGGACTGTTGCCCTTGGCCGAACCATTGCCGGCCGTGCCTGAGCCATGACCCGCGCCCTGGCCGCTGCGGCCCTGTCCCTGACCTTGCTGTCCCTGCCCCTGGCCATTGCCGTTGCCATTGCCTGCGCTCTGTCCATCGCCACCGGCACCGTTGCCCGAATCGGAGCCTCCGGCGCCGGATTCATTACCACTGCCTGTGTTCGCGCCCGAACCCGCGCCGCCGCCGCGACCGTTGCGCTCGCCGGCGATGGTCGCCTGCTCATCGCGCATGCGTCCGTCGAAGACGCCGAACGACGCATCGAACTCCCGATCGATTTTGGACATGCGCTCGGACGTCGTGAGCACGCCAGCTCCGATCGAGCCGCCGCGCCCGGCGCCACCGCCGACGCCACCGCTGGATCCATCGGGCGAACCGGACGTCGATCCGGGTGTGGCGCTGCCACCGCCCGCGCCGCCGGGCAATCCCATCGTGGGCGCAAAAATCGGCACGGTCGCCCCTGGCATATTGACCGACGCAGTAATCGACGGATCGCCTGAACCGGATTTGCCGTCAGCGCCCTTGCCGTCCTTGCCCGTGCCGGACCCATTCACGCCGCCGGCCGAGCCCGCGGCA
>DASTRD010000298.1:0-21126 GCA_035761425.1 Povalibacter sp.
CGCACAGCTGTTGGTGCACGCCGCCACGCACGGTCCCCTGCAGCGACTCATGAGTGCCTGGATCCCACAGCTCGAAACCCTGCCGGAAGCGCGCAAGGTTCGCTGGTCGATCGACGTGGATCCGGCGGAATTGTTCTGACCAGGGTCGCCGCGCAAATCAGCCGGCAGCAAGCGTAGACCGCCTTGGGCTGACTCGCGTCAAGCCGCCAGTCCGCGGTCACCGCTGCTAGACTGCGCGCTTCCACAACCTGATCGTGTTGTTCTGTCCGTGAAGTATCAGATCGAAAAACTGCTCGAGGCCGCACTGGCCACGTTGCCCGCCGATGTGCTGCCGGCCGACATCCGGCCTGCGGTGGAAATCGAGCGCACGCGCGACGCGGCGCACGGCGACTTCGCCACCAATATCGCCCTGCAGCTCGCACGGCCGGCACGCAGGAATCCGCGCCAGCTCGCGCAGGCCATTGCCGAGGCGCTGCCTGCGAGCGATCTGATCGCGAAGACGGACATCGCCGGCCCCGGCTTCATCAACTTTCACCTCTCGGCGGCGGCCTATCAGCAGGAGCTGTCGCGCATTTTCGATCTGGGACCGGTATACGGCTACGGCACCCACGGCGCCGGCATCAGCACCCTGGTGGAATTCGTTTCGGCCAATCCAACCGGGCCGCTGCACGTAGGGCACGGACGACAGGCGGCGCTGGGCGATGCGCTCGTCGCACTGCTGCAGACGCAGGGTTACGAAGTGCAGCGTGAGTTCTATTACAACGATGCAGGTGTGCAGATTCAGAATCTCGCACTGTCGGTGCAGGCACGCGCGCGTGGCCTCAAGCCGGGCGATGCCGGCTGGCCGGAGTCGGCATACAACGGCGATTACATCCAGGACATTGCCACTGAGTATCTGGCGAAGAACACGGTGCATGCCCTCGATGGCGAGCCGGTCAAGGCAAGCGGCAAGCCCGACGATCTCGAATCGATTCGTCGCTTCGCGGTCGCCTATCTGCGTCGCGAACAGGACATCGATCTGCAGAAATTCGGCGTGCACTTCGACATCTATTTCCTCGAATCCAGCCTCTACGTGGACGGCAAGGTCGAACAGACGGTCGATCGGCTGATTGCCAGCGGCAAGACCTACGAGAACGATGGCGCGCTGTGGCTGCGCACGACGGAGTATGGCGACGACAAGGATCGCGTCATGCGCAAATCCGACGGCACCTACACGTATTTCGTCCCCGACGTCGCCTATCACGTCACCAAGTGGCAGCGCGGCTTCCACAAGGCCATCAATGTGCAGGGCAGCGACCACCACGGCACGGTGGCACGCGTACGCGCAGGACTTCAGGCGCTGAACATGGGAATTCCAGCCGGCTATCCCGACTACATCCTGCACAAGATGGTGCGTGTGATGCGTGGCGGCGAGGAAGTGAAGATTTCCAAACGCGCCGGCTCATACGTCACGGTGCGCGATCTCATCGAGTGGGTGGGTCGTGACGCCGTGCGCTTCTTCCTTGTCTCGCGCAAGGCGGATACCGAATTCACGTTCGATGTGGATCTGGCGCTGTCGCAGAGTGAAGAGAATCCGGTGTACTACGTGCAATACGCGCATGCTCGCGTGTGCAGCGTGTTCCGTCAGTTGCTGGAGAAGGGTTTCACGCATGAGCGCGACGTCGGCGAAAGCCATTTGTCGCTGCTCACCGAACCGCACGAGAAGGCGCTGATGCGGCGGCTGACCTACTACCCGGAATTGCTCGAGAACGCAGCGAGCGCGCTGGAACCCCATCAGGTCGTGCACTACCTGCGCGATCTGGCCGCCGATTTTCACACCTACTACAACGCACATCAGTTCATCGTCGATGACGTGAACCTGCGCAACGCGCGCCTCAACCTCGTCGCGGCCACCCGGCAGATCATTGCCAATGGTCTGAAACTGCTCGGCGTATCGGCGCCGGAGAGAATGTAGGAGAAGCGGATGGCGGACAGCGGACGGCGGACAGTGAAGACCGGAGGCGGCGCGACGCGACCCGCAGCGTTCCACAGATTTTTCTCCACACCGTCCGCTATCCGCTATCCGCTATTCACTGCCTGACCATGCCCCGCGATTACAAACACGCAAAACGCCGCGCCAGTGCCGGCTCGGGAGTTTCCGGGCTTGCTGGCTTCGTACTGGGCCTGGCGGTGGGACTGGCTGTTGCCACCGCGGTCTATCTGTACGACCGTCGCGCCGAATCGCGCGTGGCGCAGCAGTCAGCACCGATGGCGCCGGACGAACGGGCGGATGGCAAACCCGCGCCTTCTTCACAGGACGCGCAGCCGCAGTTCGACTTCTATGAAATGCTGCCGAAGTTCGAAGTGGTCGTGCCGGAAAAGGGCGATGGTGCTGCCAGTCCCAATGCCTCGACGCCGAAAGTTCAGAAACCCGGCGCCTACATTCTGCAGGCCGGTTCCTTCCGCCGCATGCAGGATGCCGACCGCGTGCGCGCGCTGATTGCACTGCAGGGCGTCGAGTCGAAGATCCAGAAAGTCACCGTCGACAACGACACCTGGCATCGCGTACGCATCGGTCCGATCACGGATCTGCAAAAGCTGGAAGAGACGCGCAGCAAATTGCGGCAGTCGCAGATCGAGGCGCTGGTCATCAAGGTCGGAGAGTGATGAGCGCCTGACCTGGCAGGCTGTTGAAAAACTGTTTCGACAGCCTGCTGGTGCCCGTCCACGGATGGCCGGGCGACGAAGGCCAGAGCGCCCATCTCTCCTGACCCTCGCTCACGTCACTTTCGTTACTTCTCTCAATCCTCTGCCAGCTGCCTGAAATCCACGCCCAGCGATCGCAGCTTGCGATACAGATGCGTACGTTCCATGCCCACTCTTTTCGCAAGCTGGCCGACCTTGCCGTTGCAGAGAATGAGTTGCTGCTGCAGGTAGGCACGTTCGAAATGCTCACGCGCTTCGCGCAGCGGCAACGCGAGCAGATCCTGCTTTACCAGCGGCTCCGTAGTGGGCGACTGCGAAGCAAGTTCACGCTCGATTTCTTCGAGACGGATTTCTTCTTCGCCGCCGAGGATCAGCAGACGCTGAACGAGATTCTTGAGCTCACGCACGTTGCCCGGCCATGGGTAATTGCGCAGACGGTTCTGCGCAGCCACGCCAAAGCGGCGGAACGGCAGATGTTCTTCGTCGACCAGCCGATCGATGTAGTACCGCAGCAGATCCGGCACATCCTGTGCGTAGTCGCGCAACGGCGGGACCGTCAGCGTGATCACATTCAGGCGCGACAGCAGTTCCGCTCGCACCGTGGAGCCCGCGTCGGCACTCAGCAATCGCGGTGAAGCGGAACTGATGAAGCGCACATTCAGGGGCACGGCCGTGGTGCCGCCGACCCGCGTAAAGGAGCGGGTCTCGAGCGCCGCCAGCAACAGGCCCTGCGCCTTCTGCGGAAGGTCTTCCAGACCGTTGATGAACAGCACACCGCCGGCTGCCTGCTCGAACAGGCCCGCGTGCGGACCCGAGGCGTCTTCGCTGCCGTGCAATGCCGCCGCCGCTGTGTCATCGGTCATGCCCGTGGCAACGAGCTGAACGAAGGGCGCCGCTGAACGGGCGCTGATGGAATGAATGTAGCGCGCAAAGGCTTCGCGGCCCGTACCGGACTCGCCAACGATCAGCACCGGTGTTTCATGCGGGGCGACCTGCTGCACCTGCTCGCGCAGTGCCTGCATCAGACGGCTCTTGCCCACCGGCGCAATCAGTGCCGGTGCCATGGCGCGTCCCGCCTGGCGACGATTGCGGCCCGAATCGAGCGCGCGCTCCACGGTGCGCAGCAGCTTGGCCAGGGACAATGGCTTCTCGACGAAATCGAAGGCACCCAGACGCGTGGCTTCCACCGCCGTCTCGACGGTGCCATGACCGGACATCATGACCACCGGACAGGTCGCGCCGTTGTTCTGCGTCCATTCGCGCAGCAGCGTGATGCCGTCGGTATCGGGCATCCAGATATCGAGCAGGATGAGATCGGGATCGTGCTGGGCGCGCCGCGAACGCGCTTCCGCAGCGTCGGCAGCGATATCCACTTCATAGCCTTCGTCCGCGAGGATTTCCTTCAGCAACCCGCGGATCTCGGACTCGTCATCTACTACCAGAATTCGCGCGGCACTCATGCACGTTCCCTCCTCGGCCCGACGCGCCGATCACGAATGGAGCTACCCGACCGGGATGTAGCCGTCAGTGGCAGCTGAATGCGCACGCGGGCGCCGCCCGTACGCACGTTCTCGGCTTCGATGCTGCCGCCGTGTTCTTCGACGATTTTCTTCACGATTGCAAGCCCCAGGCCGGTGCCCTTGGATTTGGTTGTCACGTACGGATCGAAGACCTGACCGATCACGTCCGGCCGGAATCCCGGGCCATTATCCTCGACAATGATTTCCGCGGCACTCATCTCGTGCTCATTGGTGGGTCGGATCAGCCGCGTTGCCACCCGGATGGAGGCCTCGGCCACGCCCTCGAGCGCCTCGATGCCGTTCGCGAGCAGATTGTGAATGATCTGGCGCAGGCGGCCACGGTCCGCCTCGATTTCTGTCAGTGCGGGGTCGAGCTGCAGCTGCGGGCGCCGTTCCTGCGAGCGATACAGTTCGGCGACCTCGGTAATGAGCTGATTCAGATCGAATCGCGACACGTCCATCTGCGGAGCGCGCGCATATTCGCTGAAGGCATTGACCATTTCCTTCATCGCCTCGACCTGCTGCACGATGGTGTGAGTGGCGCGATCGAGGATCTGAGCCTGGTTTTCATCGAGCGCATCCAGCAGTTTGCGCCGCATGCGCTCGGCTGAGAGCTGGATCGGGGTCAGCGGATTCTTGATCTCGTGCGCCAGTCGCCGCGCCACTTCACCCCAGGCCGCATCGCGTTGCGCCTGCAGCAATGCGGTGATGTCGTCGAAGACGATGACATAGCCACCAGGGCTGCGATCTTCGCCGGACAACGTCGTGCACGCGCACATCAGCACCCGGCGCGTGCTTTCGCCCTGCAAAACCAGCTGTTCGCGCCACTCGGTCTCTCCTGCATCGAGGTGTCCGCCGCAGGCGTCGGCGAATTGCTCGAACAGTGCGCTGCCGCCCGAAGCCTCTGCCAGCGATTTGCCGACGCAACGCTCCACGTCAGCATTGAGAATGGCCGCGGCCGCCTGGTTGAGCGTGCGGATGGTCCGGTCCGGCTCGAGCGAAATCACGCCGGTGGACAGGCGCGCGAGAATCACGGCCAGGTTGGTTCGCTCTGCTTCCACTGCCTGCTGACTGCGGCGCGCTTCTTCACGCGTACGTGCCAGGCGCTTGGTCATGTCGTTGAACGAGTGCACCAGCATGCCCATCTCATCGTGCGACGTGAGCGGCAGACGGGTATCCAGATCGCCCTTCGCCACCGCACGAGTTCCCGCTACCAGATCGGTGATGGGCCGCACGAGCCGTTTCGCGGACCAGAATGCTCCATACAGTGCTGCGAACAGCGACAGCAGCAGGACCAGCGTCAGTGTAAGAGTGAAACTGTCCTTGAGCGGCTCGCGCAGCCGAGCTTTTTCCCCATAACGCTGATACGCGGACTCGACCGTGTCGGCCAGTTCGCCCAGACGCCGCTCGATCGCGTACGTTGCCAGCACCATGAGTTGTTCTTCGCCCGGCCGGGTACGCGGCACCAGCACCGCAGTACGCACCAGATAACCGCCACCGGCCTGCGGATCGAGCGTCACGTATTGCCGGCCTTGTCTTACCTGCATGATGACTTCGTCGCTGGCCGACGGCGGCAGAATGTCGCCCAGTCGATCCGAACTCGCCGCAACGATACGGCTGTTGGTGCCGAGCACGGTCACATCGAGGGCTTCGTTCTCCTGACGCAGTTCATCGAGAATGCCGACCGGATCGCCGCCGTGACGCGACAGCTCATTCGCAATGTGCCGGGTACGCTCGACGTCCTCGCGCATGCGCAGATCCAGCGCGGCACGCGACAACGTCAACGCATCTTCGAGACCGGCGCGGATCTCGACGTGAAACCAGCTGTCGATGCCGCGATTCAGAAAGACGACGGAGAAATAGAACACCAGCAGCAGCGGAATCATGGCGAGCGTGGCGAACATCCACACCATCCGTGCTTCCAGCCGCGACCCGACGACACGTTTGCGCCAGTTGCGCATCAGCTGCAGCAGCCGGCCGCCGATCAGCATCAGCAGCACCAGCAGGCCGGCAACATTGACGCCCAGAATGAAGGGATGCAGATCGCTGAAGTGCGCCGACTGCTGCACCGTCTGCGCCATCAAGAGCAGCGCAGCCACCCACAGACCCGAACCGATCAGGACCAGCGCCGAAACGACGATGCGTTTCAGATCTGGGGGGACCATGTGTACCACTCCGTGGTCTGGCGCCAGTCATTGGCCCAGAACACGATGAAGCGCAGGGCGTCGGGCATGGTGCGCACGTCCAGGTGTGCGCGCAGGCTGATCTCGTGCCGGGCATCGGGCACGACCAGCGATTGATCGAGGATGGGCAGATTCGCAATGACGCGCAGCGAATCGAGCGCCGCATCCAGCGTGGCAAACGATGTCTGTTCGCCGCTGTTGAGGTTGCGCAGCAGAAAGCGTTCGCTCAGCGCGTGATAGACGAGTTCATAGTGCTGCTCGAGATTGGCAACGGTTTCGTCCAGCCAGAACCTGCGTGAACGATGGACGACGATCTCCAGATCGAGTGTCAGCGGTGCGCCTTCGCGCACTGCTTCGCGCGCCCCATCCGGCAGCTCGAACACCAGCGTGGCATTGAGCTGATACACGCCCTCGGCCGGTTCGATGTACGCCGAGCGTATTTCGAACCGCTGCGCGCTCTGCGCCCATGCAAGCCCGCAGCCGATCAGCAGCGCGATCGCTCCGAGGAGCCAGCGAAATGCAGCAGGCACACGCAACGCAGACTGCGTGCGCGCCGCTTCCGCGGACATCAGGGGGGACCGGAATACTCGCAACGGACCGCTATCCTTCTAACTTTTCGAGGCACGCATAATAGAAGCCGTCCATGCCGGCTGTCCCTGTCGGGATGGCGCAGCCGGCGTCGCATGGCTCAGTGCAATCCGACAATCCGAGGCCCGCTACGATATCGCTCGTGACGTCGCGCGCCCGTGATGCAGATTCGAGAAATCCCCGCACGACCTGCGCCGTCTCCTGCTTCAGCACCGAGCAGCTCGCATACACCAGGCGTCCTCCCGATGCGAGCAATGGCCAGAGAGTTCGCAACAGCTCTGCCTGACGCTGCGCCAGCACCCCGATGTCATCTGCCCGACGCAGCAATTTGATGTCCGGGTGTCGCCGGATGACGCCAGTCGCCGAGCAGGGCACGTCCAGCAGAATGCGATCGAAGCGTTGCCCGTTCCACCAGGACTGTGGATTGGCTGCGTCACCGGCGATGACGGTCGCGGTCAGGCGCAGCCGTTGCAGGTTCTCATCGACGCGCTGCAGCCGTTCTTTGGACACGTCGAGCGCAATGAGTTCCTGAATCCCCGGCTGAAGTTCGAGCAAATGACAGGTTTTCCCGCCTGGCGCCGCGCACGCGTCGAGTACCCGATCGCCTTCCTGCGGCGACAGCAGGCGCGCAGCCAGTTGTGCAGCGGCATCCTGGACCGAAACCAGACCGTCAGCGAAGCCGGGGAGTTCCGTGACATCGACGGGGCGCGCCAGCATGAGCGCCTCGTCCTCGAAGCGGCTGTCCGCGATGTTGAATCCCGCCGCCTCGAGCCGTGCCCGATACTCGCGGCCCGACGTCCTGAGTCGATTGACGCGCAACCACAGTGGCGGCCGTTCATTGTTTGCGATCAGCATCGCATCGGCCCGCTGGCCCCAGTCGGCATGCAGCTGCTGCACAAACCATGCGGGATGCGCGACCCGCACTGACTCGTCACGATCAACGGCCGCCGCGAGCATTCGTCCTTCGCGCTGCCAGCGACGCAGCACTGCATTCACGAGGCCTGCTGCGCGCGGCTGCTTCAGAGCACGCGTGGCATTGACGGTCTCATCCACGGCAGCGTGCGCGGGAGTATCCGTGTAGATGAGCTGACACAGCCCGACGATGCACAACGCGTGCACTTGCGGCGCCAGTGTCTGATTGCGCGTGAGCAATCGTTGCAACAAGGCATCCAGTCGCACGTACCAGCGGATGCTGTCGTAACACAGCGCGCGCAACAGCCCGCGCTCCTGGGCGTTGCCGGTACGCTCCGCGGCGAACAGGGCATCGAGCGAACGGCCGGAATCAACCACCTGCGCCACGATACGCGCGGCGCGCGCGCGGATTGATGCCGAACGGCTCACGTGAACTGCGCTCCGTCCAGCGAGTGCGCATTGAGGAACTGCGCCGCACTGACGGTTTTGCGCCCGGCGAGCTGAATTCGAGTGAGATTGAGCAGACCTGCACCGGTCGCCACGCGAATTCCCTGCGCATCGACGGCAACGACTGATCCCGGCGTGGCTTGCGTCGCGCCGTCGAGGGGATTCGCCTGCCAGATGCGCAATTGCTGTCCCCGCCATTGGGTCTGTGCCACGGGCCAGGGATTGAAAGCACGGATCTGCCGGTCGATCTCGATCGCGGAACGGCGCCAGTCGATCACGGCCTCGTCCTTGCGAATTTTCGCGGCGTATGTGACGCCCTGCTCGGGCTGAATGCGCGGTCGCACGGAGCCGTCGAGCAATCCATCGAGCGCTTCAAGCAACGCCTGGGCACCCATCTGCGCCAGGCGATCGTGCAGCGTCGCCGACGTGTCCGTTGCGCCAATGGGCGTTTCGCGCTCGATCAGCATGGGGCCCGTATCGAGGCCGGCATCCATCTGCATGATCGTGACGCCGGTGCGTGCATCGCCCGCAAGCAATGCGCGGTGAATGGGCGCGGCGCCGCGCCAGCGCGGCAACAACGAGCCGTGAATGTTGAGGCAACCAAGCCTCGGCACAGCGAGCACATCGGCCGGCAGGATCAGACCGTAAGCCACCACCACCATGACGTCGGGTCGATAGCTCGCCAGGCGCTGGACCGCAGTGTCGTCACGCAGCGTCTGCGGTTGCTCGACGGTGAGTGCGTGCCGTTGTGCGGTCTGTTTGACGGCGCTCATTGCGATCTGCTGCCCCCGACCTGCGGGACGATCCGGCTGCGTGTAGACCGCAACCACGCGATGACGCGAAGCCACCAGAGCTTCGAGCGCAGGCACCGCAAATTCCGGCGTGCCGGCAAAGACCACAGACAATGATTTCACGCGCCTTGAATCCAGCGTGGGAGAGATGACAGCGAACGGATCGCGCGTCGCCGCGCCGATCAGATGGCAGGTGTCTTTACCCGAGCACGCGCCGCCGGAGTTTCACGCCGCTCCTTCTCGAGCTTCTTGCGTATCCGCGTGCGCTTGAGATCCGAGAGGTAATCCACGAACAGTTTGCCCTCGAGATGATCCATCTCGTGCTGGATGCACACGGCCAGCAGTCCGTCGGCGTCGAATTCGATCTGTTTGCCGTCGCGATCGAGTGCCCGCACGCGGATTCTCTCGGCGCGCGTCACCTTGTCGTAGATACCCGGGACGGACAGACAGCCTTCCTCGGTTTCCTCGACCCCTTCGCGCGCAATGATCTCGGGATTGATCAGCGCCAGGGGTTCCTTGCGCGATTCGCTGATGTCGATCACCAGTAACCGCTTGTGCACGTTGACCTGCGTAGCCGCCAGACCGATGCCGGGCGCGGCATACATGGTCTCGAACATGTCGTCGATGAGCCGGCGCAGCGCCGCGTCTACCTTGTCCACGGGTTCTGCGCGCGTTCGCAGGCGCGGGTCCGGAAATTCAAGAATGGGAAGCAATGCCATGTCTGTCTACCTGCGTTCGCTCAAGCTGTCGGCAACGAGTGTATGGGAAGCGCTGTGGTGGTCCGGAAGTCCCGTTTCAAGCGGAATGAGAACCACGTCTCGGGGCTGAAGCCCATTTGTGCACTCGTTGCAATGATGCTGCTAAAGTTCAGTGAACGTTGAACTTAATATCGGCCAGACGGCCGCGGGAATGGTGTCAGGTCAACCCTGAGCGCCGTCCTGACGCGCCGCAACAGCCCCTGATGCCCGGTGTCATCCGGCCCGATTCCGATTGCAGGAATTATAAGGCCTGATGCCGCGAGCCCGGCACGGGATATCGAGGTCCAATCAATGGAGCGTGTTCGGCGCATGAAGACTGGGAATCTGCACATTCGTCCGGCTGTAATGCTCGGCATCATGGCGTGCCTGACCTTTGCCGCCGGCACGGTCCCCGTGACCTCGGTTGCCCAGGACACCAATCGCACGATTGCGACGGGCAGCAACATTCCGATCAGCCCGAACGCACCTGACGAATACATCGTCAAGCCCGGCGATACGCTCTGGGACATTTCCAAGCTTTATCTGCGTGAACCGTGGTACTGGCCGGAGATCTGGTACCTGAACCCCCAGGTGGCCAATCCGCACCTCATTTATCCGGGCGACGTCCTCAAGCTCATCTACGTCGATGGGCAGCCGCGCCTGACCGTGGCCGAGCGCGGCGGCGAGGGTACCCGGCGTCTGTCGCCGCAGGTCCGTCGTGAGCCGCTGAGCCGCGCCATCACGTCGATTCCGTATGAAATCATCGCCGGCTTTGCCGGCCGGCCCATCCTGCTGGACAAGGATCAGGTCAACAACGCACCGTACATCGTGGCGATGCGCGACGATCACACCATCGGCGCCATCGGCAACGAAATCTATGCGCGCGGCATCGAAGACGCGGCCGTCGACACCCGCTACGACGTCGTTCATGTGAACGCACCGTTGCGTGATCCCGAGAGCAATGACGTGCTCGGCTACGCGGCGGTCTACGTGGGGTCGGGCCCGGTGGCTCGCGCTGGCGATCCGGCCAAGCTGATTCTCACCAGCAGCGCGCGCGAGGCTCTGCAGGGTGACAAGCTGTTTCCGGAAGTCACCGAACCGCGCACCGATTTTGTGCCGCATGCACCGTCCGGCGAAGTGAAGGCAACCGTGATCGCCGTGAACGAGCTGACTGTCATGGGTCAGTACCACCTGGTCGCGCTCAACAAGGGCTCGGATGCCGGCCTCGAAGCCGGCCATGTGCTGACGATCGATCAGCGAGGCCCGGTGGTTCGCGACAAGTACAAGAAGGGTGGTATGTCGGCGAGCCGCGCCGTGCTGGGCGGCGGATCGAAGGTGGAACTGCCTGACGAACCGATCGGTCAGGTGATGGTGTTCAGCACCACGCCAGAGATGAGCTATGCGCTGGTCATGGAAGCTTCCCACGAGATCCGTCAGGGCGATTCCGCGCGCAACCCGTAACGGTTGCGCAGCGGTGAATCGCGCGTAATTCACCAGAAAATCACTGCAATGCCGCGCTCGCGGCATTCAGCATGAGTGACCCCACAGGTCACTTGTCCCCTGGCTCATGGATGAGCTCACTGCCTGGCTGACACTGAATCGCGCACCTGCGCTCGAACGCTCGAGCTTTCACGCCCTGCGCCAGCACTTCGCAGGTGTGTCCGACATCGTTGCTGCCTCTGCCAGGGCGCTGCGGGCCGCCGGAGCCAGCAAAGGGCTTGTCGACTGGCTGGCATCGCCGCCTCGTGAGTCGATCGACGCGGATCGCCGCTGGCTCGACTGCGAATCGCATCATTTCATCTGCCTGGAATCGCCCGACTATCCGCCGCTGCTCGGCCGTCTCGATGATGCGCCCCTCGGACTGTTCGTCCGTGGCTCACCGTCATGGCTCGCGATGCCTCAACTCGCCATGGTGGGGGCACGTCACCCCACGCCACCGGGCGCCGAGACTGCTTACGACTTTGCCGCTCATCTGGCCCGGTGCGGGTTGACGGTGACCAGCGGGCTGGCGATCGGAATCGATGCTGCCAGTCATCGTGGTGCGTTGTCTGGCGGGGCCACGATCGCGGTGTGCGGCACTGGACTCGACGTGAACTATCCCCGCAGTCATGCAGCGCTGGCGGCGCAGATTACGCAATGCGGCGCACTGGTCAGCGAGTTCGGCACCGGGACGCTGCCGATGAAAGGCAACTTC
This sequence comes from Povalibacter sp., assembly GCA_035761425.1. Classification (GTDB taxonomy): domain Bacteria; phylum Pseudomonadota; class Gammaproteobacteria; order Steroidobacterales; family Steroidobacteraceae; genus Steroidobacter. The sequence continues at coordinate 12,058 of DASTRD010000298.1, forward strand.
CCGCGTCGCAATCGCGTCATTGCCGGGCTTTCGCTGGGCACTCTCGTCGTTGAAGCGGCGGTGCGCAGCGGTTCGCTGATTACGGCACGTCTCGCCGCCGAGCAGGGGCGCGAGGTATTTGCCATTCCCGGTTCCATTCACAACCCGATGTCACGTGGTTGCCATCGGCTGATCCGGCAGGGCGCCAAGCTGGTCGAGACGGCTGATGACATATTCGAGGAGCTGCGTCCGCTGAGCGACAGCTTGCAATGCCTGGCGCAGACCCCAGTTACTCCGGAACGATCGCAACTGCCGGGAATCCCGGCGAGATCAGAAGCTTCCGGCCCGCGATTGGACAAAGGATATGAAATCCTGTTAGATGCCCTCGGCTTCGAGCCGGCCGGCGTGGACCTTCTGGTCGTGCGTACCGGGCTCAGGGCCGACGAGGTGGCTTCGATGTTGCTGATCCTCGAACTGGACGGTCACATCCTCCCCTACCCCGGCGGTCTCTATGTCCGCGCACATCCAAGGCAGTGAAATGAAGGAAAGCGTGCTCGATATTCTCATTTATCTTTTCGAGAATTATTTCGACGCCGACATCGAGTCTGCCCCCGAGCCCGACCGCGATACTCTCAAGGACGAACTGGAACGAGCTGGATTCTCGGAACGTGAAGTCGACCGGGCGCTCGAATGGCTCGAACAGTTGTCTGCCGACCCGCAGCGTGTCGTCGCGACGCCGACGTCCCGGGCGATCCGCGTATTCGATCCGCGTGAGCAGGCGCGTCTGGATACCGACTGCCGCGGTTACATTCTCTATCTGGAGAACATCGGCATTCTGAATGCCGTGCAGCGCGAACTCGTGATCGATCGACTGCTGGCGCTCGACGCGCGTCAGATCGACATCGAGCAGGTGAAATGGGTGGTCTTGATGGTGCTTTTCAGCCAGCCGGGGCAGGAAAGTGCCTACTTGCGGATGGAAGACCTGGTGTTCGATAACCGGCTGGACGCAGTGCACTGACACGCCCATAGCAAATCAAGTATTCAAGCACCGCGGCCAACCGCGGTTTCTTTTTTTATGGACCAGAAGAATCTCGTCATCGTCGAATCGCCCGCGAAGGCGAAAACGATCAAGAAATACCTCGGCAACAACTTCGAAGTGTTGGCGTCGTACGGTCACGTGCGCGATCTGGTGCCCAAGGAAGGAGCCGTCGATCCGAAGCACAAGTTCGCGATGCGTTATCAGATTCTCGAGAAGAACGAGAAACACGTGCAGGCCATCGCGCGTGCGTTGAAAAAGGCCGGGTCGCTGTATCTGGCGACCGACCCTGACCGCGAAGGCGAAGCCATTTCCTGGCATCTCACCGAACTGCTGAAGCAGCTCAAGGCGCTGGACGGCAAGGATGTGCACCGCGTGGTGTTCTACGAGATCACCCGCAACGCGATCCGTGAAGCCATTCAGCAGCCGCGCGAAATTTCGCAGGATCTGGTGAACGCGCAGCAGGCGCGGCGCGCGCTCGACTATCTGGTCGGTTTCAACCTGTCGCCGCTGTTGTGGAAGAAGGCCGGCCTGCCCGGTGCGTCCGCGGGACGCGTGCAGAGCCCGGCACTGCGCATGATCTGCGAACGGGAGGACGAAATCGCCCGCTTCGTGCCGCGCGAGTACTGGACCATCGATGCGGACGCGGAAAAGTCCTCCCAGCAATTCCCGGCGCGACTGGTCGAATATCGCGGGGAGAAGGTCGAGCAGTTCACGGTCACCAACGAGGCACAGGCCAGCGACGTTCGCAACGCCATCGAACGCGCAGCGAACGGCGATCTCAGCGTCGCCTCCATCGATCGCAAGCAGCGCAGGCGCAATCCGGCGCCGCCTTTCACCACCTCGACGTTGCAACAGGAAGCGGCGCGCAAACTCGGGTTCGGTGCCCAGCGCACCATGCGCCTGGCACAACAGCTTTATGAAGGCGTGGACTTCGGCGAAGGCGCCGTCGGTCTGATCACCTATATGCGTACCGACTCGGTGAATCTCGCCGCGGAAGCCCTCACGGAAATCCGTCAGGTGATCGTATCCATGTACGGCAAGGAATCCCTGCCCGATGCGCCGCGTGTGTTCAAGACCAAGGCGAAGAATGCGCAGGAAGCACACGAAGCCATTCGCCCCACATCGGCGTCGCTCAGTCCGGACAAGCTGGAAGGCAAAATCGAATCCGATCAGTTCCGGCTCTACAGCCTGATCTGGAAGCGTGCAGTCGCCAGTCAGATGGAACCCGCCGTTTACGATACCGTCGCTGTGGATCTGGTGCCGGGCACCAGCCCGAAACGCGAAGGCGCGGCGGCGGTATTGCGTGCCAACGGATCGACACTGGTGAAGCCGGGCTACATCGCCGTGTACAAGGAAGGGCTGGATGACGCCAGCGACGATGACAACGACCGCATCCTGCCGCCGATGGAAGTCGGCGATGCATTGAAGCTGCTCGCTCTGCGTCCCGAACAACACTTCACCGAACCGCCGCCACGTTTTTCCGAAGCCAGCCTGGTGAAAGCGCTCGAGGAATACGGCATCGGCCGCCCTTCGACCTATGCGAGCATCATCCAGACATTGACGGGCAAGAAGTACGCGGAGCTGGTCAACAAACGCTTCTTCCCCACCGATCTTGGCAAGATCGTCAACAAGTTCCTTACCCGCAATTTCGAGCACTACGTCGACTATGGCTTCACCGCCAAGATGGAAGACGATCTGGATGAAATTGCCGATGGCAGGGAAGAATGGGTGCCGGTGCTCGACAAGTTCTGGAAGGACTTCAAGAACCAGGTCGATTCGGTCGATCGGACCGTAACCCGCGAAGATGTGTCCGAGGCGCGCGAGCTCGGCAAGGATCCCGTGACCGGCAAACCGATCTCGGTGCGCTACGGCAAATATGGTCCGTTCGTGCAGATGGGCACGAAGGACGATGAAGAGAAGCCGAAGTTCGCAAGCCTGCGTCCGCACCAGCGCATGGATTCCGTCACGCTCGCGGACGCACTCGAACTGTTCAAGCTGCCTCGCACGCTCGGTCACATGCCCGACGGCAAACCGATCCGTGTGGCCATCGGTCGCTTCGGACCCTACGTACAGTATGGCGACAAGAAATTTGCCTCGATCAAGGACGACGATCCGTACACGGTCGAGCTCCCGCGTGCGATGGAACTGATCCGCGCCAAGGAAGAACTGGATGCCAATCGCATCATTCTCGATTTCCCGGATGCCGGCATTCAGGTGCTGAACGGTCGCTACGGTCCGTACATCACCGATCGGGTCAAGAACGCGAAGATTCCGAAAGAACGCGAGCCGCGCACGCTGACCCTGGATGAATGCAGGGAGTTGCTCGCAGCCGCACCGGTGCGACGTGGCCGGTTCGGCGCCAAAAAGGCGGCGGTGAAGACCGCGAGCGCCCCCGCCGCAACGGCCGAAGAAAAACCGTTGAAGGCCGCGGCCAAAGCGGCGAAGAAATCGCCGGCGACCAGAACTGCCGCAGCAAAAACAGCCCCTGCGAAAAAGCCGGCGGCGAAAAAGAAGGCGTCGAAAAAGAAGTCTGCCCGATAGCTTTCAGTCGAGCCATGTCAGAAGGCACCGCCAACGTCGAGCCCGTACTGGCTTACCTGCGAGAACTGCAGGATCGCATCTGCTCGCAACTGGAACAGACGGATGGCGGCGCGGTATTTCGCCGCGACCGCTGGCAGCGTGCCGAGGGCGGCGGCGGGGAGACTCGCGTCCTGCGCGACGGCGAGGTCTTCGAACAGGCCGGCGTCAATTTCTCCCACGTCATGGGTTCGAAGCTGCCACCGTCCGCTACGGCACAGCGGCCCGAGCTTGCCGGTGCCTCATGGATTGCGACGGGCGTGTCCCTCGTCTTTCATCCGCGTAATCCCTACATTCCAACCACCCACGCCAACGTGCGCTTCTTTTCCGCGAGCGGCCCGAACGGATCGGCGTGGTGGTTCGGCGGCGGTTTCGATCTCACTCCCTACTATCCCTTCGAAGAAGACGTGCTGCACTGGCATCGCACCGCGCAACAGGCCTGCGCGCCGTTCGGTGCGGACGTGTACGCGCAGCACAAGGCCTGGTGCGATCGTTATTTCTTCCTGAAACACCGCAATGAAACGCGCGGCGTCGGCGGACTCTTCTTCGACGATCTCAACGCCTGGGGGTTCGAGCGTTGCTTCGCCTACCAGCGCAGCGTCGGCAATCACTTTCTCGACGCCTATCTTCCCATCGTTGCGCGCCGGCGCGCTTTGCCATGGGGCGAACGCGAACGGCAGTTCCAGTTGTATCGCCGCGGGCGGTACGTCGAATTCAATCTGGTATACGACCGCGGCACGTCCTTCGGCCTTCAGTCCGGTGGACGTACTGAATCCATCCTCATGTCCCTGCCGCCGCTGGTGCGCTGGGAATACGACTGGCAACCGCCCGCCGGTTCTCCCGAAGAGCGTCTTTACCGGGACTTTCTGCGACCGCGCGACTGGCTGACCGAACTCGCGCATTCCTGACGGTGCAGTCACGTCGCTTGATGCACGCCGATGCGAAACCATGGCGTGTATACAAGCGTTTTCCACCTCGCTCGCAACTCTGTGACTGCGCATTTGCGTGATTGAATTCGCACAATGCGCGGAGTAGCGTCCGTCGCGACGATTGCGCGAGCCGCAATCTGTTCCCGCAATGACCCATGTATGCGTGGCATCGATGTGCCGGCTCGCGTTGCGTTTTGCACTTCAGGCAGAACTGCCTGCAGCGCAAGGAGGCGCGACGTTTCGATGCGGGGCTGACAGCTGCGCTCGACAAGGCAGTTCCACCATCCCCGTCGGACCGCGTCTGGCGCAATAACAAACCTCGGGGATGCTCCAATGATTCAATCCGTACTCAGGTTGCGATCGGCGATCGCGACCGCTTTGTTAAGCACGGCGCTCGCAGCCATGCCAACGCACGCCGCGGGCGTGCACAAACGCGACGGTGCGCCACCTTCGCTCAAACTGCACGGCACATCCGTATCCGACGAGCAGGGTCGCATCCAGGTCTTCGTGCAGCTCGATGAACCGGCCGTTGCTGAACTCAATGCGCAGAGCATGGAAACCAGCGGCACGTTTGCATCGTCATCGGCGCAACGAGCACAGGCGGCGCGCGTCTCGGCGCAACAATCGTCCTTCCGCAACGTGCTGGCGAGTCACGGCGCACAGATCCTTTCCAGCCAGCGCGTGGCGGCGAACGGCTTTCGTATCCGCGTGCGTGCATCCGAGATCGAATCGATCCGTTCGCTCCCGGGTGTTCGCTCGGTCGGACGCGTCGAACTGCACAAGCTCGACAACATCGACAGTGTGCCGTGGATCGGCGCACCCGCAGTCTGGTCCAGCGTGGGCAAAGGCAAGGGAGTCAAGGTCGGCATCATCGATTCCGGAATCGACTACACGCACGCCGACTTCGGTGGCAGCGGCAATCCCGCTGACTATCTGAGCAACGATCCCAACGTCGTCGAACCGGGCACCTTCCCCACTGCCAAGGTGAAAGGTGGCATCGACTTCGCCGGTGCGAACTACGACGCGCGCGATCCGGAGTCCGTCCCCGTACCCGACGGCGATCCGCTCGACGTCGTTGTCGATGATCCCGACGATGTCGGCCATGGCACGCACGTCGCCGGCACGGTTGCGGGCATTGGCGTGCCCGGCAGTGTCGGTGCAGGCGTTGCGCCCGAAGCGGATCTCTATGCGATCAAGGTCTTCGGCGATGTTGCCGGCAGTACGGATCTGACTTCGCTCGGTATCGAGTGGGCCATGGATCCGAACGGCGACGGCGACATGAGCGACCACCTCGATGTGATCAACATGAGCCTGGGCTCGCCGCTTGGCGAACCCGACGATCCGTCCGCCATCTCCGCCAACAATGCGGCGAAGGTCGGCATCATCGTCGTGGCATCCTCCGGCAACGAAGGCAACACTCCCTACGTCACCGGCGCTCCGGCCATTGCCTCGTCGGCAATTTCCACGGCGGCCAATTCTCCCGGCGGTCGTCTCTACAGCCGCTTCACTGTGAATGCGCCCGCCTCGGTCGCTGGCGTATATCCATCGCTGGAAGGAGCGGGTCCGATAACCTTCGCGCAGACCGGTCCGATCAGCGGTCCGCTGGTGCCTGCCACGCCGGCCGATGGCTGTGCGCCGCTCACCAATGCCGCGCAGGTCAGCGGCAAGATCGCCCTGATCATCCGCGGCGTATGCGGGTTCATCGACAAGTATCACGCCGCGCAGGCTGCCGGCGCGAAAGCCATTGTGGTCTACAACGATGGCACGGCCCCGGATCGCGTCGACCCGATCGTCATGGGCGGACTCGATGACACGGTCACCATCCCAGGGCTGATGATCTCCTATACGGCCGGTGCGAAACTCGCCGCTGCTACCGGCGTAACCGTCACACTGGACGCAGCACTCGATCCGTCGCGAGACGATCAGATTGCCGATTTCTCTTCCCGCGGTCCGGGACATGGCGGCTCGACGTTCAAGCCGGACCTGTCGGCACCGGGCGTGGCAATCGTCTCTGCGGGCGCGGGCACTGGCACCGGTGGGTTGAATCTGCAAGGCACGTCCATGGCCGCACCGCATGCAGCGGGTGCAGCGGCGTTGCTGCGGCAGGAACATCCCAAGCTCAATCAGGGCGCCATCAAAGCGCTGCTGCAGAACTCCACCGTCAACTCCAACGCCTCAGGCGATACGGACCTCGCCCGCCAGGGCGTCGGTGCGATACGTGTAGACAAGGCGGTCGCACTGTCGAGTTATGCGGCACCCGGCGGCATTTCGTTTGGCCGTCTGAATCCGCTCACGCTCGACTTCCGCAACGAAAGCGTCACGGTTCGCGACCTGAGCGGCAAACGTCGCACCTTCAGTGTCACGCATGTGCCGCATCAGACGTATCCGGGCGTGCAGGTCTCCTGCCCGAACAACGTTCGCGTGAACGCCAACGGTCAGGCGAAAGTCCAGGTGAGCCTGCGCTTCGATCCGAGGGCGGCGTGGAAGGCCGGTGTCTACGACAACGCCATCCACAGTCAGACAGAGGTCGATGGCTGGTGTGTATTCAACGACGGCAAGGATTCGCTGCGCGTTGGCTATCTGGCTGTCGTCGATGCTGCATCGGGTCTGCTGGTGCTGCCCGACAACGGACTGGCTGACGTGAAGGTTCGCAACTTCGGTCCCGCGCTCGGCTGGGCCGAAGGGTTCACGCTTGCCAAGCTCGGTGGTGAGCAGCAGAACCGTACCTACGGTTCGATAGCAGCGACGGGCTTCCGCCGCGGCGACCCGGCGCTCTATGCCGGTTATCACGTGATCGAATTCGGCTTCGCGCTGGAGCGTGCGTTCGAACACGTGTCGAACCTGAACTTCACCCTCGCGATCGATACCAACAACGACGGCGAACCGGATGCCTTCCTCGAAGGCACCGACCTGTCGGATTACATCGATCAGGATCCGGGCGAGTACGCGACGTTGCAATTCAATGCTGACGGCGACGGTTTCATCGACTGGGCGCCGATCACCGGCTGGGATTTCAACGATCGCGTAGTGATCCTGCCGTTCACGCTGGCCGCGGACGGCGGTTTCGTACCGGAGAAGTTCCACTACGTTCTCACCGTCACCGCACGCGATGGCGAACAGGACGTCCAGCGCGGCACCGTCGATCTGTCGAAGGAAGTCGTGCCTGACCTGAATTCCTTCGGTGTCGAGCCCAACGGCACCGTCGACGTCGGACTCAGCGGTCCGACCGGCACGTCGTTGTGGCTGCTCCAGAACAACATTCCGCTGGCACAGCCGCAGTTGTCGCTGCACATCGAGAAGAAGAAAAAGAAGGGCAGATAGCCAGGCACCGCTGCCTGCAACCGAAGGGCCACCTCAAGGTGGCCCTTCTTTCATGCGGAGATTCCTGTGGTGCAGGACGTCAGTTCGTTTCGATCGGCGGGCAGGCGCGCACGTCAGTCATGTCGGTGTGATAGGTATAGACGCGGGATCGGTATGAAAACGTCAGCCGGTAACCGTTCACCGGCTGCGCAATGATTTCTTCATTGGCGCGCGGACAGCCCAGCCCATTGTCTTCCCATCGCTGCGGTTGAGTGCCCAGCAACCGGATCCTGTCCGGATCTGCGTCGAGGCGCTGTATCAGATCGGTCCGCGCTTTGGCGATCATCAGGTCGAGCCCGCGCGCATTGGTCATCGGGCGCTTGGCCTCGCGCTGCAACAGCGGTCTGCTGCAAACGATCGCAGTACTGCCAGACACGTGCACCCGGTATTTCCGTTCGGCGGCTGCCAGCGTGACGATGTAGCCCTCGGTAATCACCTGCATCGCTACCGCGCCGGGCTCGCCGCAGCCCATGCTGGAATCGCTCCAGGTATGCGCTTTGGTGGATTCAACCGTCAGTGTTTCGGCCGGAACGTCCAGCTGCCTGGCCAGCGTCTGCGTGGCCAGTTGCGCGGCACGGGCAGCCGCGTCGTCGTTTGCGACCGGCGGCGTCGTGCCGTCCGATTCAGACCCTGCGGCAGCACCGGCCGCTGCCAGCATCACCATGACAACCGCCTGTCTGATCATGCATGTTCTCCAGGATGGAACGATTCGTGGGACCGTCCCCGCTATCATGTCGTTCCATGAATTATCGCCACGCCTTTCACGCCGGCAACTTCGCTGACGTTCACAAGCACGTGGTCGTGCTTGCCATTCTCGCGCGTCTGCTGCGCAAGCCGACACCGATGTTTTTCCTCGATACCCATGCCGGGCCAGGACTGTACGACCTGCATTCCGAGGAAGCCGCCCGCAGCAACGAGTGGCGCGACGGCATCGGCCGTCTGCACGCAACGACGTCGTCGTCAGCGGAACTGACGTTCTACCTGAGCGCCGCCATCGCCGCCTCTGGCAAGACTACGCGTCAATTCCGGCACTATGCCGGTTCACCGCTGCTGGCATTGCAGGTACTGCGCCCTGAAGATCGCGTGGTACTGATCGAGCAATTGCCGATGGAAGCGCGTGCCCTCGAAAAGGCGTTGCCGCGCAGACGCAATGTGTCGGTCATCAATGGCGATGGCTACGCGTCC
>DASTRD010000299.1:0-16185 GCA_035761425.1 Povalibacter sp.
GCCCCATAGATTGAAGATCCACACCAGGAGAATGCCGGCTCTGGATCGCAGGGTCGCCAGTGCGAGCAAGGCCAGGGTCGCAGCCATCATGTCGCCGCTGGCGGCGGGATACGCAAACGCAGGCGGCAGATCCGGGGACACCACCCCCGGAACCAGAAACGCCAGCCCGATGAAACGGAAGCTGTGCAGTACCAGCAGCGGCCGCAGCGCTGCCTCCCTGCTCAGATGACGCAATCGCGGCCACAGATATCGCGCGGTCACCACGCCCTAGGCGACGAGCGAAAAGGCGATGCTGGTGAAGAAGTACAGCTGCACAGGCATGGCGACCACCATTCGGGGCGAGGCAGAGGAAATGGTACCGACTGGTACCAGCGTGGCGGCAGTGTGGTACTCTGCGGTACCAGTGTCAAGGAAAGCAGCATCGATGGTCACGACAGCTCATTCGCGGGACCGCCGCGAAGACGACGCTTCCGGCGTGCGCGAACGCATCCTCGAGGCTGCCTTTGCCGCGTTCACCAGAAACGGCCACGCGTCAGCCAGCACACTGGAAATCGCCACCCGCGCCCGCGTATCGAAACGCGAGCTGTACGCGCTGGTGGGCAACAAACGGCAGATGCTCATCGCATGCATCAGCGCGCGCGCATCGCGACTGAAGCTGCCCGCCGACCTCGGCGTGCCACAGGATCGCACCGCTCTCGCGCGAATACTCGAGACCTTCGGGACACAGCTGATTCGCGAGGTTACCGACCCCTCCGTCATTGCAGTGTTCCGGCTCGCGATCGCCGAAGCCGTTCGCACCCCCGACGTGGCAAGAACGCTCGACTCCATCGGTCGCGAGGCGAGTCGCGCAGCCTTGCGACAGATCATGACGCAGGCATTTCAGTCCGGACTGCTCGAGGGCGATCCCACTGACCTTGCCGAGGAATTCGCCGGATTGTTGTGGGGCAATCTCATGGTGAGCCTGCTGCTGGGTGTCGTGAAGCGGCCGAGCGCACGCGAGATCACTGTTCGCGCCAGCCGTGCAACCGCCGCATTTCTCCAGCTCCACTCGCCGATGGCTGCTTCTGCGCGGGTCAGTCCCGATGCTGCTGCGGACTGATCACTCCCCCGGCCGCCTGACGATGCAGTGGCCGAACTCGCCAACTGCCACACCAACGTGCATATTCCGCAGTCATTTCCCCGAGCACGTTGCCGAGCCATTCCCGGAGAGGTCATGCAGCAGATCCGTTACGTCATTGCACTCATCAGCGTCGCGGGCGCACTGTGCGCGGCCCCGATCGCCGGCGCTGCGCCTTCCTGCGCGTCGCTTGCGAAGTTCTCGATGCCCGGACACAAAGTTGTCATCCGCCAGGCGCGGGAGATTGCCGCCACTGCAACCGGCGTCTCGCCGGCAGTCCCGGCGCATTGCCGCGTCGACGGTGTCATCGATGAACGCGTCGGTCGTGACGGCAAACCGTACGGAATCGGCTTTGCAGTGGCGCTGCCTGCCAACTGGAATGGCCGGTTCCTGTTCCAGGGCGGCGGCGGATTGAATGGAAGCGTGCAGCCACCGCTCGGCGGCGCGTACGCCGGCGACCGATCTGCACTCATGCGTGGCTTCGCCGTTGCGAGCACGGACTCCGGCCATCAGGCTGAGGGCTTCGATGCCAGCTTTCTGCGCGATCAGCAGGCTGCGCTCAACTTTCTGTATCAGGCGGTGGGCGAAGTGACGGTGGTCGCCAAAGCCATCGTTGCGAAGCACTACGGCAAGCCGCAGGCGCGCGCATATTTCGTCGGCTGCTCCACGGGCGGTCGTGAGGCCATGATCATGTCGCAACGATTTCCCGGCTATTACGACGGGATCGTGGCAGCCGCGCCTGCCGCGCGCACGAGCTTCTCGAATCTCGGTCTGCGCTACGCGACGACCGCGCTCAATGCGATCGCGCCGCGCGATGCACAGGGCAAACCGCAGACTCGCGACGCACTGAGTGACAGCGACCGAAAGCTGCTCGTGGACGGTGTGCTGAATGCGTGCGATGGCATCGACGGCAACAAGGACGGTCTGATCTTTGCGCCGCAGGAATGCAGCTTCGATCCGGGCACGCTTGCCTGCGCGGGAGAGAAGCAGGACAGCTGTCTGTCGACGGCGCAGGTCAACGCCATTCGCACCGTGATGCGAGGGCCGCGTACCAGCGCCGGGCGGCAGGTCTATCCCGGCTACTACTACGACACGGGCATCACCAACACCAGGGGTTTGCCCGGCGTGCTGGCAGGCCCGCTGATTCCGGAAGGCCCACCGGCCGGCCCCACCTTCGACGTCGATGCCGCAGCGGCCGATGCGATGGATGCGCGCGCGATGGTGGGTGACAGCAGCGCATGGACCAATCTCAGTACCTTCCGCGGCCATGGCGGCAAGCTGATCTTCGTGCACGGCGTCAGCGATCCATGGTTCTCGGCGCAGGAAACGGTGCGCTACTACGAGCAACTCGGACACGACAATCCCGAGGTCCCGCTGACGCAATGGAGCCGCCTGTTCCTGGTGCCCGGCATGGGCCATTGCGCCGGCGGTGAACGCACGCTCGATCAATTCGACATGTTGAGTGCCGTAGTTGACTGGGTTGAATCCGATCGCGCGCCGGATCGCGTCATCGCCACCGGCAAATCCGCGCCGGGCGAAAGCCGTCCGCTCTGCCCGTTCCCTGCGCACGCGCACTTCGACGGCAGCGCGGATGCACACGACGCTGCCAGCTACAGCTGCCGCAAGCCATCGCCTTCAGTGCAATAGCGGAAACTGGCGAGCGGATCTCGGCCCGGGATTCGCCTGCTTCCTCAAAGTGCCACCGCACGCCTCAGCGCTGCGGATCCCCGCTGCGCTCCCGGGCAATGTCCTCCAGCTGGAAGCGGCCGCTGACTTCATAGCCGGGATCCGAGTGGTTCATTTCGACGCGATTGCGACCGCCGCGCTTCGCCTCGTAGCACGCAGCGTCCGCAGCACGCAGCGTCGTCTGTGCATCGTGCTCGCCGGCATCGGTATAGGCCACGCCGATGCTGGCACCGAGCCGCAGCGTTCTGCCCGCTACCGTGAACTCGAGCGCGCGAATCGCGCCGAGAATGTTCTCCGCGACAACCTGCGCACGCTCGCGCGGACAGCGAGGCAACAGCACTGCGAATTCATCGCCGCCGACCCGGGCTGCGGTATCCGATGCGCGCAATTCCGCCTTGAGTACTGCAGCTACGCGTCGCAACGCGTCGTCACCCGCCGCGTGCCCTGCGGTGTCGTTGATCTGCTTGAAGTGATCCAGATCGACGAACAGCAGCGCGTAAGGATGTTTCTCCCTGAAGGATGCCGCCGCCTCCGCCTGAAGGCGCGCATGAAACTCTCGATAGTTCACCAGGTCGACGAGGGCGTCGTGCGTGGCCTCGTGATGCAGCGCCCGGGTGAGCTCCAGGTTCTGTGCACGCAGTTCCAGCACGGTGGCAATCATGCGTTCGGTGTTGATCGCCGAACGCGCCACGACGATCAGGAACATGCCGACCAGCACAGCCATCGAGATGTGCACTTCCGTGCCTTCCATGGCAATGCGACCCATCAGCGGCAGAACGCTGGGCAGAAGGAACAGAAAGTAGGTGCGACGCAGCGCTGCGTAGGAAGTCATGGCTGCCGCGCCCATGCCGGCGAGGATGAAGGCAATGTAGACCTGATGCGGCAAGTCATCCGGAAACAGCATCACCGCGCCGCATCCCCACCACAGACCGGAAACGGCAGTGCCGAAGTCCACGCGTGCACGCCAGTGCCTGAGATCGACCGCATCTTCGGGCGTGTGTCTGAACTCACGTGCATGCAGATAGCGCATGACGCTGATCAGCGCGGTCACGGACACCCAGAGAACGAGCAGCAATGCGGGCTGCACCTTGCGCAGCACGATGACCAGCAGACAGCCGGCGGCAAACGAAAACGTCAGCGCCACATTCAGATTGGCAACGATGAGACGCAATTTCTCGAACTCGATCCAGCGGCGGGTATCGAGTGCGTTCATCGCGGCGCGAGCAGTCCGGTCCGGCCCACGCATCATGAGGCTGATCTGTGCATTACCGGCCAAGTCTATCTCTCTGTGGCCTGTGCTCGCCGGGAACAGGTTTCAGCTTTTGTGTGCCCGGCGACAATGATTCAGCGATCAGCCGGGCCCCTGCTGAATGTCTCGGGCTCTGGAAAGAAATCCGCGAACTGTGTGTTGCCGAAACCTACTTGCTGTCGGCCGCCGGTGGTGCGTATTTGCGCAGCAGCCGGTCCAGGCTGTTGGCGAACGCTTCGCGATCACGCGGACCGAAAGGCGCCGGTCCGCCAGTGACCACGCCGCTGCCGCGCAACTCGTCCATGAAATTGCGCATGGTCAGGCGTTCGCGAATGGTATCGCGCGTATACAGTTCGCCGCGCGGATTCAGCGCGTGCGCTCCCTTGTCGATGGCCGCGGCGGCCAGCGGAATGTCGGCAGTGATGACCAGATCGTTCGGTTCGAGCACGCCGGTGATGTGTTTGTCGGCAACGTCGAAACCCGCTGCCACCTGCGTGAAGCGAATGTACCGGGAAGGCGGAATCCGCATGGGCTGATTCGCCACCAGAATCGTCTGAACCCGGGCGCGCTCCGCGGCGCGAAACAGGATTTCCTTGATGACGCCCGGACAGGCATCCGCATCCACCCACACTTTCATATCGCCGGCTCTGTGCTCATGTCGCGAACGCCGCTGCGAGTATGCCTGCCCTCGCATCGGGGCGCTCTCGCGACGCGAATAGTCCGTTTCGTCCGCTGATTTGCAGGCATCATGCGCGCCATGACGAACTTCTCGACGCTGAACCTGAGCGAACCCCTGCAACGCGCGCTGGTGGAGATCGGTTACCTGCAGATGACCCCGGTGCAATCCGCCAGCCTGCCGCCGATTCTTGCCGGTCGCGATGTCGTGGCGCAGGCGCGCACCGGCAGCGGCAAGACCGCCGCTTTTGCACTCGGCATCCTGTCGCGCCTCGATGCCGCACAGGTGACACTGCAGAGCCTGGTACTCTGCCCGACCCGCGAGCTGGCGGATCAGGTGAGCCGCGAGATCCGTCGGCTCGCGCGATTCATCCCGAATGTGAAGGTACTGACCCTGTGCGGTGGTGTACCGCTGCGCCCGCATCTGGCGTCGCTGACGCATGAGCCTCACATCGTGGTCGGCACGCCGGGTCGGATTCTCGAACTGTTGCAGAAAGGCGCGCTGCCGCTGGGCGCGATCGACGTGCTGGTGCTGGACGAAGCTGACCGCATGCTCGATATGGGATTCGCCGATGACCTGCACAACATCATCGAAGGCACACCCGCGCGCCGCCAGACGCTGATGTTCTCGGCGACCATCCCGGAACCCATTCGCGACATCAGCGCTCACTTTCAGCGCGACGCCGAACATATCGTTGTTCCCGATCAGGGTGATGAACCCGCCATTGCGCAGACCTTCTTCGAGGTAGAGCCGGATCGCAAGATCGACGCGCTGCAAGCCCTGCTGCTGGAATATCGACCGGAATCCGCAGTGGTCTTCTGCAATACACGTCAGGATGTGCGGACAGTCGCTGAAGCGCTCGCGTCGCGCGGCATCGACGTGCTTGCCCTGCATGGCGAACTCGATCAACGCGATCGCGAAGAAATGCTGGTGCGCTTTGCGAACCGCAGCTGCGCGGTGCTGGTGGCATCGGATGTCGCAGCACGCGGGCTCGACATCGCCGATCTGCCCATGGTCATCAACTACGACATTGCCTCCGACGCCGACACGCATCTGCATCGGATCGGCCGAACCGGTCGCGCGGGTCGTGAAGGCACGGCGCTCAGTCTGTGTACGCCGCGGGAGTTGAACCGGGTCAGAGTGATCGAGGCGCGCCTCGGCGAAGCCCTGCATTGGGAGAAGCTGCCGGTACCTGCCGATCGCAGTGCGTTGCTTGCTTCGCACCTGACCCTGGCCATCGATGCCGGCAAACAGGACAAGCTGCGCCCCGGGGATGTGCTGGGCGCACTGACCGGTACGGCGGGGTTACCTGCCGACGCCATCGGCAGGATCGACGTATTCCCCACACGAACCTACGTGGCCATTTCCCGCGACGCGTACGACCTTGCCCTGCGGCGCCTGCGCGCGGGCAAGATCAAGGGTCGCACGTTCCGCATCCGCAAGATCGTTCGCTAGGGAACCTCTGCACAGGTTGCGTGAGGGCCTTGTCGGGACGAATCCTGCCGACCGCAGTACGGAGATTCCTCAAGCCGCCGCGGGCAGCTGCAATTCGCCGCCCAGCATGCGATCGATGTCGATCAACATAACCATGCGATTGCCGACCTGAGCCAGGCCGCTCACGAGATCCTCGCCGCGGCTGTCGACAACATCCGGCGCCGGACGGATATCCGGGATCGGAATATCCAGCACGTCCGACACCGCATCCACGACCAGGCCGAAGTCGCGTCGTCCGCGGCTCCCCTCGACTGACAGCACGACAACGACGGTCAGCGGCGACGGCTCGATCGGCGCCACACCGATACGGCGGCGCATGTCGATGATCGGCACGATGCTGCCGCGCAGATTCAGCACACCGAGCATATGCGCGGGCGCCTCCGGCATCCGGGTCACCGCGGTGTACCCGCGGATCTCACGGACACGCAGGATGTCGACTGCATAGGTCTCACCCTCCAGCGTGAATGACAACACCTGTCGCGTATCGGACTGGCGGTGAGCCACGGCCGTGTCTTCAGTCATGGCCTGCGTCATGATCAGAACTCCTGCCAGGCAGTGTCACTGCCGCTCACCTTCGCGAGTGGCGCCGCCGCCGTCCTTCGAACAGTCGTGGACTTTCTGCGCGGTACGAACGCGGCAACGCTCGCCGACGGCGTACGAACCTGCATCGCACCGACAGACTGCGGCTCGGCCGTCCCCGTCTTGAACTGCGACATCAGATCCACCATCGATCGCGACCGTTCCTCGAGCGTCTTGCTCGCCGCCGAAGCCTCTTCGACCAGCGCCGCGTTCTGCTGCGTCGTCGAATCCATCTGCGTCACGGCGTTGTTCACCTGTTCGATGCCGGCGGCCTGCTCTTCGCTGGCGGCCGCAATCTCGGCGACGATGTCGCTGACCTTCTTCACGGCCTCCATGATGTCGTTCAGCGTCCTGCCTGACTCGTCCACCAGCTCCGTGCCCGCGCTGACCTTCTGCACCGAGTCGCTGATGAGTTCCTTGATTTCCTTTGCCGCCGTTGCGCTGCGCTGCGCCAGGCTGCGCACTTCCGTCGCGACCACGGCGAAACCGCGGCCCTGTTCCCCGGCACGCGCCGCTTCGACCGCAGCGTTGAGCGCCAGCAGATTGGTCTGGAACGCGATCTCGTCGATGACCCCGATGATGTCGGCAATCTTGCGGCTCGATGCGTTGATCTCTTCCATGGCACCAACCACGCGCTGCACCACTGAACCGCCCTTCTCCGCATGGCTGCGGGCATTGCTCGATAGCTGATTGGCCTGACGGGCATTGTCTGCGTTCTGCTTTACCGTTGCCGTCATCTCTTCCATGCTCGACGCCGTTTCTTCCAGCGCAGCAGCCTGCTCCTGAGTACGGTGGCTCAGATCGTCGTTGCCACGCGCAATCTGCATTGCACCGGAGGAGATCGAGTCGCTGGCTTCCTTGGTCTGGAGAATGATGGCCTGCAGCTTTTCAATGAAGCCGTTCATCGACGTCGAGATCTGACCGAACTCCGCACCCATCGGCGGGAGCCGATACGTCAGATCGCCGTCGCCGGCACGCAGATCCTCTGTCGCACTCAGCACCTGCCGCAGCGGCGCAATGATGCTGCGGCCGATCACGACCGCCAGAATGATGGCCAGTGCGACCGCAAGTCCGCCGCCACCGATCAAGACGAAACTGGCGGTCTCCCGGGCGGACTGCATCTGTGCCCGACGCTGCGCCAGCAGATCCATCTCGACACTGCCGATCTCGGCAAGCTGGCGGCGCATTTCATCCATGCCGGATTTGCCGCTCGCCTCGCGAACATAGGCAACCACCGCATCCATATTCTTCGACCCGGCAACGACTTCACGTCGCAACACCAGCCCCGGATCCACTCCGATCGAGTACCAGGCCGTCATCGCATCCTTGAGCGCGTCGAGGCGACGCTGCTGCGACGCATTGTCGGCCGTCAGGTCCTTGATCGTATGCCAGTGCGTATCGAACGACTGCCGACCCTTGGTGAGCGGCTCCAGAAACGAGTCCACGCCCGTGAGCATGTAACCGCGTGAGCCGGTCTCGATATCGATCAACGCTGCAAGCATTGCGTCCGCTTCATCCATCACCTTGTAGGTGTGAACGTTCATGTCCTGCGCAGCAACCTGCCTGTCCTGGCTGATCTTTGCGGTACTCACCAGCACGATCATGATTGCCACGATCACGCTGAAAGCGCCGATCAAGCGGGTATTGATGCGCAGATTCGACAGACTCACGATGACTCCTTCAACTCTCCGGGTTGCTGCAGACGACAGCGAGGGAAAGTGCCCGGTGTCGAATGGCTCGAGGGTCGACGTTCAGAGAGACGAGTCCGCAGCGAGCGCACTCTGTAGCGGCACGCATGGCGCACGCCGTAGGGACCGGGCAGCGAATCAGTCTTTGTCTTAGTGCGTCTGCGGTGCCGGGCTCACCAGCGAACGAGCGTCGCCGCCAATTTCCGGGCGTATCCCGAGGCATCGTTCAGCACGACGACAACTCGTGGCTCCAGCGAATCCCGCAGGACTTTCATGACAGGCAGAGGCCGGACAGTCGCACAGCGATCTGTCAGCTCAGGTGAAGCCCACTGTCCGGCGGCAGTTTCAGCGCTGGGCACGCAGCTGCACAATGTCCCGATGCGGCGGCGCGCCGAACAGCCGCCGGTATTCGCGATTGAACTGCGAGGGACTCGAATACCCGACGCGATGTCCGGCGCCCGCGCCGTCCAGACCTTCGCTCACCATCAACCGACGCGCCTCATGCAATCGCAGGCGCTTCTGAAACTGCAGCGGCGACATCGACGTGACCGTCTTGAAGTGCGCATGAAATGTCGAAACGCTCATGTGGGCAGCTTCGGCGAGATCCTCCACGTGCAGCGGCTGGTCATACCGCTTCTGCAGCATTTCGATCGCGCGGCTGACGCGCTGCACGGGTCCGTCCTGTTCGACTAGCTGACGCAGTACAGGTCCGATCTCGCCGCGCAGCAGGCGATACCAGATCTCGCGGGCGGCAAGCGGCGCGAGCACAGCGATATCCTGCGGAGTATCGAGCAACCGCACGAAGCGCAGCAGTACGTCCGTCAGTTCGGCATGCATGCGCCCGACATACAGCGGTTTACTCGTGCGCTCGATGGCCGCGCCCTGATCGGCGATCTCGAGCAACAGCCGGCTGACCTCGCGCATGTCCACCTCGATGCGGATGCACAGATAAGGGCGTTGCGGTGAGGCGTCCAGGATCTGACCCATCATGGGCAAGGTCACGGACACGAACAGATAGTTGAAGGCGTCGTAGTAGAAGGATTCGTCGGCGATGATGGCGCGCTTGCGACCCTGCACCACCACGCAAAGACTGGGCGAGTACACGGCCGGCAGCGGCTGCGCCACTTCACTGCCGCGGATGAATGCCACGCCCGGCAGCGCGGTTGCCGTGACGCCGTCGCAGTGCGCGCCGTTCT
The DNA here is from genome assembly GCA_035761425.1 of Povalibacter sp. Taxonomy (GTDB): domain Bacteria; phylum Pseudomonadota; class Gammaproteobacteria; order Steroidobacterales; family Steroidobacteraceae; genus Steroidobacter. Next base: position 9,686 of record DASTRD010000299.1, read on the forward strand.
CGACTCTGCGCACCAGCTCGGCCTGCGCCGGATCGATCGGCACGATCTTGTTGTCGCTGCTGCGAAGCTCGCTGTTCATTTCATGGAATCCATCGCCGGGACGTAACAGATCATACGCGCCTGCGGATGCATTTCTGCCGCTCGCACCCTGCGACTCCCCATGTCCGGACAATCGGGCAAGGATGCCGTAGGACATGGCTACCGGCCGTGCCGCCCGGTTCGTAGTCTGTGCAGCGAACCGCAAGGAGGTATCCCATGACTTCTATTCCACGACGACGCCTCGGACAGCTCGAAGTTTCCGCCATTGGCCTTGGCTGCATGGGCATGTCGGATTTCTACGGACCCGCAGATGAAGCCACCAATCTGCAGGTGATCAATCACGCAATCGACATCGGCACCAATTTCCTCGACACCGCCGACATGTACGGTGTCGGAGCCAACGAGCGGCTGCTCGCGCAGGTGCTGCGCAATCGGCGCAGCGAAGTGGTGCTGGCGACCAAGTTCGGCAACGTGCGGGCGCCGGACGGTCGCATGCTCGGCGTGAATGGCCGGCCCGAGTATGTGAAAAGTGCCTGCGACGCGAGCCTCGAGCGGCTCGGCGTCGAACAGATCGATCTGTATTACCAGCATCGCGTCGATCCCGACGTCGCCATCGAGGAAACCGTTGGTGCGATGGCGGAGCTGGTCAAGGCCGGCAAGGTGCGGCATCTCGGATTGTCGGAAGCATCGGCCGAAACGGTAAAGCGCGCGGCTGCAGTTCATCCCATCGCGGCATTGCAGAGCGAGTTCTCGCTGTGGACACGCGATGTGCAGCAGAGCGTGCTGCCGACCTGCCGCAAGCTGGGGATCGGCTTCGTCGCCTACAGTCCGCTGGGTCGCGGCTTCCTGACAGGCACGATACAGAATGCCGGGCAGCTCGATTCCAGCGACTGGCGACGCACGAATCCACGCTTTTCCGACGAGAACGTCGACCAGAATCTGCGTCTGGTCGACGCGATCAAGGAAATTGCCGAGGAACGCGGACGAACGCCTGCGCAGCTGGCACTGGCGTGGCTGCTGCATCAGGGCGAGGACATCGTGCCGATTCCGGGCACACGCCGCACCACGCGTCTTCATGAAAACGCGGCAGCAACCCAGATCGAACTGTCTGCGGAGGAACTGGCGAAAATCGACGCCATCCTGGCAAGCACCGCGATCGCAGGTGCACGCTATGCCGCCGCCAGCATGGCCAGTGTGAATCTCTGAAGCAGTGAACAGGCGCTGCGAACGACAACCCTTCGTTCGCAGCGCCTCATCAGGCTTTCACACCGCCGGCGCGGGCACGGGATGGCCGATGCCTCGCTGCAGCCGCCACAGCAGGAACAGCGTCAGCAGCGAGGTCCCGACAACGACGTACCCGGCGACGTCGTAGTGCAGGATCCGGCCGTCCGTTCCGACCTGCACGATGTGACCGGCGACCAGCGAAGCAAGTCCGCCCGACAATTGCTGGATGGAAGCATTGATGGCATTGAATGAACCGCGCTGGGTCAGCGCGGGCACCTGCGTCATCAATGCCTGGAACGGAATCATGCGCGAGAAAATGCCGACGAACATGACGACGTTGACGAGGATGACCACTGTCAGCGTCGTCACGCCGAGGTGCGTGTAGACCAGCACCATGATGATGGTCAGCGTGGTGCCCATGAAGAACACGCGCAACTTGCCGAAGGTATCCGCGAGCCGCCCCACGATCGGTCCGACGAAAATCGTGGCCAGCCCTGTGACCAGATAAATGGTCGGCAGACTGGCCAGCGAGATGCCGAGATTGTTGACCGTGAACGCACTGCTGAAGGGCATCAGCATGAAGCCGCCCGTGGCAAGAAACGTCACCGTCACGAAGGCCAGCAGATATCGCGGTTCGATGAGCGTGTGCAGCAGATGCTCGAACGCGCTGCGCTCCTGCGGCTTTTTCAGATGTTCGGCGACGGGTTCCATCTTCCAGAACACCAGCAGCCCACCGACGGCACCGAGCACCGCCATCGCGAGGAACGGCACATGCCAGTTCCAGCGATTCGACAGATAGATTCCCAGGGGGATGCCCAGTACCTGACTGGCAGCGAATGCCGTCTGGATGAATCCCATCACGCGTCCGCGCACCTCGGGGGCGAACAGATCGGTCGCAATCGCCAGAACGATGGAGCCAATGACCCCGCCGAACAGTCCTGTGACGATGCGCGCCATCAGCAGCGCTTCGAAACTCTGCGCAAGTCCGCACCACAAGGTGCCGAGGATGAATCCCAGATAGAAGAACAGCAGCAGCTTCTTGCGGTCGAACCGATCAGCGAATCCTGCCGTCAGCAGCCCGGATGCACTGGCAGCAAACGCATACGCAGACACGACCATGCCGAACTGCACGGCATCGATCGACAGCGCCGGCATGATGACCGCACCCAGCGGCGACATGAGCATGAAATCCAGGATGACCGCGAACTGCAGGAACGCGAGCATCGCGACGACGAGTTTCTGATATCCGGAGAACTGCGAGGTCGCGGCAGTCGGCTTGTTCATCGGGGCGGTAGTCTTGAGGAGAAAAGTCGCGCAAAGATACCGCGGTGCCGCGTCCGGTTCCGTAGAAATTGCTGTCAAGCGTCCGACGTCCCGTGGGGAAGACGCATAACGACATCCCGCCGCGGAAAGCTGACGGGATGTCCAGGCCCGCTGCCCGTCTCAGAGGTCGACCTCGACCTTGAAGCCGCCAAAAATCATCCGCTTCATGTCGAAGGGCACATTTGCGGGATTCATGCCTGCCAGGCGCGGATCGCTCATGACCTTCGCATTCACCTGGTCGCGGTGCTTGCGTGACTTGTAGACGATCCAGGAAAACCAGACGACCTCGCCCGTCTTGAGCTTGACGCTCTGCGGAAAAGACGTGGTCTTTCCGGGCTTCACATCGTCCGCGACGCATTCCCGATACTCGAGCGCGCCGTATTCCTTCCAGATCTTCCCGGCCTTGCGCGCGAGCTTGCGATACGCGTCAGCCTTCTTCCTGGGAATGGGCAGCACGAAACCGTCTACATACCTGGCCATTGCAGCACCTCCAGCGGTGAAGTCGTGGTGGGATCTACCTCAGGACGGGCCAGGGGGTCGTAAACCGACAATGGTCCCAATGCATTCAGGGGCGCTGGCGCACAGCTTTGCCTCAGTGCAGGTGCGCGCCCAGATAGTCATCCACCGTGTTCAGCATCTCCCTGCGCATCGCGGGTGCATTCAGATCGTAGCCGCCGTCGGCGATTTCCAGCTCGTCATACTTCACGCCGAACATGTGGTACGCATGCATGAGTCGACTCGCGTGACGGGGACGTACGACTGAGTCAAGCGAACCGTGAATCAGCAGAACCGGCACCCCCGTCTTCGGTGCCTGACCGCGCGCAGATCGACGCGACAGACGCGCAGGCGCATTGCCAACGACCAGGTCGATCGATGGCCACTCCGTCAGGTCGGTCACGGCATTGATCGCAATGACGCTCTTCAACAGGTTCGCATCGCGCTGCGACGCCAGGACCGCCAGGTAGCCGCCATACCCCCAACCCACGACCGCAATACGCTGAGGATCGATCGTATCGTCATCGATCGCCCATCGCGCTGCGCCGATCATCGCGTCATAGCTCTCGCGATGAAGATCATGGCGAACCGTCAGGTACTGGCGAGCAGATTCGGTATCGCGCAATTGCAGCTGAAGGACCGCATATCCGCGGGCGACCAGGAAGGAGCGCATGAAGTTGAATGTCCAGAACGGTCGGCCGAGCGGACCGGCATCAGGCATCAGCACCAGCGGCGACTTCGTACCGGCAGCGGCCTGTGGAAGGGTCAGGAACGCCCGAAGGCTCCTGGCGCCCGCCTGAATCCTGACGACACGAGTCGGCGGCAATTGGTCGATGGCGAGCTGCGGATACATCGACCCCAACAAGACGAACTGAGGCTCCGCGACTCTCGCATCCAGCAGGTAGTACGTGCCCGCGTCGGTGTCGCTCGATGATCTGACGACGTAAATCCGCCGGTCAGGGCTCACATCGACGATCGTATTGACTCTGCCCGGCAGCCATTGATCGGCACTCGCCACGACACCCGCATCACGCTTGTTGAAATAGTGGGCACTGGGCCGATCGGTATCCAGTTCCATCGCAATCAACTCCCGGGACCCGGACATCAGGGGGCGCTCCACATCAGCGTCGCCTTCGTACAGCACGCGAACTGCCCGTTCGCCCACGAAATCCGTCTGCAACAGGGCCTGATGGCGCGCGCCCCTGCCGATCGCGTAAGCGGACTTTTCGCCTGGCACCAGAGCGAATGGAACCGGGTTACCTGCAGACTGCAGCGGCAAGTACCGCAAGAACGGTCGCCAGTCATCGTCCGGCTGCAAGCGGGCCCAGAACACGACCTCCTTCCCATTGAAGCCCGAGGCCATCATCACCTCGCCTGACGGATCGCTCCAGAACCGCACGTCGTGCAAGAACGCGCTGTTTGCACTTGCGACCACCTCGCGGTTTGCCGTGTTCACATCCAGCCTGACAACCTGGGGAACCGGCCGGGAAGCCCTGCTCGACTGATCTGTCAGGCCGTTCGACCTCTCGATCAATATCGTCTTTCCGTCTGCCGATTGCAGCGAGACCAGCAGTGCTTCGAACTCAGCCCTCGAGGCCTTTTCCCACAGCGACACGGCGTTGGCGCCGTCGCGATCGACGGCAAGGAGACGATAGATGCCTGTGGGATTTTCACTGGAAGAGCCCAGCGAATCATGACGCGTCGCGCACAGAATCCGTTTCGCGTTCGCCCATCCGCACCAGACGATTTCCGAAAGCGGGTGCGACGTCATCACCACACGGGCAGTGGCCGACGGATGCGCAGTCTCGAGTACCGCGACAGCCTGGCGATCGCCGGCAGCGCCCACGTACAGAAGATGCGAACCGTCCGGCGCAATCCGCACCTGCGTCATCGCCGGCCATTGCGAGAATGCATCAGCAGAGAGTGAAGCCGCTTCGCAGCAGGCCGTCGCCGCCAGCGCGCAAGCAGCAAGTATTGTTCGACGCATCGTTTTTTCTCCTCCCTGAACCGCGTCGTAGTCTACCAACACGGTCGGCGCAGACACACATGCGACCAGGAGGATGCTGAGATGCCGATCAGATCGCCGGGATGTTCGCGGATCGGTGTGCGCAGCGGCTGCTGCCTTTCCGGTTACCTCATTGCCTGGATAACAGCGCCCTCATGCGATCGAACGCCACTCCCGCAACTTCCGATCCACGTCAGTACCGGCGGCGAGCACCTGTAATGTTATGTCAGCGCCGTGATTTCTCTGGCGCGCCCTGACCAGTTCGCACAGCTTGAGCACGATGTTGAAGTCACCTGGCACGATGCATCCGTCGCTGCCCCGCTTGCCGCGGCCGTGGATCAGCAGTCCGTCGCGGCCCTTCATATCGCTGCCGGCTGCCGGAATGAGCCGGATCATGTTGGGCTTCTTCTCGTGCATGCGCAGGGAATAGAAGCCCATCGGCAACGTACCGCCGATGCTGTCTGGATTGCTGCTGTCGAGCTTGACGCGCGTCGCGAAGGGGTTGTCCCCCAGGAAGTAGTTCTGCACGCCCCTGCGGGTCGACCCACCGCGCCCTCCCGAGTGAGCGCGCGAACTGATGTACACGCCGTCGACGTTTCCCGTGAGCAATGCTTCCGAAATATTGAAGACCAAGTCCGCCATTGTCGCCGCTCCCGTCAGTTGCGTATCTGCAGCCATGGTCCGCGGGCGGCCCGGATATTCAATTCGACGAAAGTACAAGCCATGGTGGATCTGTACCTTTGCCTCTCGTCGTGCCATTTTCCTGCCGGAACGACGCTGAATCTCTCAACCCCAGACGCATTCATTCGCAGGTCACCATGCCACGTTACGTCGCCCTGCTGCGGGGAGTCAGTCCGATGAACTGCCCCATGCCGCAACTCAAGCGCTGCTTCGAGGCGTGCGGATTCAAGGACGTGAAGACCCTGCTGTCGAGCGGCAACGTTGCGTTCTCCGCAAGAACCGCGAGCATCCGGTCGCTGAGCAAGAGAGCGGAAGGCGCCATGGAGGAGCACCTCGGTCGGGTGTTTGCCACCATCGTCAGGCCATCGTCATTCCTGCAGTCGCTCATCGAGGACGATCCGTTCGCAGGATTCAGGCTGCCCGCGGGTTCCAAACGGGTGGTGACGTTCCTGCGTGAGCCTTATGCCGGCCGTCTGAAGCTGCCGATCACGCAGGACCAGGCGTCAATCCTGCGGGTCCGGGATGCGGAAGTTTTTTCCAGCTACGTGCCCAGCGAGAAGGGGCCGGTGTTCATGACGCTGCTCGAACGCACCTTCGGCAAGGAGATCACGACACGTACGCTGGACACGGTAAGAAAGTGTTCCGTTGCGTGATGTCGCACGTCTGCCGCGACGTTCGCGTCGACCATGAACTACACCGCTCGGCGAAGTCCGGCTCACGCGCTCGTGTGCAG
>DASTRD010000300.1:0-8377 GCA_035761425.1 Povalibacter sp.
CGGATCTTCAGTGTTGATGAAGCGGGCGAGGTTACGACGCCCGCGCGAACTGAGGCCGATCTTCGGATGCAGGTGCGCTCGCGCGGTGCTCGAGAGAAACGACCTGCGCGGACGACGTAACCCGCGATGCCTGCCTGTGTACGGTGAAGAAGCTGACCTCCCTGAGCAGTGCCTGCGTCTGTTGTTCCATCGATTTGCTGGCGGCAGTGGCTTCTTCGACCAGCGCCGCATTCTGCTGGGTCGCGACGTCCATCTGTGAAACCGCGCGGTTCACCTGCTCGATGCCGGTGGCCTGTTCTTCGCTGGCGGCGGAGATCTCCGCGACGATGTTGGTGACCTTGCGAACGCTTTCCATGAGCTCCGCGATCGTTGCGCCGGAATCGTCGACGAGCTGCGAGCCCGCCTGAACCTTGTCGACCGACTCGCCGATCAGGAGCTTGATCTCGCGAGCGGCACCTGCACTGCGCTGAGCGAGATTGCGCACTTCGGAGGCGACGACAGCAAAGCCGCGGCCCTGCTCGCCGGCACGTGCCGCCTCGACTGCTGCGTTGAGCGCGAGGAGATTGGTCTGGAAGGCGATTTCGTCGATGACGCCGATGATGTCGCTGATCCGGCGACTGGAGGTATTGATTTCGCCCATGGCTGCCACGGCCTGTTGCACGACCAGTCCGCCCTTGTCAGCCTGCGCACGGGCGCCGAGGGCGAGCTGATTCGCAGCGCGGGCATTGTCGGCATTCTGTTTCACTGTAGCCGACATCTCTTCCATGCTGGCTGCCGTCTGCTGCAGCGCTGCGGCCTGTTCCTGCGTGCGCTGACTGAGATCGTCATTGCCGCCGGACAACTGACGCGCGGCCGCACCGACCGTCTCGGAGCTGTGACGAACCATGCCGACGATCTGCGCGAACTTCTGGTCCATCGCCCGCAGTGAAGTGAGCAACTGACCGAATTCGTCGCGATTGTGCGCCTCGATATCGAGGCCCAGTTCGCCCCGTGCCATGCGTCCGATCGCCGAGATGAGCTTGTCGATGCCCGCGGCGATGGTGCGAACCATCAGCAGCGAAATCACCAGAGCGATGATGGCTGCGCTCACGAGCAGTGCAATGACGATGGTCTTGGCATGAGAGACCACGCTGCGAGCATCGTGCTCTGCTGCCTGCGCATTGGCTTCGATGCCATCGCTGACCTGCGCCAGGCGGCCTTCGAGATTCTCGAACGCGGCGAGAAATGCAGGCAGCATGGCCTGCGCCGCTGTCTTGTCGGTCTGCGCTTTCGTAACCAGTTCTTCAGCGCTGTTGACGTACGTAGCCAGTGCCGGGCCGAGATCCACCAGTTCCCGTCGGATTTCAGCGGACGTCAGTTTGTTGTTGGCGTCGATGACTTCACGGAAATGCTGCGCATGCTCGCGCACGTTTGCCACAGCCGCGCTCTTGTCCGCATCGGTGTCGGCCAGCAATGCCGCCAGTACGTCCGCCCGCAGCGCGTCGTGCATCATGTCGCCTTCCATGTGATTGCGCAGGATGCGACCCGTGGTGACGACGCTGCCGAGTTGTTCGTCGGCACCGGACATGCCGTTCCAGCCGCTGCCGCCGACAACCAGCATCAGGGTCAGCATTATTGCCACCAGGACCAGCAGGCGGGCGCGAATCGTCAGTTGCATGCGAAGCTCCATGACCGGGACTTGTTGAGTAACCGTATCGACCGATGCGCCGAAAAGTGGTGTGCGGAGGGGCAACTTTCAGGGACGCCCTATGCAGAAGCGGCAGGATGCTGGTCGAGGGTGCTGTGCGACTACCGCGGCAGCCCTACCAGGACCAGCCGTAGCCAGCTTCGAACCGCAAGCCGACAACCCATGCCGGGTCGACCGATGGATTCATGCCCGGATGGCGCACGTACTGAACGTCCGACTGCAACGTGAGCCAGTCGTTGACGCTGAAACGATAGGTGATTTCGTAGTCGCATTCGCTCGCAGTGCCGACGCCTGAGCCCTGCTGCGATTGCCTGAACGGTGCACCGGGCTCGGCAACGGCCACGGCAAATCCGATCTGATCCTGCGGGCGGCGCGCCCATCCCGTGTACACCAGACCTGCACCGTAGTAGCGATGGATGGGATTGAAGCGGTCTTCCGCTACGCCGGTGCGGACGAAGAAGCGAACACCCTGGCTTGCGTCGTACGCAAAGAACGTCGGGCTTTCCGCGATGGCATAGAAGCCAGCGTTGCCGGCGCCTTGCGCGGATGCACCGGCAGCATCTGTCGCTTCCAGCTCAGCGAATTTCGCTGTGTATCGCCAGTACCCCGCGCCCAGGCGCAGTCCCGATTCGAGGCGATAGTTCACCTCGCCGACCAGCACGGCGCCCTCGGCGCTCGACAGGTGAATCCCGGAACGGTCGGGATGATCCGTGTCGCCCGGCACACCATCGAGCGCCGCTGCCTGGAAGGTCCAGCGCCCATGGGTCGTGAGTCCGCGAAGCGCGAGACTGGTTGTCGGGAATATCGATGGACCGTTGGTACCGCTTTGCGAGAAGTCGGGACCGATGCCGTGGGACGGATTGATGAACAGACCGGCCGTTTCGATGCTGTCGAATTCCGAGTTCAGATCGTACAGACCAAAACGCAATGAGCTGCTGGCGCCGCCGAACTGCCATTGGGTCCACAGTTCGTAGAGGCGTACCGCTCGGGTCGATTCAATGTTGCTGATGCCCTGCGCTGCATCGCTCAGCTCGGCAATGCTGTGGCCGTTGTTGTAGAGCAGGTAGGCGAACAGCTCCATGCCTTCAGCGCCGAACAGCCTGCCGCCGTTCACATCGAAAGTGATGTCGAGATTGTCGAGGTAACGATCGCCGGTCGCCTGGCCACCGGAGACGTTGCGCCACATCTCGCCCGTATAGGTGCTGGCGACGGAAACGGCGGGTGCCGCAACGCAATCAGCACATTGCTGGCCTTCAGCGCTCGCCGCGGTTGAAAGACCCACAAGCAGACACATTGCCAGAAACTGACGCATGCACGGACCCGATTGCAGTGATGCTGCATGTATCGGCATGCCCCGCGCGGCGCTGAATGCGCCGGACGCTGCCAGATGTGACGCAGCGCACGTCTGGCATGTAAGAATTTCCCGGAAAAGTTGCTGCCTGAGCCGAATGGCTTGCGTTGCTCCGCGACATCGCGTCGTGACTGACTGGTGGCCGTGACCGGAGCTGTTGACGATGCATGTGCTTGCGCGAGGATGAAGTTTTTCGCTGGCTCGACAGTAAAGATCGACCGGAGCAGGATCGATTCATTGCTCGGCAGCACTGACTCTCGATTCCCTGCTTTGATCGGGGCTTTCGGCAGTTCACGCTGGCACAGGACGTGTCGGCGCTCGAAACACTGAAACTCACGGACAGGCAGAGGAACGTCGAGAAGTTGCCCTTCGCAATAACGCTGACAGGTACGACTATGAAACCGCGGATCTCGGTTCTGACCCTCGGTGTGGCGAATCTGGAACGTTCGCTCGCGTTTTACCGCGATGGTCTCGGTCTGCCGACGGAAGGCATCGTTGGCCGTGAATTCGAACACGGCGCCGTTGCTTTTTTCACGCTGTCGGCTGGATTGAGGCTTGCGATCTGGGCGCACGAGGACATTGCGCATGACACCGGGCTGCCCAAGGCGCAGATCAGTTCTGCTTCGTTCACCATCGGACACAACGTCGGGAGTCGTGCGGAAGTGGACGAGGTGATGAAGGAGGCGGTGCAGGCCGGTGCTGGGATCGTCAAGCCCGCCTGCGATACGTTCTACGGAGGCTATGCCGGCTACTTCCGCGACCCCGATGGACATGTCTGGGAAGTCGTGTGGAATCCCTCGAGCCTCCCCGGAACAACAGGATGATCGGCGATGCCACGCCGACGTCGTTTTATCTAGTCATAAGTGCTGTTAAATATACAATAACATATTGATTTATATAATTAAATAATAACCGTAAATCTAGTCAGTAATCTAGCCGATCTGCTGCTATCATCCGGGGCATGGCAACCCGGTCCCTCGATACTTTGCTGCGCCGCCTGGAGGCGGGCAGTGCATCTTCTGCGGAGCTCGAACGGGCGACGGGGCAGTCGCAATCCGCCATGTCGAGGCGCCTGCGTGCACTGATCGCCGAGCGCCGCGTGCTGCGGATGGGGTCCACGCGCGGTGCGCGCTATGCGCTGCTGCGAGAGCTGCCGGGCATCGGCGGGCAATGGCCACTGCGTCGAGTGGGGCCCGACGGCGCAGTCGATGAACTCGGTGTACTCAGTGCGCTGGCGGCGAACGAGTACTACTTCGAATCCCCGATGGACTCGTTCGCGTGGCACGGACTGACACAAGGTCTTCCATATTTTCTGCAGGATCAGCGACCGGGCGGCTTTCTGGGCCGGGCAGTGCCGTCGCGCTATCCGGAACTGGCGTTGCCGCAGCGCGTGATCGACTGGAGCGACGATCACTACCTTCGCTACCTCACTCAGCGCGGCGCAGATACCGTTGGTGACCTCATTCTCGGCGACATCGCGTTCAACCAGCATCTCGTGCAGCAGCGGCAACGTGTGATCGTCGGCGGTGACGAACGCGCGCAACGCTATCCGCAATTTGCAACCCAGGTCATGGAAGGCGGGCTGCCCGGTTCTTCTGCGCATGGTGAGCATCCGAAGTTCGCCACGCTGATCGAGGATGCGGCCGGCACGCGTCACGTACTGGTCAAGTTCTCACCGCCCATGAATACAGCGGTGGGCGAGCGCTGGGCGGACCTGCTGATTGCTGAGCACCTGGCACATGTGGTGCTGCTGCAGGCCGGACTGCCCACCCTGCGCTCACAGATCCACCAGTTCGGCGATCGCACCTATCTCGAGTCGGACCGGTTCGATCGCGTCGGCGTCGAAGGGCGGCGCGGAGTGACTTCGCTGCTGGCGATCGATACTGCGCTGTACGGCCAGCTCGACAACTGGATTGCCGCCGCACTGCGTCTGCAGCGCGACCGACGCCTCGATGATGCTGCGCTCGAGTCGGTGCGGGAGATATCGACGTTCGGTGAACTCATCGCCAATACCGATCGGCATTTCGGCAACCTGGCGTTCTACGATCGCTACGACGGCCAATTCGAGCTGGCGCCTGTCTACGACATGCTGCCCATGCTGTTCAGTCCGGAGCACGACCAGATCGTCGAGCGGGCATTCGATCCCCCGGCTCCGAATGCCAACACATTCCAGTCCTACGGGCGGGCGCGTTCCCTTGCGCAGGAGTACTGGCAGCGCTGTGCTCAGGATCTGCGGATCTCCGCAGGCTTTCGCGCGATCTGCGGCAGCTGCGCGGCCGCCATCGACGCATTGCCGCGGGTTGGCGCCTACGCGGGTTAGGTTCGCTCGCATCTAAGTCATTTGCCCCAGCTGGCAATTGCAGCCGCGTCGTATCATCAACGCTGTTACCGAAAGAGGATTGCCTCGAATGGCTGCGAATGCAGATGTCTTGCGGGTCGGTGTCGGCGGACCGGTCGGTTCAGGCAAGACCGCCCTGGTGGATTCGTTGTGCAAGCGTATGCGGGCTCAGTACGACCTGGCGGTCGTCACCAATGACATTTACACGCGCGAGGACTGCGAGTTCCTTATTCGCAGCCAGGCATTGCCCGCCGAGCGCATCCGCGGCGTCGAAACCGGTGGTTGTCCGCACACCGCCATCCGTGAAGATGCATCGATGAATCTGGCCGCCATCGACGAGCTGATGCGCGACTTCGGCAGCCTGGAAATGATCATTGTCGAAAGCGGTGGCGACAACCTGGCCGCGACCTTCAGCCCGGAACTGTCGGATCTCACGCTCTATGTCATCGACGTCGCGGCGGGTGACAAGATTCCACGCAAAGGCGGCCCGGGCATCATGCGATCCGACCTGCTGATCATCAACAAGATCGATCTTGCGCCGCACGTCGGCGCATCACTGGAAGTCATGGACCGCGATGCGCGCAGGATGCGCGGCGACAAACCCTTCGTATTCACGAACCTCAAGACCGGGCAGGGGCTTGAAGAGGTCGTGGCATTCATTGAGCGGCAGGGGATGTTGGGGGGAGGGGATAAGTGATGGAGGTGATGGGGTGACGAGCGACGGCAAGACGTGGACCTCGATATCTTTCCTGTCGCCTGTCGCCTGTCGCCTGTCGCCCGTCTCCTCATCTGGCCAACGTCCGCACTGCGCGCGCGGCGGCCGAGGCGCGATTTTCCACGCCGAGTTTCACGAAGACCTGTTCCAGGTGCTTGTTGACGGTGCGCGGGCTGATGGTGAGGATCTCGCCGATCTCACGATTGGACTTGCCGCGGCTGATCCACAGCAATACCTCCGATTCGCGCGAGGTCAGGGACAGGCTCTGCTGCAGCACCTGCTGCTCGTTGCCGGCAATCACCTCATTGAGGCGGAACAGGAGTTCGTCAGGGCCGATGCTGCTCAGCATGGAGATCTCGAGCTGTCGGCCGCCGACCTGCACGCGTGAAGTCGATCGTGAACCGTCGTGGCGCAGGTGCATCAGATGCTCCATCAAGGTGGGTGGCAGACTGGCGCTCAGTTCATTCTGCGCAGGGAACAGTTCGGCAAGGAGTTGTCGTGCCTTGGGAGTGCACCACAGGAGCCGTCCGGCACGATCCGTGGCAAGCAGGAAGCGACCGCTGGCATCGAGGGCGATACGCGTGCCGCTGGTGACGCGCGCATTCGCAAGATGCACGCGGATGCGCGCAAGCAGCTCGTCGACGACGATGGGTTTGGTGACGTAGTCGACGCCGCCGGCCGCCAGGCCTTCGACAACGTGCTCCGTCTGCGTCAGGCCCGTCATGAAAATGACCGGCAGATGCAGCAGCAGTTTCTCGCGCTTCAGGCGCCGGCAGGTTTCGAAGCCGTCCATGCCGGGCATCACGGCATCCATGAGCACCAGGTCCGGCGTGATCTGATCGACCAGATCGAGAGCGCTGGCACCGTCGGTTGCGATCAGCACGGTGAAGCCCGCGTGATCGAGCGTGTCGGTCAGGAAACCGAGTGTGTCGGGAGTGTCGTCAACCACCAGGATCGTATCGCGACGCAGTGCCTCACTAGCCATTGCGCATTGCCTCCACCACATTCATGTAACGCTTCAGATCGAAATTGGCGACCAGCCCGCGCAACTGCGTGGCGAACGGGCGATTCGCGGCATCCTCATCTTCCATTTCACGCAGCTTCACCTGGATCCCGCGCACGTGACCGATGCGGCCGAGCTGATACAGGTCGTCCAGATGGTGGCGCGAGTGCAAAGGCAGATCGCTGCCCGGTCGGGGCGAATCGGTGGCCGCACGCGGTGGAGCGTCATAGCGCCAGGTGAGACCCAGCAAGCGGCCGACGCAGTCGAGCACTGCCTGCATGTCGACGGGTTTCATGATGAAGGCGTCGTGCGCCGAGCCTTCGCCTCCCGAGTGATATTCGTGCGCATTGGCCGACACCATCGCGATGCGCATCTGCGGATGAGTCAGCTTGAGCTGCGCGGCGATCTGCCAGCCCGTCATGTCGGGCAGGGAGATGTCGACCATCGCAAGGTGCGGTCGATGCTGCGCCGCCAGCTGCAAGCCGGAACTGCCGTCCGTCGCCGACAGCAGATTGAACCGCAACGGCTGCAGCAGGTTGCGCAGCATGTCGAGATGCTGCTGATCGTCGTCGATCAGCAGAATGCCGAGTTGCGGGCCGTCATGGTCGCAGATGCGCCCGGGTACGTGCTCTTCGTGTGTGCCGTGCATCGCCTCGGAGAGCAGCAATCGCACCGTGAATGTCGTGCCATGACCGGGCGTGCTGCGCGGCAGGATTTCTCCACCCATGATCTGCGTGAGCAACTTGGTGATGGTGAGCCCGAGACCGGTGCCGGGAATGGCGCGCACGCCCGGTGAATTGCCGCGTTCGAATGGTTCGAAAACCCGCGAGAGATCTTCGGGTGCAATGCCCAGCCCGGTGTCGGAAATTTCGAACTCGGCCACCTGATTGCGATAGCGCACCACCAGGCTGGCGTGACCGCGCTCGGTGAACTTGATCGCATTGGAGAGCAGATTGATGAGGATCTGGCGCAGGCGCTTCTGATCCGTGTACACGTACCCCGGCAGGTGCGGCGGGCGCTGATAGCGGAACTCGATTCCCCTGGCGGCCGCCTGCAGCCGGAACATGTCGACGATCTGGTCGAGGAATTCGACCAGCTGCACCTTGTCGCGATTCAGGCGCAGCATGCCGTTTTCGATCTTGGACACGTCGAGCAGACCGTCGATCAGGTTGGTCAGATGCTCGGCACTGCGGCGGATCACGCGCACTGCATTGTCGGACGGCCCGGCGATGCCGCGCTCCAGCAACTGTGCGTAACCGAAGATCGAATTCAGCGGCGTGCGG
>DASTRD010000301.1:0-7439 GCA_035761425.1 Povalibacter sp.
AGGCGATGCCATTTCCGGATGCGCACTTCGATGTCGTGATGAGCACCCTGGTGCTGCATCACCTGCCGCGCAAGGGTCGGCAACAGTGTGCTGCGGAGATGCGCAGAGTCGTGAAGCCTCACGGGCGGGTGCTCATCATCGACTTTGCGTCCGCTGGCTCACACGGGCAGCGTCTGCTCGCACACTTTCACCGACATGGCGGCAGCAAGCTCGATGACGTCATTGCGCTGCTGAGCGACGCGGGCCTCACTGTCCTTGAGAGCGGTGTCGCCGGCAGCGATATGCGGTTTGCGCTGGCGGCACCCACCAGCGCCTGAGGACATGCGATGCCGTGCGCTACTTGCCCGCGCCCAGCAGTTCGTCCCGATGCGCTTCGAACAACGCGCGCACGCTGGTGGCGGGGCGGCCGGTGAGCTTTGCGACGTCGTCGCTGACCACGGCGTAGGAGGGGCCGCCGAAGCCGCGGCGTGCGGGCGCGTTCGGATCCGCAGTCACGAGTTCCACAGGCTTGCCGGCGACGGCGCTTGCGGCCGCGGCGATCTCACGCGGACCGACGAGTTCGGGTCCGGTGATGTCATACACCTTGTTCTCGTGGCCCGGCGTCGACAGCACGGCGGCGGCAGCGGCGGCACAGTCTTCGCGCGTGACGTATCCGATGCGCACGTCGGCGTCGGACACCGTGGCCTTGCCGTCCGCCAGCATTTTCGCTGCCTGCTGCACCAGACCGTTCGAGTAGATCGAGTTGCGCAGCATCGTCCAGGCCATGCCGCTGTTCCTGATGATCTCTTCGGTCTGGAAGTGATCGCTGGCCAATCCTTCCCGATCGCCCTTGCTGATCGCGACGAATGAGGTGTACGCAATGTGCCGGATGCCGGCGGCCAAGGCAGCATCGACCGCACGATTGTGCGCTTCGGGCCGTGGACCTGCCTCGAATCCGATGCTGATCAGCAGCAGTTTCGTGCCGCCGGCGTACGCCGCCGGCAGGGATTCCGGCTTGCTGAAATCCCCGAAGCGGGTCGATGCGCCCAGCTTTCTGAACTCATCGAGTTTGTCGGGCGTACGGCTGACGAGAATCAGATCTCTCGCCGGCACGCCGCGCGCCAGCAGGTCTCTCACGACCAGTTCGCCCAGGTGACCGGAAGCGCCCGAAATAACGATCTTGTCGTGCGACTGCGGCGCCGCGGGCGCAGCAATACCGCCGCTGGCGATGAGTGAGGCGCCCAGGGCAGCGAGGACGATCAGCAGCGTGTGCAATATCCTGTGTGTGGTTCGCATGGTTGTCTGGCTGTTGTTCAGTTGTCCTGGTGTCAGCGGTGCCGGGTCCGATCATGCCAGATGCACGCAGATGGTGAACACGGGTGGCTCGTTGACGCTGCCGACGCGGGCCGGCAGCGGGCGGAAGCGTTGTTCTTTGTCACCGTGCCGGAATCAACTTCGTATTGCCTGCTGGCCGGTCCATACTGAGCCGTCTGAGCTGCAGATCGCGGTCGACCATGGCGGCGTCACACTCCACCGATCCTTTCAACCTGGAGCGCTTTGTCACGGCGCAGGCGCCGGTGTATGAGGATGTGAGTGCAGAACTGAAACGCGGCCAGAAAACCAGCCACTGGATGTGGTTCGTCTTTCCGCAGATCCGTGGACTCGGCAGCAGTCCCACGGCGCAGAAGTTTGCGATTTCCTCGGCCGAGGAGGCGCTCGCCTATCTTAGGCATCCGGTGCTGGGAGCGCGGCTGCGCGAGTGCACGCGGCTGGTGATCGATGTGCAGGGGCGCTCGCTCAATCAGATATTCGGCAGTCCGGATGACATGAAATTCCGTTCCTGCATGACGCTGTTCGAGCACGTGGCGCCGCAGATGGGAGAGTTCAGTGAGGCGCTGCGGAAATATTGTGGCGGAAAGCCGGATCCGCGGACCCTTGCGATCCTGAACTGAAGGCGGGCGCGCGATCAGGTCACGCGGGCATTCATTGCGTTTCTGAAGGGCATCGAACGGATCCGCTGGCCGGTCGCCGCGAAGAAGGCATTGGCGATGGCGGGAGCGACGATGCCCACACTCACTTCGCCAACGCCGCTGTATCTGGCGTGCCCGGATACGGCGCCGGTATGGATGCGAATCGCCCGCGGCATCTCCGCCATGCGGATCATGCGGTACCGATCGAAGTTGCCTTCGACGATGCGGCCGTCTTCGACATTGAGCTCCTCGTTCAGACACATGTTCAGTCCGAAGAGCACGCCGCCTTCGAGCTGGGCGCGCACTGAATCCTCATTCACCACTTGCCCGCAGTCGAAGGCCAGATCGATGGCGTGAACGATGAAGCTGCCGGAGTCCTCGACTTCGAGCGTGGCAATGACGGCGACCGTGGTGCCCTGGTGCGGCTTGCCCTGCATACCCCAGTTGGCCACGGCAATGCCCTGACCCTGTCCCTTCGGCAGCTTGCGGCCCCAGCCGGCTCGCGCGGCGACTTCCTTCAGGCAGTTCGTCCAGCCCGGGTCGGGCCACTTCGCGGCCAGGCGCAAGCGGTAGTCCAGAGGATCGATACCCGCGCGGGTCGCGCATTCATCCATGAAGGATTCGACAAAGAAGCACAGCGTGTTGTAACCCGGTCCGCGGTACTGGCCGGTACGAAGATGCATGGCCACCGTCGACTTCTCGATGCGTACATCCGGGATGCAGCCATTGGTGCAGGCGGTGTTCTCGAGACCAAGCAGCAGCGGACTGTGACCCGCAACGTGTACGTGCAACGATTGCGGCAGCCCCTCGGCGTCGAAGCGTGCGCGCAGGCGGGCCGCCTGCAGGTCCCGATACCTTCCCTGACGGAAGGTTTCTTCGCGAGACCAGATCACGTGAACCGGCGTGCCCGGAAATTTCTTCGCGACCGCGAGCACCATGCGCAGGTCATCGCATCCCACACGACGACCGAAGCTGCCGCCGACCAGTGGCAGGTGAACGTGGATGTTCTCGGCTCCGACGCCCGTTTCCTCGGTCGTGATGGCCAGTGCCTGCAGCACCATGGCGAAGGGATGCCACAACTCCACGCGATCGCGGGTGACCAGCGCAGTGCCGTTCAGCGGTTCCATGGTCGCGTGTTCGCTGAAGGGCGCGAAGTACGTCGCCGCCAGCTCGTCGTCTGTTTCTTCGAACGCGCGCGCATTGCCGGCTTGCTTGACCGGCTCGTCTGCAGGTGCGTCCAGGCGTTTGAGTACGGCGTCATAGACCTGCTGCGTGCTCTTCCATTGAGCGCCGTCGCCGAAGTCCCATTCGACTGGCAATGCGTCGAGTGCCTGGCGAGCCTGCCAGTAGTGCTCGGCGACGATGGCGATGGCACTGCTCGGATCGGTGTCAGCCCAGTAGGCAGGGCGATCGACCTTCTGGCGCGGCTCCGACGGATCGACGACGGCATAACCGCGAACGCCAGGCATGTGGCGGACGGCATCGAAGTTGAAGCGCTTGAGCGTGCCGCCCTGAACCGGGCATTGCAGGAGTGCGGCATACAGCATGCCGGGCAGTCTGACGTCGATGCCGTACACGGAGGTGCCGTCGACCACCGAACGAAGGTGCAGTCGTGCCGGATTCTGCCTGGTCAGTACGGTCCATTCTTCACGACGCTTGAGCGGCGGTTCCTGCGACAGCTCGATCCTCGAGGCGTCCTGCGCCAGTTCTCCGTAAGTGGCCTGCCGCTGTGTCGCGGCGTGCGTGAGCAGCCCATCGCGTGCCATCACCTCATCCGCTGGTACGTTCCAGCGTGACGCGGCGGCCGCGCGAAGGCGTTCGCGTGCACTTGCACCTGCCTGCAGCATCGTCTGCATGACTTCCGGCTGTGTGCCTCCGCCGGCGAACGTCGACCAGATGCCCGAGGATTTTGTGTAGAGCTGGTCTTCGCGCGCGTTGCGAGTGAACGAGAGCGGCTCAATGCGGATCTTCTGCCAATCGCAGTGCAGCTCTTCAGCCACGTACAGTGCCGCCTGCGTGGTGTTGCCGGTGCCGGCTTCGGGCGCTGACATGCGAATGGTGACGGTGTCATCCGCCGCGATGACAATCCACGGACTGATCTCCCGGGACGACTCCGTGGACTTTGCCGTCGCCATCGAGCGCGGCATGACGCTGAGCGCGAAACCGCCGGCGACGGATGCGGTTGCCACCATGAATTCCCGGCGGGACAGCAATCGCGGCGCGGCGTTCATCGCGGCGTCCCGGCGCTGCGCAATTGAGCAGCCGCCTTGTGGATGGCAGCGCGGATTCTCGGATAGGTACCGCAGCGACAGATGTTGGTGATGGCCGCGTCGATCTGTGCATCCGTGGGATTGGGGTTCTCTTTCAGCAGCGACGCTGCAGCCATCAGCATGCCGGCCTGGCAATAGCCACATTGCGGCACGTTGGCGGTCATCCAGGTCTGCTGGAGCGGATGACTCGCGTTGCGGGACAGCCCCTCGATGGTAGTGATCCGTGCATCGGTGGCGGCAGCGAGCGGAATCACGCAGGACCGTGTGGCGCTGCCGTTGATATGAACAGTGCAGGCCCCGCACTGGCCGATGCCGCAGCCGAACTTCGTGCCGGTCATCCCCAGGTGATCGCGCAACACCCACAGCAGTGGCGTCTGCGGATCGGCATCGACCTCCTGCAACTGGTCATTGACCTGCAAGGCGACCTTCATGTGCTGGATGCTTCCCGGTGAGCGGATGTCGGCCAGTATCGAATCGCCCCCGGTATTGAGTCTTGGAAAAAACCGACACGCATGGCATACAGGCACACGCAGCGATTCACGAGAGATCGACATGCAACCCACGATGGCGCGAGAGGGGATGCGATATTGGTGCATGCGTCCACACGCACGGTTGCAGCCGTGGGTGGTGTGCTACTACTACGTCGAGCCCGACCCGGAATCGCCGGCAACGCCGATCGATGAGCGACAACTGATTCTGCCGGACGGACATGCAGAGATCGTCTTCCCGCTGGCCGGTGGCTTCGACCGCTGGCGCATCGATGCGGATGCGGCCTGCGAGAGGATGTACTCGAGCTATGTCATCGGCGGACGCTCGCACTCGGTCAACACACGCTCGTTCGGAGCGCTGCGACTTGCGGGCATCAAGCTCCATCCGGACGCGCTGCGACAGGTGACGGGCACGCCGCTGGGCGAATTCCGCGACGCCACCCTGGCGCTCACACAGCTCAACCACAAACCGCTGTTGAATCTTGAAGCCGCCGTGGCCGATGCACGGTCCGCAGTGGCCGTGCGTCAAACGTTCGATGATTTTCTGTTGCGCGAGTTGCGCGGTTCGGTCGAGCAGGATCCGGCGGTGACCGAACTCAGACGCCACGTCGGTCGCTCGGCCGGGTCCCTGTCGATTTCGCAATGGCTGCGCCGACACCGGATCACCGAACGCACGCTGGAGCGCCGCTTCATTGCCCGAATGGGGATCACGCCCAAGCAGTACGCGCGGGTGGTGCGATTCAAGAGCAGCTACATGCAATTCAGGTCGGAAGCGGCGCGCGGTGGCAACAAGCGATATCTGGAACCCTATTACGATCAGTCGCACTTCGATCGTGAATTTGCCACGTTCCTTGGAATGACGCCCGCCGCCATGCTGTCGCAGAGCGCGACGTTCAGAACGACGGTGTCGGATCACCTGCTGCGTTCCGAGTCTGCGTGACACCTGCCATCAGCGCCGAGTGCAGGTTGTCGGGCACTGATTTCGCGGGAGAGTAAGACCGGCAAGCGCCGGCTCCTGATATTCTCCTGCGATCGCATTCGATCGTGAGTCTCCATGCTGCGCAAATCGATTCAGCTTCGGTCCACGAACAGGAGCGTCTCGAACGTTCGCTCCGCAGTGGCGCTGGGTTGCGCGCTCCTGCTGTCCTTTGCCGCGACAGTGGCATGCGCTGCGCCGACGCAGCGGTACCAGCCCGAATGGACTTCGATTGACTCACGGCCGACGCCTGACTGGTGGAGCGATGCCAAGTTCGGCATCTTCATCCACTGGGGTGTGTATTCGGTGCCGGCTTTTGCGCCCAGGGGCGAGTACGCCGAATGGTACTGGGAGCGCATCGGCAAGCCCGGCAATCCCGACCCGAACTCGAACGATGCGAAGATTCGTCGTGAGACGCGCGAGTTTCACGCACGCCATTATGGTGACGTGTTTCCCTACATGAACTTTGCAGAGAGTTTCACCGCAGATCTGTTCGACGCGCAGCAGTGGGCCCGGATGTTCAGGAACGCCGGTGCGAAGTACGTCGTGCTGGTATCGAAACACCATGATGGCTTCGCGCTCTGGCCGTCCCATGAAGCCAATGCGAGCTGGGGGCGCCCCTGGAACTCGGTGGAGGTGGGGCCGCATCGCGATATCGTCGGTGAGCTCAGCAAGGCAGTGCGCGATGACGGACTGGAGATGGGGTTCTACTTCTCCTTGTACGAATGGTTCAATCCGCTGTGGTTGTCAGGCGATGTCGATGGGTATGTCGAGCGGCATCTGTTCCCGCAGTTCAAGGATCTCGTGACGCGCTATTCACCTTCCGTCATTTTTTCGGATGGGGAATGGGATCTGCCTTCGCAGCGCTGGCGCGCGCCGGAACTTCTCGCCTGGCTCTTCAACGACAGTCCGGTTGCGCAACACGTCGTGGTCAATGATCGCTGGGGCAGCGACACCCGACATCGCCACGGTGGCTACTACACCACGGAGTATGGCGCCGGTCTGCCCGGCGCTACGCACGCCTGGGAAGAGAACCGCGGCCTCGGTCATTCCTATGGCTTCAATCGCCACGAACAACTTGCTGACTACGCGACCCGTCAGCAGTTGCTGTTGACGCTCATCGATACGGTCAGTCGCGGCGGCAACCTGCTGCTGAACGTCGGGCCCACGGCCGACGGACGCATTCCGGTCATCATGCAGGATCGGCTCGCCTACCTCGGCCAATGGTTGAAGTACAACGGTGAAGCGATCTATGGCACGCGCACCTTCCGCGATGGCGCGCAGTGGACACAGGGGCGCAGGCAGCAGATCGATACCTCGACCAATTATCGCGCCCGGTACGACGTCGAGAAACTCACGCTGAATCCGGATCCGGGCGACGCACGCAAGGAAATCCTGTTCACCCGGCGAGGCAGCGTGGTGTACGCCATCCTTCCCCGGTATGCGCAGGGCGAACTGGTGCTGCGTGACGTGAAGCTCGCGCAGGGCGCGCGCATTTCGTTGCTCGGCAGCCGTCACGAGAATGTGTCGTGGAAGCAGCGTGACGCGGATGTGGTCATCTGCGTTCCTGTCGTGGCAGATGCAGACCTGCCGTTCCATGGCCCGCGTACATTCAAAGTCGAGGGCGTGCAATAGCTCCCGGGCCGGGGTCGACGTATCACAACGTGGTGGCGGCAACGAGGCAATCACTGCGTGCCGGAGCTGTCCCGGCGTATCCTGCAGTCGCCGGCGCAGCGCTTGCGCACGGTTGGGCGAC
>DASTRD010000302.1:0-38738 GCA_035761425.1 Povalibacter sp.
GGCTGCGGCAAGTCCAACATCATCGATGCCGTGCGCTGGGTCATGGGAGAAATCTCGGCCAAGCATCTGCGCGGCGATTCGATGGCCGACGTGGTGTTCAACGGTTCGAGTTCGCGCAAGCCCGTCGGTACGGCCTCCGTCGAACTGGTATTCGACAACTCAGACGGTACGCTCGCCGGCCAGTACGCCGGCTACAACGAAGTCTCGCTCAAGCGTGTGGTCTCGCGTGACGGCACGTCGGCCTACTTTCTGAACGGCATTCGCTGTCGCCGCAAGGACATCACGCAGCTGTTTCTCGGCACCGGTCTGGGCGCGCGCAGCTACGCGATCATCGAACAGGGCATGATCTCGCGCGTCATCGAGGCGCGCCCCGAGGAATTGCGCGGCTTCATCGAAGAGGCGGCCGGCATTTCCAAGTACAAGGAACGCCGGCGCGAGACCGAGAATCGCATCTCGCACACCAAGGAAAATCTCGAACGTCTGAGCGACGTGCGCGAGGAAGTCGACAAGCAGCTGCGGCACCTGCAGCGGCAGGCAGCGACTGCCAGACGCTACCAGACCCTGAAGCAGGACGAGCGCAAGCTGACCGCCGAGCTGCTGGCGCTGCGGCTCAAGGTCATCGACGAAGATTCGCAGACCAAGGAAGGCATCCTGCGCGAGCGCGACACGCAGATGCAGGCCGTGATCGCCGATCTGCGCGCCATCGAAGCATCCATTGAAACGGCCCGCGAGGACTTCACCGAGAAGTCCGAAGCACTGAATGCCGTGCAGGGTCGCTACTACCAGATCGGTGCGGAAATCTCGCGTGCCGAGCAGTCCATCCAGCATGGCCGTGAATTGCGGCAGCGGCAGAAGACTGATCTTGAACAGACGGAGCAGGGTGCGGCCGAAGCCACGCTGCATCTCACGCGTGACCAGACCCAGATCGACGATCTGCGTCGTGAGCTCGAGCAGCTCGAGCCTGGGCTGCTGGCAGCGCGCGAACGCGAGCGTGCCTCGGCAGAGGCCCTGTCGCTGGCGGAAGAAGCCATGCAGGACTGGCAGGAGCGCTGGGAAGACTTCAATCGCGAGTCGCGCGCCGCCAGCGAAAAGACACAGGTCGAGCGCGCACGCATCGAGCAGCTCGAGCATCAGCTCGAACGCATGCGCGGCCAGCGCGAGCGGCTTGCAGCGGAACTCCAGACGCTGGGCACTTCCGACATTGAAATGCGCATCGCCGCATTGCAGGAACAGCAAGAGCAGGCGCAGCAGGCCGGCGAAGGTGCTGCGGCGCAACTCCAGTCGGTGAGCGAAGAACTTCAGCAGTTGCGCGATCGTGAGCGCCAGTTGATCGCATCTGCCGATGGCAACCGCAAGCAACTGCAGGAAACACAGGGCCGTTTCATGTCATTGCAGGCGTTGCAGCAGGCGGCGCTCGGTCTTGCACAGGGCAAGGTCACGGAATGGCTGTCGGCCAACGCTCTCAGTGAACGGCCGCGGCTGGCGCAGCAGCTCAGCGTGGAGCAGGGTTGGGAACGCGCCGTGGAGACCGTGCTGGGTTCATATCTCGAGTCCGTTTCCGTCGACGCCATCGATTCCATCGCCACACGGCTCGACTCTCTGCAGGTCGGTGCGGTCAGCTTTTTCGCAGGCGACGGTGTGACCTCGAAGAGCAGCGATCCAGGTCGACTGCTGTCGAAGGTGCAGGGTCCGTCGGCCATCGATGCATTGCTCACGGGTATCGCTGCAGTCGACACGCTGCCGGAGGCCCTGGCACTGCGTCACTCGCTGGCCAATGGCGAATCCGTCATCACGCGCGATGGCATCTGGATCGGGCGTGACTGGCTGCGGGTCAGCCGCGACAAGGATGTGCATGCCGGCGTCATCGGTCGGGAAAAGGAGATGCGCGATCTGCGCGACGCGTTGAACGCCGCCGAGGAGCGCCAGGAAGCATTGCAGAGTGAAGCGGGTGCCATCCGCGAACGTCTCGTCGAACTCGAGGCGCGCCGCGATGCACTGCAGGCGGACGTCAATCGATCGCATCGTTCGTACAGCGAACTGACCGCGCAGATTGCCTCGCTCAGGAGCAAGGTCGAACAGACCGCCGAGCGGGCACGCAAGATCGAGTCCGAGACTGCCGAACTCAGCGCCGATCAGGAGCGTGCGGAGGCTGCGATTGCGACGGCACGCGGCGGCCTCGAAGAAGGTCTGGAGCAGATGGCACAGTTCGAGTCCACGCGGATCGAACTCGAACAGCAGCGCGATGAGCTGCGCCAGAATCTCGGTTTCAAACGTTCACAGGCGCAGACCGATCGCGACGGTGCACAGCAGGTAGCCATTCAGGTCGAATCGAAGCGTTCGGCGCTCAATTCCATTTCCGCCGGTCTGGAACGTCTGCGCCATCAGCTCGACCAGCTGCAGGTACGGCGCGACGAACTGACCCGCCAGCTCGCCGAAGGCGAAGCGCCGCTGCAAGGGCTGACTGAGAAACTCGAGGAATTTCTCGAGCAGCGCCTCACGGTGGAACAGGAACTGACAGCGGCGCGCGAGACGCTCGAGAGTGCGGAGTCGCGCATGCGTACGCTGGATCAGCGTCGTCTGGAAACCGAAACGGCCGTCGACGAGGCGCGCGCACGGCTGGAAGATGTGCGCATGGCGGCACAGGAGCTGAAGGTCCGCCGCGAGTCGCTCGCAGAACAGTTCCGGGCAACGCATTTCGATCTGGAAGCGGTGTACGCGGAGATGGCGCCCGAGGCCGACGTGGTCGCCTGGGAACAGACGCTGGTCGAAATGACCCAGAAGATCGAACGGCTCGGCCAGGTCAACCTGGCGGCAATCGACGAGTTCAAGGAACAGTCGGAGCGCAAGGAGTACCTGGATCGACAGTTCAAGGATCTGACCGACGCGCTGGAGACGCTGGAAACAGCCATTCGCAAGATCGATCGCGAAACGCGTTCACGTTTCCAGGATACGTTCGATCGTGTCAACGCCGGATTGAAGGAGCGGTTTCCGCGCCTGTTCGGCGGCGGCCATGCCTATCTGGAGCTCGCAGGCGAGGACATTCTCAGTGCCGGCGTTTCGATCATGGCGCGTCCTCCCGGCAAGCGTAACAGCACGATCAATCAGCTCTCCGGCGGTGAGAAGGCGCTCACGGCCGTGGCACTGGTGTTCTCGATTTTCGAACTGAATCCCGCGCCGTTCTGTCTGCTGGACGAAGTGGATGCACCGCTCGACGACAACAACGTGGGTCGCTTCTGCGACACCGTGCGTGAGATGTCGAGCCGTGTGCAGTTCATATTCATCACGCACAACAAGACGACGATGGAAATGGCTTCGCAGCTCATCGGCGTCACCATGCATGAGCCGGGTGTATCCCGTCTCGTGGCAGTAGACGTCGACGAAGCCGTGCGGATGGCGGCAATGTGAGAGAGCAGGCAATGGGCGAGGGGCCAACTGCATCAGAGGACCAGGCGTGTACGGATGCGTCGGTCTTCGTGTCTGCAGTTGGCAGCCTGCGACCCTGTGCTCTGCGCGGAGTGCGTTCATGAACGAACTGCGCTGGATTCTGATCGGCTGCGGCATCGTACTGTTGGTCGGAATCTATCTATGGGGACGCCGCGGCGAGCGCGGCGTGGTCTCGGGTGCAGGGACGGCTCGCGAGCGACCCGAACCGCAATTCGTGTCCGGGCAGGCTGACTTCGCACACGATGCTGTCGCAGCGGACGATTCCGAAGCAGCGACGGGCGCAGAACACGCATCTGATGCCCAGCAAATCGTAGTGTCGCGAAGATCCGAGCCCGTCATGCCCTCTGCGGAATTGCCCGCCGGAGCGTCAGTCCGCGATCCGCGCCGCCCGCGTATCGAACCCACTTTCACTGAAGTCGGCTACGGCGGTCATGAGGACGTTGTCGACGACGAGGACGGACGGACGGCGGAACTGCCTGTCGATGAAACGGTGCACGCGCCGACCGTGACCATGAGCAGCACGCCGCCACCGCGTCGCATCGAGCGTCGCAAGATCATCTCACTGCGGCTCGCCGCCTCGGCGCAGCGCTACAGCGGTGAGGAGTTGCTCGAGGCATTCGCGGCGGAATCGCTCGAGCATGGTCGCTACGATGTCTTTCATCGGCTTCACGACGGCGCCAGCGTGTTCTGCGTGGCCAGCATGGTGGAGCCCGGCACGTTCGACCTTGAGCGAATGGCCGGGCAGAATTATCCGGGCGTCACGTTGTTCGCACAGTTGCCCGGACCTCTGCCGGGCGTGCACGCACTGCAGGATCTGGTGACCAGCGGCAAGCGACTGCAGGAGCGTCTCGGTGGCACCTTGCAGGACGACCGGGGTGTGCCCCTGACCGTTCACCGTATCGACAAGCTGCGGCAGGACGTCGTGGATTTCGAGCGGGCCCAGCTCCGCGAGGGTGGCCAGCGCGCAGCAACCTCTCCTCCGATCTGACCTGGCCCCTCTGAATGCCAGCCAGCAAGGCAGCAACACGTGCCAGTCAGTTGCGCGAGCAGCTCGACAGTCACAACTATCGTTACTACGTCCTCGATGACCCCACCGTCTCGGATGCCGAATACGACCGGCTGCTGAACGAACTCAGGCAGATCGAGGCAGCACATCCGGAACTGATTACACCGGATTCGCCCACGCAGCGTGTCGGGGCCGCGCCGGTCAGTGGTCTGGCGGAGGTTGAGCACACCACGCCGATGCTGTCGCTGGACAACGCGTTTACTGCAGAGGACGTGACCAACTTCGATCGCCGTGTTCGTGAGCGGCTCGACAATGTCGAAACCGTCGAATACGCCGCCGAGCCCAAGCTCGATGGTCTGGCCGTCAGCTTTCGCTACGAAAACGGCTTGCTCGTGCGTGCAGCCACTCGCGGCGACGGTCTGCGCGGCGAGGACATCACGCACACCGTGCGCACCATCAAGGCTATTCCCATGCGCCTGCGCGGCAAGGTGCCGGAATTGCTGGAAGTGCGCGGCGAGGTCTTCATGCTGATCGCCGGCTTCAAGGCGATGAACGAAAAGGCGCTGGCAGCAGGCGAGAAGGTGTTTGTCAATCCGCGCAACGCTGCTGCAGGCACGCTGCGACAGCATGATCCGCGACAGGCTGCCAGCAAGCCGCTCGATGCGTTTTTCTACAGCGTCGGAGAAACGCGCGGCTGGAAATTGCCCGCCAGGCACAGTGAATCGCTGCAGCAACTGCGCGAGTGGGGGCTGAAGATTTCGCCGCTGCTCAAGGTCGTGCAGGGCGCCGAGGGATGTCTGGAGTACTACCGAGACATCGGCGCGAAGCGCGCGGGGCTGCCGTACGAAATCGACGGCGTCGTCTACAAGGTGAACCGCTTTCAGCAGCAACGCGATCTGGGATTCGTGGCGCGTGCGCCGCGCTGGGCGATCGCACACAAGTTTCCGGCGCATGAAGAGAACACGATCGTGCGTGGCGTCGAGTTTCAGGTGGGTCGCACCGGTGCGCTGACACCTGTTGCGCGACTGGAACCTGTATTCGTCGGCGGTGTGACCGTCAGCAATGCCACGCTGCACAACATGGACGAAGTGCGCCGCAAGGATGTGCGTATCGGCGATACGGTAGTGATCCGGCGGGCCGGCGATGTCATTCCGGAAATCGTCAAGGTCATTCTCGAAAAGCGACCGAGGTCAGCCACGGAAGTGGAGTTGCCGCAGCAGTGCCCGATATGCGGTTCGGATGTGGAGCGCGAGGAGGGTGAGGCTGTGGCGCGCTGCACCGGTGGGCTGTTCTGCGCAGCACAGCGCAAGGAATCGCTGCGGCACTTCGCG
Organism: Povalibacter sp.; assembly: GCA_035761425.1. Taxonomy (GTDB): domain Bacteria; phylum Pseudomonadota; class Gammaproteobacteria; order Steroidobacterales; family Steroidobacteraceae; genus Steroidobacter. Next base: position 5,782 of record DASTRD010000302.1, read on the forward strand.
TCGCGCCGCGCACTCGACATCGAAGGGCTCGGTACCAAGCTGATCGATCAGCTCGTGGACAGCGATCAGGTGCGCACGCCCGCCGATCTGTATCGGCTTACCGTCGCGGACCTGACTGAACTCGACCGCATGGGTGAAAAGTCCGCGAAGAAGCTGTTTGAGGCGCTCGAGCGCAGCCGGAAAACGACGCTGGCGCGCTTTCTGTACGCACTCGGCATTCGCGACGTGGGTGAGGCGACGGCCGTCAATCTCGCCAACTACTTCGGCACGCTGGAAGCCCTGCAGGCTGCAACCGAGGAACAGATTCAGGAAGTGCCCGACATCGGTCCAGTCGTCGCAGCGCACGTCTACCACTTCCTGCAGCAGGCACATAACCGGGAGGTCATCGACCTGCTGCGCGAGCGGGGCGTGCAATGGCCGGCGCAGGCGCGCCGCGCCGGACCTGCGGAAGGTCCGCTGAGCGGACGCACGTTCGTACTGACCGGAACGCTGGAGAGCATGAGCCGCGATCAGGCGAGCGATCGCATTGCCGCGCTGGGCGGCAAGGTGTCAGGCAGCGTGTCGAAAAAGACCAGCTACGTGGTTGCCGGCGCAGAAGCGGGATCGAAACTGGCGAAGGCGCAGGAGCTGGGTGTGGAAGTGCTGGACGAAGCGGCGTTTCTGACGCTGCTCGCCGGTCACGAGTGACTTGAAAGGTGGTGACGAGCCAGCGCGAGCTGGCCCGTCACCATCATGTAACGTACTGGCCGTTACTTCAGCGTCTTTTCGATCTTCGCATTCTTGCGCAGGTCTTCCAGATACGCCTGCAGGTGCTTGCGCTGCACGATGCTGCGTACGCGCTCCTTCACGTCATCGAATGCCGGCGGAGTGGGGTTGCGCACTTCCTCAAGCTTGATCACGTGCCAGCCGAACTGGGTCTGCACGGGTTGTTCAGTCGTCTGTCCGGGCGCGAGCTTGGTGACGGCTTCGGCGAATGGCTTGACCATGGTGTCGAGCGTGAACCAGCCCAGATCGCCACCGCTGTTCGAGGACGAGTCCTTCGACTTCTCCTTGGCGATCTTGGCAAAGTCGCCGCCGCTCTTGAGCTGCGCGGTGACTGCATCCGCCGTGGCCTTGTCTTCGACCAGAATGTGCCGCGCGTGGTATTCGCGCTGCATATTTGCGACCTGGGCGTCGTATTCGGCCTTGAGCTCGGCATCGGTCACGGGATGATCGTCGATCTGCTTGCTGAGACCGGCGTCGACCATCACGTTGAGCCGGGCCAGCGCCAGCTCGTCCTGGGTTTTCTGCTGCTTCGCCAGTCCTGCCTTTTCGGCGGCATCGGCGGCGAGCTGCATGCCGATGAACTGATCGAGCATTTCGGATTTCTGGTCTTCCGGAATCTGGCGGCCGGCCTGGCGCGAAACATTGGCCAGATACAGATCGAACTGCGATTTGCTGACGGCTTTGCCGTTCACTGTGGCAACGGTTTCGCCAGCGGGCGCCGCTGCCTTGCCGCAGGCGGCAAGCAGCAACAGCGGGGCGAGAAACGCAAAGGCTGACGGACGACGCTTCATGAACAGTCCTCGGGTGAGTTCAGGGGATTGATGCCGGCCTCCGCGGGTGTGAGTGCCGCGATGCCGAGTGCGTGGATATCGGTCTGCATCAGATCTGCCAGCGACCGATAGACGAGTTGATGACGCTGCACGGTGCGCAGGCCTTCGAAATCCGCGGACACGATCCGCACGCGGAAGTGTCCTCTGCCATCACGTGCACCCGCGTGCCCCGCGTGCAGATGGCTGTCGTCGATCAATTCGACGTCATTGGTGTGCAGGGTGCGACGCAAACAGTCGCTGATGCGTTCAACGCGGGTCATGGTGACACTACTGCGTGCCGGGCGAGTCCTGCTGAGGCAGCCGCGAAGCCAGCCACAATCCCTGCACCAGGGCAAAGACCAGTGTCAGCCCGATGACGCCGAACACCTTGAACTTCGCCCACACATCCGTACTGAAACTGAACATGACGTAGAGGTTGATGGCGCCCAGAAGAAAGAAGAAGACTGCCCACATGGTGTTCAACCGCACCCAGAGCCGCCTCTCCAGCGTCATGCTGCCGCTCATCATGCGCTGGACGATCGGCTGCTCGCCGACGAACTGGCTGATGAGAAAGCCGGCGGCGAAGAGCCAGTTCACCACGGTGACTTTCCATTTGATGAAGGCCTCGTCGTGAATCCACAGCGTCAGACCGCCAAAGACCAGCACGAGTGCGGCGGACACCAGCATCATCGAGCTGATCCTGCGATGACGGATCCATTGCACGCAGATCTGGACCAGCACTGCAGCGATCAACACCCCGGTCGCGACGAAGACGCCGCCCAGCTTGTAGGCGATGAAAAAAGCGATGAGGGGGAAGAAATCGAACAGCAGCTGCATGGAGGGCGGGCTTGCCAAAGGGCGGGTATCATACTGAAAAGCCCGCATGGAAACCCGCCAGAGGAGCAATCCGTCGCAACAAGCGGGGCGTTTCAGCACAACTGACTGAAATGTAACGTTCCGGCACGTTTTCCAGCCATCCGCCGCACCGCTGCACGGAAGTCACCGACACGTTCAGGTTTTCTCATGTCGAGCCGTTTTTTCGAGATTCACCCAAAGGACCCGCAGCCGCGTCTGATCCGTCAGGCCGTTGAGATCATCCGCAATGGCGGCATCGTCGTTTATCCGACCGATTCGTGTTACGCGCTTGGCTGTCACATCGGTGACAAGGCGGCGATGGAGCGCATTGCGCGCATCCGTCAGGTCGACAAGCACCACCATTTCACGCTCGTCTGCCGTGACTTGTCTGAGATCTCCAGATACGCGCGTGTGAACAATCAGCAGTACCGCACGCTCAAGGCGTTCACGCCGGGGCCTTACACCTTCATTCTGCCGGCTTCGCGCGAGACACCGCGGCGTCTGCAGCATCCCCGGCGCAGCACCATCGGTATCCGCGTTCCGGACCATGTGGTGCCGCGGCTGCTCATGGCTGAGCTGGGCGAACCTCTCATGAGCTCCACGCTGATCCTGCCCGGCGAAGAACTTCCCCTGACCGACGCCCGCGACATCCAGGAGCGGTTGCTGCATGCCGTGGACGCCGTCATCGATGGCGGCAACTGCGGGCTCGAACCGACCAGCGTGATCGATCTGGAAGGCCCTGCGCCCGTAGTGGTTCGACGCGGCAAGGGTGACGTCAGCGCCTTCGTGTGACAGCACGGGTTCCGCCGGACCGACGTGCACCGTCAAGCTGCGTATAATGCGCGCAGCCGCAAAAGCAGCTTGGCATTCGATCAAGTTTGCGTTGCAAGATATTGAAAAACCAACTGTATAACGTCATTCGCCGGTGCTTTCGCAAAGCGCCTGGCGATCTGATGGGGGTTCGAAGGGATCTGCATTGAACGCAACCAGCAGCAGCAATCGACGCGTCCTCTCCGGCATGCGCCCCACCGGCGCCCTGCATCTCGGCAACTATCTCGGCGCTCTGAAGAACTGGACGGAGCTGCAGTATCAGTACGAGTGCTATTTCTTCGTCGCGGACATTCACGCGCTGACGACCGGTTACGAAGACACGATTCACCTGGAAGAGAACACCTGGGAAATGGTGATCGACTGGCTGGCGGCGGGCCTGAATCCGGCCAGCGCGACCATGTTCATTCAGTCGCGTGTGCCGGAGCATTCAGAGCTGCATCTGCTGCTGTCCATGATCACGCCGCTGGGATGGCTGGAACGTGTGCCGACTTACAAGGACCAGCAGGAGCAGCTGCGCGATCGCGACCTCGCCACCTATGGATTTCTGGGATATCCGCTGCTGCAGGCAGCCGACATCCTGCTCTACAAGGCCGCGTACGTGCCGGTGGGTGAGGATCAGATCGCCCACGTGGAAATCACCCGCGAGGTCGCGCGCCGCTTCAACCACGTTTATGGGCGGGAGCCTGATTTCGACGCAAAGGTCGAAAAGGCCATCAAGAGTCTCGGCAGTCGCAACGGCACCCAGTACAAGGAGTTACGCAAGCTTTATCAGGAACAGGGTGATCAGTCGGCGCTGGAGAAGGCCCATGCCATGCTCGCCGGCAATGCGCGGCTGACCCTCGCTGACCGGGAACGCCTCCTGGGATCACTGGAAGGAACCGGCCGCAGCATCCTGGTCGAGCCGGACGTACTGCTCACTGCAACGCCGAAGGTGCCGGGGCTCGACGGTCGCAAGATGTCCAAGTCCTATAACAACACCATCGGCTTGCGTGAGGATCCTGATTCCGTATCGAAGAAGCTGAAGGCCATGCAGACCGATCCGGCCCGCGTGCGCCGTACTGACCCTGGCGATCCGGAAAAGTGTCCTGTCTGGGATCTTCACAAGATCTATTCCGACGCGGACACTCAGCGATGGGTTCAGGAAGGGTGCCGCAGTGCCGGCATCGGCTGCCTCGACTGCAAAAAGCGAGTTGCCGACGTGCTGGTCGCCGAGATCGCGACCATCCGCAGCCGCGCCGTGGAATATCAGGAAAATCGCGATCTGGTTCGCGCCATCATTGCGGAAGGCTGTGAAAAGGCCCGCGACGTCGCGCGCCAGACGCTGGAAGAAGTCCATCAGGCGATGGGCATGAATTACCGTTGAGATGAACCGAGCGGTGACGATCGGGATCGCCTCATGATCCGCATCGGCACCCGGCAGGAACTGATGAAACCAGACCTCAAACTCGTGGAAGACACCGGCTCGCAGCTTGACAGCGAGTTGCTTGAATTCGATCCACCGCCGCAGCAACAGGAAATGCCGTTCGCCGTCGTCGATGGCGAGCCCATGACACAGCTGCCGCGCGATCTGTACATCCCACCCGATGCACTGCAGGTGTTTCTGGAAGCCTTCGAGGGCCCGCTCGATCTGCTGCTGTATCTCATCCGGCGTCAGAATCTGGACATCCTCGATATTCCCATCGCCGAAATCACGCGGCAGTACATGTCGTACATCGAGGTGATGTCGGAACTGCAGCTGGAACTTGCCGGTGAATATCTGCTGATGGCTGCGATGCTGGCCGAGATCAAGTCGCGCATGCTGCTGCCACGTCCGCCCTCGCCGGAAGGCACCGAGGAAGACGATCCGCGTGCGGAACTGGTACGGCGGCTCCAGGAGTACGAGCGTTTCAAGAAGGCGGCGGAAGACATCGATCGCCTGCCGCGCATGGAACGCGATCACCTGCCGACTTCAGTCGAACTGGTCGAACGCAAGGTCGTGAAGATCCTGCCGCAGGTGACGCTGCAGGAAATGTTGCTGGCGCTCAAGGACGTGATGTCGCGCGCCGAAATGTTCGCGCATCACCACGTGAATCGGGAACGGCTGTCGGTGCGCCAGCGCATGTCGGACATCCTGAGTACGCTGCGCGAAGCTGCGTTCGTCGAATTCACCAGTCTGTTCCGGGCCGAGGAAGGGCGGATGGGCGTCTCCGTGACGTTCAGCGCCATCCTCGAGCTGATGAAGGAAGGTCTCATCGACATCGTGCAGGCCGAGCCATACGCGGCGCTGCATGTGCGGCCGGCGTCGGGTGCGCGTCATCTCACCGTCGTGAGCGACAATGATTTGCCGGACTCTGCCGCCGATGCCGAGAACGAAGCTGCACTTGCGCAGCCGGCTCAGCCCGATGAAGACGAAGATCCGGATGACGATGAGGATCTGACCTTCGAGAGCGACACCGCGGATGATGCGGGCGACGCCGGACCGGGCAGCGTCGAGGCGACTTCATCTGCGGCGGATGCGTCGAATGACGTCGACGTGGAACCGCCGCGCAATATTGACGAAGAGCAGTCGCCCCAGCCCGACAGCGTGACGGACGCCGCCCCCGCGACGGACCATCCGGCCGATGACGAGCCGACGCCGACGTAAGTCCCGCAACCTATCGGATATGCACTTGAACCTGCCGGCGCGATCGGCACGAACGGCGAGAAATCAATGAACGAACAGGACCTCAAACACACCATCGAAGCGACGTTGCTGGCTGCAGGACGCCCGGTGACTGCGCAGCAGCTTCTCGATCTGTTCGACGAGCGCGATCGGCCCACGCAGGAACAGTTCGACGCGGCCATGGCGCTGCTGATGGCCGACTACGAGGCCCGCGGCATCGAACTGGCGCAGGTGGCGAGTGGCTGGCGCATTCAGGTGCGGCCGCGTTGCATGGATGTGGTGTCGCGTCTGTGGACGGAGCGTCCCTCGCGTTACTCGCGGGCGCTGCTCGAAACACTGGCGCTGATCGCTTATCGCCAGCCTATCACCCGCAGCGAAATCGAAGAGATCCGCGGTGTGTCGATCAGTTCGACCATCATGCGCACGATGCAGGAACGCAACTGGATCCGGGTCGTCGGTCATCGTGAAGTACCGGGCCGGCCGGAACTGCTGGGCACCACGCGCGAGTTCCTCGATTACTTCGGTCTGAAGAGTCTGGATCAGCTGCCGACGCTCGCTGATCTGCGCGATGTCGAAAACATCGGTGTGCAACTTGAATTGCCCGGCGGCGAGGAATCTCAGGCCGACGACGCGCAGGCCGCACCTGGCGGGGAAGCGACCGAGGCGAGCGCCGATGCCGATGATGAAACCGGCGCCGAAGCGGACAGCGGCGGCGAGGAGTCGGCCGAACTCAACGCGGATGCCGATGAAGGTGAAGAGGTTTCCGAAGAGGAGGGCGGCGACGAAGCCGCTCACTCGACTCTGGTTGCTTCGGGCGAATCCGACGGCGATAACCACGCGGTGCGTGAACCGCCCGCGCAGTGATGCGTAGCGAGCCGGAACGTCTCCACAAACTGCTGGCCCAGCATGGCATCGGCTCGCGGCGCGAAGTCGAGAAATGGATGCTGGCCGGCCGTGTTCTGCTGAACGGCAAGCCTGCGCAGCCCGGCGATCGGTATCGCGATGGCGATCGTGTCGTGGTGGATGGACAGGAAGTCACCGCCAGGCTGCGAATCACCAGCAAGGCCCAGGTGCTCGCTTATCACAAGCCGCAGGGGCAGCCCGTTACAGCGAAGACCGAGGATGGCGCCGCTGAATCCGAGTCGGCCATGGAACGGCTGCCCGCCTTGCGCGGATCGCGATGGCTGGTGATCAACACCATGCAGCCGGGCGACAGTGGCTTGCTGCTTCTCACCAGCGATGGCCGTCTTGCGGACGCACTGCGTCGGCGCTCCGAAAACATCCCTTCTGTTTACGTTGCCCGCGTCCTCGTGCCGACCCCGGAGTTCGACCCGCGTACCTTGCCGCGCGTGGTGCAGTTCAACGATCAACCTGTGCAGTTCGAAAGCATCACTGCGGCCGGCGGCGAAGGTACGAACCGCTGGTTCCGCGTGGAAGCGTCGCATTCGCATCGTCGCGCCGCCGTGCGCGCGCTGTTTGAGACAAAGGGACTCAAGGTCAGTCGCGTCATTCAGCTCAAGTTCGCAGACATCGAGCTGCCGCGCGAATTGCCGCGGGGCAAACACCAGTCTCTGACTGAGGGGCAGGTTGCGCGGTTGTACGAGTTCGCGGAGATCGATCAGCCCGTTCCTGAGCGAGCGCCGGCCAGGGCGCCGCGTCGCGCCGCGGACCGACAGCGCAAACCCGCTGCGCATGCGCCGGCGGCTCGGTCTGCCAAACCGGCGCGCGCCCCCACCAAACGTGATCGGGGAGATTCAGCTCCGGGCCGCGGCGGTCGCAAGCCTACTGCGCGTCGAAGGTCTGGCCGCTGATACCTTTGCTGTCGCGTCCGAACAGGAACAGGTACGCAGCGACGATGGCAGCCGGGTCGGCAAGCGTGGAGCGGTCTTCAGCGGGATAAGCCTGCAGGCGCATGTTGGTGCGCACCTTGCCGGGGTTGATGGCATTGACGCGAATTCCGGGCTGCTCCAGTTCATCAGCCAGCATGCGCATCAATCCTTCCGCCGCCCATTTCGAGGCGAGATACGCGCCCCAGTAAGCCCGCGGCCTGGCCACGATGCCGCTCGAGGTAAACACGATCGAAGCGTCTGCGGACTTGCGCAGCAGCGGCATGCACAACTGCGTGAGCACGAACGGGACGTTCGCATTGACGTGCATGGTGCGCATCCACTTGGCGACGTCGAAATGTTCGATGGGGGCTCGCTCTCCCAGCATGCCTGCGTTGTGAAGCAGCACGTCGAGACGACCGAACTCCTTGTCGAGCGCAGCAACCAGGGCCTCATATTCGGCCGGCCCGGCTTTTTCCAGATCCAGAGGTGCGATCGAGGGCCGCGGTTGCCCGGCGCCGACGATTTCGTCGTACACCGCTTCGAGCCTTTTGACATTGCGACCGTGCAGCACCACGCGTGCGCCATGCGCGGCTGCTGCTTTGGCGACGGCGCGACCGATGCCGTCGCTGGCACCCGTGACGAGAACGACGCGGTCGTCGAGCAGGTCCGCGGCGGGCTTGTAGTTGCGTGGATCGATCATTGCAAATCCGAAGAATTAAAAAGTTTCGCGGAGGTCACGGTGCGTAGCCGGCACAGGATCGAAAGAGCAATTGTGTCATCTCGACGAATCCTGTGCGTAAGTCCGGCAGCTTCGCGACGTCAGCCGGCCTTGCGTGCCGCGCGCCAGGCTACCCAGGTCTTCTGCAAGGGTCCGAGCTCGATGCGAGCGGTCGCAACGTCGTAACCGCGACTGGCGATGCGTTCCAGCAGGCGACGATGCAGTGCAGCCAGTACGAACACCGGGCGCAAGTATGCCCGTGAAGCCGCGGTCAGGTCAGCCGATTGCGGGTCGAAGTCTTCGACAATCGCTTCGTGAAAGCGGGCCAGGGTCTTTCTCAACATCGGCGTCACTTCGCGCGCACGCAGATCTTCGAGCTTCAGTGCAGCCCGTTCCAGTTCATCGAGAGGCAGATACAGGCGGCCCTCGTGAGCATCCTGGCGCAGATCACGCAGCATCTCGCTTTCGCGGATCGCGATACCCAGACGGTTCGCGGCCTGCCGCGACGCGTCGTCGAGCGGTGCCGGCGTGAGCACTCTGGCGATGAGTTCCTGAACGGTGCCGCCACTGCGCGCGGCGTAGGAACGCAGTTCTCGCAGATTGAGATACGTCATGCGCGCGAGATCCATGTCTGCGGCCACGATGAGCTCATGCAGTTGCGCATATGCACGGCGATCGAAGTCCGGCAGGGTGGCGAGTACACGCGTTGCGGGATGCTGCGCATTGTTGTTGACCAGCCGGTCGATTTCCTGGCGCCACCACTGCAGCCGCGTGTGAGCAACGTCGTGATTGGCGCTCTGCGCCGACGCGCGGATTTCAGCATCGATGATGTACAGCGCCATTACAGCAGCACGCTTTGCCGCCGGCGTGTACAGCAGCGCGAAGTAGCGCATCGAGCCCGGCGCCGCCGCCTTGTTGGTCAGCGAGTCGTCGAGTTGCAGCGATGAGGGCGGAGTCGTTGTCACGGAGGACCTGGAAAATAAGGAAGGAATCACACAAAAAGGAACAGGTGAGCCATCTCATGGTCAGGCGATAGCCGGGCGTTCCTTACTCAGTTCTTTTTTGCGGTATCCATCTCTCCTGGGGTCTGTGGCAATCCGCTGAATTCCAGCTGGCTCTCCGGCTCACGCAACTGCGGGTCGCGCGCCAGTTTGTCGATGGGGTCGACGGGTTCGATCTGCTTTTCGGGGCGCACGCCGAGCTCCGTGAACTTGCGCGCGCCGGGCAGCACCTGCCGTTCCATGGAACCGACTGCGCTGTTGAAGGCATCGACACTGAGACCGAGATTGCGGCCGAGGCGGCTGAGATGACCGGTGAAGGTTGCCAGTCGCTTGTAGAGATCTTCCGCCAGCGTGCGAATCGTTTCCGCGTTCTGCGCCAGGGCGGTCTGACGCCAGCCGTACGCCACCGTCTTCAGCAGCGCGACGAAACTCGACGGGGTGGCGATGATCACGTCCTGACGGATGGCGTCTTCGAGCAGATTGGGCTGTTCCGCGAGCGCCGCTGACAGGAACTGATCGCCGGGGATGAACAGAATCACGAAATCCGGACTGGTCTCGAACTGGTTCCAGTAACTCTTGGCGCCGAGTTGGCGCACACGTTCACCCAGCGCCTGCGCGTGTCGGCGCAGCGCGAGGGCACGCTGCTCATCCGTGCTGGCGTCCACCGCTTCCAGATAGGCATCGAGAGGGGTTTTCACATCGACGACCAGATCCCGACCGTCCGGCATATGGATGATCATGTCGGGTCGCAGACTGCTGCCTTCCTCGGTGCGCACGTGTACCTGTTCGCTGAAGTCGCAGTGTTCGACCATGCCGGCCAGTTCCGCCAGCCGTCGCAGCGTCATCTCGCCCCACTGGCCACGGACCTCCGGGCGGCGCAGCGCGTTCACCAGCGTTCGCGTTTCCTTCTGCAGTGCCTGCTGGCCGAGTGTCACTGCTTCAAGCGATGTGCGCAGACTGCCGAAACTCTCGGCGCGTTCCTTTTCGATGCGCAGAATCTGTTGCTCGGTTTTGCCCAGTGCTTCGCGGATCGGCGTAAGCATGGTTTCGATGGCCTTCTCACGCTGAGTCAGTGCTGCCAGCGCGGACTGCTGATGCTGTCCGAGATGCTCGCGGGCAAGTCGCAGAAACAGTTCGCTGTTGGAGCGAAGCGAGGCGCCGGCAACGGAATCGAAATTTGTCTGCAGGCGTTCCATGGCCCGATCGAGCGACGCCTGGCGCTCGCGTTCGAGCTGCTCTTCGGTCTTCACCTGCGAGCGCAGTACCGCGAGTTCCAGATGCAATGCTTCGGAACGCTTGCTGGCCCGTAGCGAAGCGATCAGCGCACCGAACAGCATGCCGACGACGAGGCACGCCGCCGCGATGATGAGTGGAATGACGGTCAGATGTTCCAACGTTCGTGTTCCTTCTGGCCAATCGGACGCCGGCGGTTCGCGCTGCCAGCGGGCTCTGCATCAGTCGGCCCGTCTCAGATGCAGCATGTAGTTCACATCCACCTTGCGGCTGCGACGTGCGGTTTCGCGCAATGGATCGTATTCGAGCCCCACAAGATCAACGACGTCGAAGCCGGCTTCACGTGACCACCGCGCCAGTTCCGAAGGCCGGATGAAGCGGGAGTAGGTGTGGGTACCGCGCTCGAGCAGTCGCATCACGTACTCGGCACCCACCACGGCGAACAGCCACGACTTCAGGTTCCGGTTGATCGTGGAGAGAATCACGGCCCCGCCGGGTTTCACCAGAGTGTGCAGCGCGTGCAGGATGGCCGATGGGTCCGGAACGTGTTCGAGCATCTCCAGGCATGCGACCACGTCGTAGGCACCGGGCGACTGCGCCGCATGAGCTTCCGCCGATTCGCGCAGGTAGCGGATCGACAGTCCGGACTGCATCGCGTGCAGTTCGGCAACCTCGATGGTGGCGGCGCCGAGATCGAGACCCGTCACGAGAGCACCGCGGCTCGCCAGCGCCTCGCTGAGCAGGCCGCCGCCGCAGCCCACGTCCAGTACGCGTTTGCCGGCGACGCCGCCGACGCGTTCTTCGATGTAATCGACGCGCACCGGATTGAGCGCGTGCAACGGCCGGAATTCGCCCGCAGGGTCCCACCAGCGCTGCGCCGTCGCGTCGAACCGGGCGATTTCCGCAGGATCATGGCTGCCGGTCTGGATCATCTGCGCTCCTCAATCCTGTCGTGTCGGTGCAATGCGTTCGCGCCATCGCTCTGCGCGTCGCAGCAGATCGGCCGTATCGAAATGCATGAGCTGACCATTCGCCACCAACGCGCGGCCTGCGACCCACACATCGCTGACCTGATCGCGCGACACCGAATGCACGACGGCCGCGGCAACGTCGTACACCGGCTGAGAATGGGGGCGGGCCAGATCGATACAACACAGATCGGCCCACTTGCCGGGCACGAGCGAACCGATGCCATCTGCCAGGCACAGTGCGCGGGCGCTGCCGAGCGTGGCGATGCGCAGCCAGTCATGTGCGCTCATCACTGCAACGCCATCCACCCGCGGGGCCGCGCCACTCGCCAGCAGGGCGGCGGTGCGCATTTCATCGAGCAGGTTCAGGTCGTTGTTGGCTGCCGCCCCTGCGGTACCAAGCCCGAGGTTGATGCCGAGTGCGTGCATGGCCGGGGCAGGGCTGATGCCGTTCCCAAGCTTGAGGTTGGACTGCGGACAATGCACGACGCTGATGCCGCCACGCGCTGCGCGACTCAGATCGTCAGCGTTGAGATGCACCATGTGAATGGCAGTGAACAACGGTGAGAGCAGCCCGAGTCGTTCCAGCCTCTCCAAGGTGCGTTCGCCTTCACCAGCGGTGTCGCTGCGGCTTTCGTTGACCCGCATGGTGATGGGCAGCTCGACTTCATCGGAGGCGCGGCGCACGCGCTGCAGGGTTTCGTCGGTCAGGGCACTCGCCGTATAGGGCGCGAATGCCGTGGTGATCAGAGGATCGTTGCGGTAGTCGTCGCGCAGCCTGAGGCCCTTTTCCAGATACTCACCGGGCGACTGTGCCCACAGCGTCTGCAGTTCCAGCACCGGCAGGCCGACGCAGGCGCGGATTCGCGCTTCGGAAGCCGTTTGCGCCACGACTTCGGGAAACAGATGCATGTCGGTAAAGCAGGTCGTGCCGCTGGTCAGCAGGTCCGCAATGGCCAGTTCGGTGGCATCGCGTACGTACTCGGCATCGATCCAGCGCCGCTCCAGGGGTTCGATCTGCATGGTCAGCCAGTGACCCAGGGAGGGACTTTCGGCTGCACCTCGCAGCAGTGTCATCGGCGCGCAGGTGTGAGCGTTGACGAAGCCCGGCAGCAACACGTGATCCGGACGATCGATGCGGGTGGTTGCGGAAAAACGCTCCAGCGCCTGCTTTTCAGGCTCGATGGCAACGATCCGCCCCTGCCGGACGGCGATCGCATGGTGTTCCAGCACGCAATCGGCGGGTTCGACAGGGATGACCCAGCGCGCCGTGATGAGCGTATCGACGTGTTCCATGAGCTCTTTGCAAGCGAGGATTGATGCCCATCGAGGTGGGGTTCGCGGGCCGCGCGAAGTATAGCCTGCGAGCTGTTGCGGCAGTTCGGCGATGAGTGTTGCTGTGGTACTATTCGCGACTTCCTCACCCCGGGTTTGTCCTCGGAAAAAGCTCTGAAGTCTGGTCAGGGCATGCCGTGGCTGCGCGGGGCAGAAACAGGTCGTGACGAGGGTGTCTGGTTTTGCGCGCCGCCGGGGGTGCGGCGAGACGTCCGGATCGTCGATCGCACTGAGCTGAACTTCGAGCATGGCCGAAATCGCCCGCGAAATACTGCACGTCAACCTCGAAGACGAGATGCGCAAGTCGTATCTCGACTATGCGATGAGCGTCATCGTCGGCCGGGCGCTGCCCGATGTCCGCGACGGTCTGAAACCGGTTCATCGCCGCATCCTGTTCGCCATGCACGAAAGCAACAACGTGCAGTCGCGGCCGTACGTGAAATGCGCGCGCGTCGTCGGTGACGTGCTCGGCAAGTACCACCCGCACGGCGATACCTCCGCTTACGACGCGCTCGTGCGCATGGCGCAGAGCTTCTCCATGCGCTACGCGCTGGTCGACGGCCAGGGCAACTTCGGCTCGATCGATGGCGATGCACCGGCGGCATATCGATACACCGAATGCCGCATGACCTCGCTCTCATCCGAACTGCTGGCCGACATCGATCGCGAGACGGTCGATTTCGTCGACAACTACGACGGCAAGGAACAGGAGCCGACGGTTCTGCCGACGCGTGTGCCGAACCTGCTGATCAATGGTTCTTCGGGCATCGCTGTCGGCATGGCGACCAACATTCCGCCGCACAATCTGGGCGAAGTCGTCAGTGCCTGCATCGCGCTCATCGACGATCCGGAGCTGTCGATCGCCACGCTCATGCAGCACATTCCGGGCCCTGATTTCCCGACTGGCGGCATCATCAACGGCTCACGCGAAATCGTGAACGCCTATCTGACGGGTCGCGGTCGTATCTACGTACGTGCGCGCACGACGATCGAAGAAGACGAAAAGGGCCGCCAGGCCATCATCGTCACCGAGCTGCCGTTCCAGGTGAACAAGGCCCGCCTGATCGAGCGCATCGCCGAACTGGTGCGCGAGAAGGTCATCGATGGCATTTCCGGTGACGGTCTGCGCGATGAGTCCGACAAGGACGGCATGCGCATCGTCATTGAACTCAAGCGCGGTGAAGTGGCCGATGTGCTGCTGAACAATCTGTACAAGCACACGCCGCTCGAGTCCGTGTTCGGCATCAACATGGTGGCGCTGCAGGATGGCCAGCCGAAGCTGCTCAACCTGAAGGAAATGCTCGATGCTTTCCTGCGTCATCGCCGCGAAGTGGTGACGCGCAGGACTGTATTCGACCTGCGCAAGGCACGCGATCGTGCGCATATCCTGGAAGGGCAGGCGGTCGCGCTCGCCAGCATCGACGAGGTCATCGCCACCATCAAGGCATCGCCGACGCCGGCCGAAGCGAAGGTCGCACTGATGGGCCGCGTGTGGTCATCCGGTTCGGTACCGCAGATGCTGGAGCGTGCGGGTCAGGTCGTTACGCGGCCTGCGGGTCTGCCCGATGATTTCGGTCTCGTCGAAGGCGGTTACCGGCTCTCCGAGGTGCAGGCACAGGCCATCCTCGATCTGCGCCTGCATCGTCTCACCGGACTGGAGCAGGACAAGATCTGGGCAGAGTTCCAGGAGCTGCTGGCACAGATCAGGGATCTCGAAGACATCCTCGCGCGTCCGGAACGGCTGCTGGCCGTGATACGCGCCGAGCTGGAGGACATCCGGGCGAAGTACGGCGACAAGCGTCGCACCGAGATCAACGCCGATCACTCGGATCTGACCATCGAGGATCTGATCGAACAGCAGGATGTGGTCGTGACGCTCTCGCATGGCGGCTATGCGAAGGCTCAGCCCGTCACTGCGTATCAGGCGCAGCGTCGCGGCGGTCGCGGCAAGGCTGCGACCGCAGTAAAGGACGAGGATTTCGTCGACAAGCTGTTCGTTGCCAATACGCATGACACGCTGCTGTGCTTTTCCAGCAGCGGCAAGTTGTACTGGCTCAAGGTCTATCAGCTGCCGCAGGCCAGTCGCGGCTCGCGCGGCAAGCCGATTGTGAACCTCCTGCCACTGCAGGAAGGCGAGCGCATCAACGCCGTGCTGCCGATTCACGAGTTCGAAGAGAACAAGTTCGTCTTCATGGTCACGGCCAATGGCACGGTGAAGAAGACTTCGCTCGAAGCATTCTCGCGTCCGCGTCAGGCCGGCATCATCGCCATCGAACTCGATCAGGGCGATCGTCTCGTCGGCGTGGATATCACCGACGGCAGCAAACACATCATTCTGTGTTCCAGCAACGGCAAGGCGATCCGTTTCGATGAGAACGATGTTCGCCCCATGGGCCGCAACGCAGCCGGTGTACGTGGCATCCGTCTGCCCGAAGGCGCAAACGAAGAAGTCATTTCGCTGATCATTGCCGACTCTGAAGGCGCCGTACTGGTGGCTTCGGAAAACGGTTACGGCAAGCGCACACCAGTCAGCGACTTCCCGGTACATGGCCGCGGCGGTCAGGGCGTCATCGCGCTGCAGATCACCGAGCGCAATGGCCGCGTGGTCGGTGCGCTGCTGGTCCGCCCCGATGACGAAATCATGCTGATCAGTTCGAGCGGTACGCTGGTGCGCACGCCTGTGAGCGACGTGTCAGAACAGGGCCGCAATACGCAGGGCGTCCGGCTGATCCGGCTCGATGAAGGCGACCGCCTCGTCGGTCTCGAACGCATCATCGCCGAGAGCGGCGACGGCGCCGAAGGTGAAGAGGGCGCGGAGCCCTCCGATACCTGACGGCATTCTCCATTTCTTTTCCTACTGCGATCACGTCAATCATGCGCGTCTACAATTTCAGCCCCGGTCCCGCCGTCCTTCCCCAGGAAGTTCTCGAACAAGCTCGCGAGGAAATGCTCGACTGGCATGGCACCGGCATGTCCGTGATGGAGATGAGTCATCGCGGCAAGGCGTTCGTGTCGATTGCGCAGCAGGCGGAAGCGGATCTGCGCGAGCTGCTGAACGTGCCGGCCAATTACAAAGTGCTGTTTCTGCAGGGCGGCGCCACGGCACAGTTTGCGGGCATCCCGATGAACCTCGCGACACCGGACAGCGTCGTCGACTACGTGAATACAGGCGCATGGTCGAAGAAGGCCATCGGCGAAGCCAAACACTACGCGAAAGTGAACGTGGCGGCCGATGCGGGTGCTCCTTACACCAGCATTCCGGATGTTGCGGGCTGGAAGGTGACACCCGATGCCGCGTATCTGCACTACACGCCCAATGAAACCATCGGCGGCGTCGAATTCCACTTTGTCCCCGACGTGAAAGTGCCGCTGGTCGCTGACATGTCATCCACGATCCTGTCGCGTCCCGTCGACGTGACGAAATTCGGCCTGATCTATGCCGGTGCGCAGAAGAACATCGGCCCGGCGGGTCTGACGATCGTGATCGTGCGTGACGATCTGATCGGCAAGGCGCGGCCTGGTACACCGATGTTCATGGACTTCGCGGCCATGGCAAAGGACGGATCGATGCTCAATACGCCCCCGACCTACGCCTGGTACATGGCCGGACTGGTCTTCCAGTGGCTCAAGAAGCAGGGCGGGCTGAAGGGTATGGGCGAAATCAATCGCGCCAAGGCCGAGCTGCTGTACAACGCCATCGACGGCTCGGATTTCTACAGGAACCCGGTTGCCAAGAATGCGCGCTCGTGGATGAACGTACCGTTCACGCTGGCGAAGCCTGACCTCGACAAGACTTTCATTGCGGAAGCGAAAGAGGCGGGCCTGGTCACGCTCGAAGGGCATCGCTCGGTCGGCGGCATGCGTGCGAGCATCTACAACGCGATGCCTCTGGAAGGTGTGCAGGCGTTGGTCGACTTCATGAAGCATTTCGCCGGCAAGTACGCGTAGTTGAGATCGGATCGGGGCGCGCTGCTCCCCGATCGCCGTCTCACGCGTGTCGCCCGCGGAGATCTTCTGAGTCAGTCTGCCCCGAGTCCGATAGCCGAGTTCATTTTCATGACATTCAAGATTCTCACGCTGAACAACATTTCCGTTCGCGGCCTCGAGCGCCTGCCGCGCGAGCGATACGAAGTGGCCTCGGAGATCGGTTCTCCTGACGCGATCATGCTGCGCTCGGCGGACATGCACGAGATGAATGTTCCGGCAAGCGTGAAAGCCATCGCCCGTGCGGGTGCCGGTACCAACAATATTCCCGTGGCGAAGTTCTCCAGGCTCGGCGTGCCGGTGTTCAATGCTCCCGGTGCCAACGCGAATGCCGTGAAGGAACTGGTGATCGCCGGACTGTTCCTGGCCGCGCGCAACATCTGTCAGGCCTGGGAATACGCACGCAAGCTGGAAGGCACCGACGAGGAGATCGACCTCGCGGTCGAAAAAGGCAAGAAGAAGTACGTGGGTTACGAACTGCCGGGACGCACGCTTGGCGTCGTGGGGCTCGGTGCAATCGGCGTCGAAGTAGCCAATGCGGCGCACCTGCTCGGCATGCATGTCCTTGGCTTCGATCCGCAGATTACCGTGCAGCGTGCCTGGCAATTGTCGTCGGGCGTCGAACAGGCATTGTCGCTGGACGATCTGTTTTCACGCTGCGACATGATCACGGTGCACGTGCCACTCATGGCGGCCACGAAGCATCTGGTCAATGCACAGCGGCTCAAGCTGCTGAAGTCGAGCGGCGTCATCCTGAACTTCGCCCGTGCCGGCATCGTCGATGAGGCGGCCATCATCGAAGCGCTGGATGCCGGCAAGCTCGGCGCATACATCTGCGACTTTCCGACCAGAAACCTGAAGAATCATGCGAAGGTTGTCGCGCTCCCGCACCTGGGTGCTTCCACCGGCGAAGCTGAGGAAAACTGCGCGATCATGGTGGCCGATACGCTGCGGGACTTTCTCGAGAACGGCAATGTCCGCAACAGCGTGAATTTTCCCGAAGCCATCCTGCCGCGCACGGCGGGTTCCACACGTCTTGCCATTGCCAACGAGAACGTTCCCAACATGGTAGGTCAGATTTCAACGGCACTTGCCGAGGGGAAACTGAACATTGCCGATCTGCTGAACAAGTCGCGCGGCGATCTGGCGTATACGCTGATCGACGTCGATGGTGCAGTCTCCGACGACACGCTCGCGCGGCTGAGCGAGATCGCCGGCGTGTTGAACGTGCGACGGGTGTAAAAGCGTCGTGAAAGCGGCAAAGAAGAGCGCAGCGAAGAAGACGAAATCGTCGTCGAAGGCGGCGCCCGCCGCATTGCAGACCTTTCGTGACCGCATCGACGCCATCGATGAACAGATTCATGGGCTGCTGAACGAGCGCGCGAAGATTGCCAAGGATGTGGGCGCATCGAAGGCAGCACAGGGGCTGCACACCGCGGACTACTATCGCCCCGAGCGTGAAGCTCAGGTCTTGCGCAAGGCCATCGAGCGCAATCAGGGACCGTTGCGCAACGAAGAGATCGTGCGGCTGTTCCGCGAGATCATGTCCGCATGTCTGGCCCAGGAAGAACCCCTCAAGGTCGCGTTCCTCGGACCGGAAGGCACATTCTCCCAGCAGGCCGTGCTCAAGCATTTCGGTCACTCCGTGCGCGCCTTGCCGATGGGCGAGATTCGCGAAGTGTTCGAGGAAGTGCAGGCGGGCCATGCCGATTTCGGCGTGGTGCCCATCGAGAACTCAACGGAAGGAACGGTCAACAACACGCTCGACATGTTTCTGGTGTCGCCGTTGAAGATCTGCGGCGAGGTTGAATTGCGGATCCATCAGCATCTGATGGGCCGCATGAGCGGTCTGCCGGGGATCGTCCGTGTCTGTTCCCACCAGCAGTCCCTGGCGCAGTGCCGGCAGTGGCTCGACGAACATCTGCCGGGCATCGAGCGCATTCCTGCCAGCAGCAATGCCGAAGCGGCTCGGCGTGCGCGGGATGAGGAAGGCACCGCTGCAATTGCGGGGCAGACGGCAGCAGAAGTGTATGGGCTGAATCTGATCGCCAGCGAAATCGAGGATCGTCCCGACAACACCACGCGATTCCTGGTGATCGGCCGCAAGCTGTTCGATCCGAGCGGCAACGACAAGACCACGCTGCTGTTCTCCGCCGGCGATACCCGTTCGCCCGGCACACTTCATCGGCTGCTGACGCCGCTGGCGCGCAACAACATCAGCATGACGCGCATCGAGTCGCGTCCATCGCGCAAGCACAAATGGGACTACGTGTTCTTCATCGACGTGCAGGGACACGCAAACGAGCCGCCACTCAAGCAGGCGCTCGAGGCACTGAAGAAGGAAGCGTCGTTGTTCCGTGTGCTGGGTTCCTATCCCGGCGCAGTGCTGTGACCGAGTCATGACCGAAGATTTTTCGTCGCTGGCCGCTCCTGCCGTCCGTCAGCTCGCGCCATACGTCCCGGGCAAACCCATCGAGGAACTCGAGCGCGAATACGGCGTGCACGACATCATCAAGCTCGCATCCAACGAAAATCCGCTCGGACCGGGGCCGAAAGCCCGCGCTGCGATGGCGGCTGCGGTTGCAGAGATCGGGCTCTATCCGGACGGCAGCGGTTTCGCACTGAAGCAGGCGCTCGCTCGCAAGCACGGTTGCGCGAGCGAATGCATCACGCTGGGCAATGGCTCGAACGACGTGCTGGTCATGCTCGCCGAAGCATTCCTCACGCCAGACGTCGAGGCAGTGTATTCCCAGTTTGCATTCGCCGTGTATCCCATCGCCGTGCAGGCGACTGGTGCGACCGGCCGCGTCGCGCCCGCTTTTGCGGGAATTCATCCGATGGCACTGGGGCACGATCTGGACGCCATGGCGCGACTCGTCAATGAGCGCACGCGGCTGGTGTTCGTTGCCAATCCCAACAATCCCACTGGAACTTGGGTCGACGCTGCAGCCTTGCGTGCATTCATCGCGGCCATGCCGGTGCACGTGCTGGTGGTGATCGATGAGGCGTACATCGAATACGTCGAGGATCCCTCGTTTGCCGATACCAGTCGCTGGCTGGCGGAGTTCCCCAATCTCGTCGTGACACGCACTTTCTCGAAAGCTTATGGACTGGCCGGCCTGCGTGTCGGGTACGCGCTGTCCAGTGCGCAGGTCGCGGGATATCTGAACAGGGTGCGACAGGCATTCAACGTGAATTCGGTGGCTCTGGCGGCAGCTCAGGCGGCGCTCGAGGACAGCGAACATCTGCAAAGATCCGTTGCCACGAACCGCGACGGCATGCGTCAGGTCGAGCAGGCGCTCGACGCAATGGGCGTGCGGCGCTACCCGTCGCTCGGCAATTTTGTCCTGATCGATTGCGGTCGGCCTGCCGGTCCCGTCTACGAGGCCCTGCTGCGACAGGGGGTCATTGTCAGGCCCGTGGGCGCGTATCAGTTGCCCAATCATTTGCGGGTGACCATCGGTACGCAGTCCCAGAATCAGCGGATGCTGGAAGGTCTGGCAAAAGCCCTGGCCGCGCCTGACAAATGAACCTTTCCACAGCCGACGACTGATATTCTTCCGGCCCGTTTTTCCGAATCTGCCCATTCCTCATTCATGTCCCACTACGTCGCGCAACCTGCCACCGAGATCTCAGGCTCCATCCGCGTTCCCGGCGACAAGTCCGTCTCCCACCGTTCCATGATGCTGGGCGGCATCGCCGAGGGCGTTACCGAGGTGCGAGGGTTTCTCGAGAGCGAGGACTGCCTTGCCACGATGAAGGCCATGCAGGCCCTCGGCGTGCAGATCGAGCGGCCGGGCCCGGAGGAAGTACGCGTCCACGGCGTCGGTATGCGCGGCCTGAAAGGCGTGAATCGCCCGCTGGACATGGGCAACGCCGGCACCGCCATGCGGCTCATGACGGGGTTGTTGAGTGGGCAGTCGTTCAACAGCGAACTGATCGGCGATTCGTCGCTCATGAAGCGGCCCATGGAACGTGTGGCCAAACCGCTGCGTGAAATGGGCGCCGGGATCCAGACGCTCGATGGCAGGCCGCCGGTCAAGATCACAGGTGGCGCGGCCCTGCGCGGAATTCATTACGAATTGCCCGTGGCCAGCGCGCAGGTGAAGTCGGCCATTCTGCTCGCCGGCCTCTACGCCAAGGGCGCCACGACGCTCGTCGAGCCGGCTGTGACACGCGATCACACTGAACGCATGTTGATCGGTTTCGGCTGCCATGTCGTCTCATCGAACGGCGAGGTGCGACTTGAACCGCCGGCGCAACTCAAGGCCTGTTCCCTGGAGGTACCGGGAGACTTCTCGTCTTCAACATTTTTCCTGGTGGCCGGCTCCATCGGGCAGGGACGTGGGCTGACCATCCGCAATGTGGGCATCAATCCCACGCGTACCGGTGCACTCGACATTCTGGCGCTGATGGGTGCGGATCTGCGGGTAATGAACCATCGCACCGCGGGCGCCGAACCGGTGGCAGACATCGAAGTGCATCCGGCCAGACTCAAAGGCATTCACGTGCCCGAACACCTGGTACCGCTGGCCATCGACGAGTTTCCCGCACTGTTCATCGCCGCGGCCTGCGCCGAGGGCGAAACCCTCGTGACAGGGGCGGAAGAGCTGCGGGTGAAGGAGAGCGATCGTATCGCCGTGATGGCGGAAGGTCTGAAGGCGATGGGTGTGGAGTGCGAAGTATTGCCGGACGGCATGCGCATTCAGGGTCGACCCACGGGGCCTGCATTCTCGGGCGGCGAGGTCGACAGCCACGGCGATCACCGCATCGCGATGTCCTTCGCCATTGCCAGCCTCAGGGCCGCTGCGCCTGTCCGCATCGCGGATGTGGCCAATGTCGCCACGTCCTTTCCGAGCTTTCTGGCGACCGCCCGTGCCGTCGGTCTGGACGTAACCGAGCACGCCTGACCGCTCATGGCCACGGTTCCCGTCCTCACCATCGACGGACCCAGCGGATCGGGCAAGGGCACCATCGCCCGACAGGTGGCGGACCGGTTGGGCTGGAACCTGCTCGATAGTGGTGCGCTGTACCGGTTGGTGGCGCTCGCCGCTCGCAACCGCTCCATTGCCCTGGATGACGAGTCAGCTGTGGCCGACATTGCCAGGCAGCTGGATGTGAAATTCGGGGCGAACGAAGCCGGAGAAGAGCAGGTCTGGCTGGCCGGAGAGGAAGTCAGTGCCCGGATCCGGACAGAGCAGGCAGGTGAGGGGGCCTCGAAAGTAGCGGCCCTCCCGGCGGTGCGAATGGCCTTGCTGGACCGTCAGCGGTCATTTGCCACCCCCGCGGGTCTGGTGGCCGATGGCCGGGACATGGGAACGGTCATTTTCCCTGACGCTCAGCTCAAGATCTTTCTGACTGCCAGCCCCGCCGAACGGGCCCAAAGGCGCTATAAGCAGTTGAAGGACAAGGGCCTGGATGCTAACCTCGCCGCCCTTTCGCTGGAGATCGCCGAACGCGATCGGCGCGACGCAAGCCGCCCGATAGCTCCGCTGCGACCCGCCGACGACGCCCACCTCATAGATTCCACCTCTATGAGCATCGATGCAGTCGTCGCGCGCGTGCTGGAGCTGGCAGCGCAGCGTTTCCCCGCGAAGATCTAGCTGGATGATCGAGATCAGGCCGGGCCGCAGAGCTGGAGACGTCGCACTGCGATCTTGAGGGTTTCCGGTTTTTCCGTCCTCCAGCCCGTGTTTTTTTCAGTTTTTTCAGGTGCCGCGCCGGATGCGCGGCGTGATTCAACAACCCCTCGCTGACGAAGGAACGCGGCAAGGATTACGGGTCCATCGACCCTGGAAGTACACATGTCCGAAAGTTTTGCGCAACTGTTCGAAGAAAGCCTGGCCTCGCAGAAGATCAAGCCCGGCGCCATTCTCAACGCTCAGGTGATGGAAGTCGGTGAGGACTACGTCATCGTGAACGCGGGCCTCAAGAGCGAGGCCGTCATCCCCGTCGAGCAATTCAAGAACGAACGCGGCGAAATCGAAGTCGTCGCGGGCGACAGCGTCGAAGTCGCGCTCGACAGCGTCGAAGATGGCTCCGGTGAAACGCGCCTGTCGCGCGAGAAGGCCAAGCGTGCCCGCACCTGGGCGCGGCTCGAACAGGCATTCGAGAAGCAGGAAGTCGTCAAGGGCATCATCAATGGCCGCGTCAAGGGCGGCTTCACGGTCGAGATCGATTTCGTCCGCGCGTTCCTTCCCGGATCGCTCGTCGACGTACGTCCCGTCCGCGATCCTTCGTACCTCGAAGGCAAGGTGCTCGAATTCAAGGTCATCAAGCTCGATCAGAAGCGCAACAACGTTGTCGTTTCGCGTCGCGCCGTCGTCGAACAGGAATACAGCGCCGAGCGTTCGGAACTGCTCGAGAAGCTGCAGGAAGGCGCAGTCGTGCGCGGCTCGGTCAAGAACCTCACCGACTACGGTGCGTTCGTCGACCTGGGCGGCATCGACGGCCTGCTGCACATCACCGACATGGCGTGGAAGCGCGTCAAGCACCCGTCTGAAGTCGTGAACGTCGGCGACGAGATCGACGTGCGCATCCTGAAGTTCGACCGCGAACGTCAGCGCGTCAGCCTCGGCATCAAGCAGCTCGGCAACGATCCGTGGCAGAACATTGCCCGTCGTTATCCGACCGGCACCCGCCTGTTCGGCAAGGTCACCAACATCGCCGACTACGGCTGCTTCGTGGAAATCGAAGAAGGCGTGGAAGGCCTGGTGCACGTGTCCGAAATGGACTGGACCAACAAGAACGTGAGCCCGTCGAAGGTCGTGCACATCGGTCAGGAAGTGGAAGTCATGGTGCTCGACATCGACGAAGAGCGCCGTCGTATTTCCCTGGGCATCAAGCAGTGCCAGTCGAATCCGTGGAAGGACTTCTCGGACAACTTCAACCGTGGCGATCGCGTCAGCGGCCAGATCAAGTCCATCACGGACTTCGGTATCTTCATTGGCCTGTCCGGCGGCATCGACGGTCTGGTGCACCTGTCCGACATCTCCTGGGACATCCCGGGCGAAGAAGCAGTGCGCAACTACCAGAAGGGCCAGCAGGTCGAAGCCATGGTGCTGTCGATCGATCCGGAACGTGAACGCATTTCGCTCGGCATCAAGCAGCTGGCGAAGGACCCGTTCTCGACCTGGATCGCCGAGCATCCGAAGGGCACGATCGTGACGGGCAAGGTCCGCGAAGTGGACGCCAAGGGCGCGATCATCGATCTGGGCGGCGGCGTCGAAGGCCATCTGCGTGCTTCCGAACTGTCGCGCGATCGCGTTGAAGATGCGCGCACCGTGCTGAAGGTCGACGATGAGGTGGAAGCGAAATTCACCAACGTCGATCGCAAGAGCCGCACCATTGCGCTGTCGATCAAGGCAAAGGAAATCCACGAAGAGAACGAGGCGGTGCAGGGTTACCGCGCCGGCGAGTCCTCGAGTGGTACAAGCCTGGGCGATCTGCTCAAGGAGCACATCGGCGGCCAGGATTCCTGACGGAATCAGCCCGTAGGCTGCAGGCTGACGGTCGTAGCCAGAGAGAAGAAGCTTCTTCTGTTTGCGCTACGGCCCACGGCCTGCGGTCTACAGCCTAAGTAAAACAACGGGCCCGAGCATGACCAAGTCGGAACTCATCGAGCTCATTGCAGCAAAACAGAAACACTTGCCTGCGAAGGACGTCGAACTCGCCGTCAAGCAGATTCTGGAAATCATGAGCGATGCGCTTGCGCAGGGGCAGCGCATTGAAATTCGCGGCTTCGGCAGTTTCTCGCTGCATTTTCGTCCGCCCCGCCAGGGTCGCAATCCCAAGACCGGTGAGACCGTGGCGCTGTCGGGCAAGAACGTCCCGCATTTCAAGCCCGGCAAGGATCTGCGTGAGCGGGTCAATGACGGCGCTGATAACGCAATTCGCGACTAGACCTGACCATCGCACGCGCGCATCCGTGGTCTGGCATGGTGCGCTGATGCAGTCAGCAAGCCGCTGCGCATCACCGGTCGATTGCCACTGACTGTCCGGCTTCACATCATGCGGCGATTTCTCTTCCGTGCTTCGATCGTCCTCGCTGGACTGCTCGCGCTGCTCATCAGTGCCATGAATGGCGGAAAGGTCGAGATCGAACTGGCATTCGCACGCTTCTCCACACCTCTGGGTCTCACATTGGTCTTCGCCTTTGCCATCGGCCTCGTTGTCGGCCTGGCGTGGCAGATGCACTGGATATCTGAACTCCTCAATGAGCGTGGCCGGCTGCGGCGCGCATTGCGTCTGGCGGAGGCCGAAGCACGTTCCAGTGCGGCCGCGCGCGAGTCTGCACCCTGATTGCCACATTTCTGAGCAATTGACCCGGATATTCGCAGTCGACGGCGCGATGGCCGCCGCAGAATGTCTGCCGACCGGGCCCCGCAGTCCGGTTCTTTCCATGGAACTACAGGCAAGGAGAAGCCAATGTCGATTCGCAATGCTTACGTTTCCCGCCACACCCGGCGTGCCGTCCAGATCCTGATTGCCAGCCTTGCGCCCATGCTGGCGTGGGCCGGCCCTGTGGACATCAACAAGGCCGACGCCGCGACCATCGCCAAGGAACTCCAGGGTATCGGTCTCAGCAAGGCCCAGGCCATCGTGACGTACCGGGAGAAAAATGGATCTTTCAAGAGCGCCGATGAGTTACGCAAGGTCAAGGGTATCGGCGCCAAAACGCTGGAGCGCAATCGCGCCAACATCCGTGTCGATGCCTCGGCATCCGTAAAAAAGGCGGGTTGAAAGCGGCCGGGCTGTGTGCGCTCGCACACAGCTTGCATGGGGATGACGTCTGTCGGATGCAGGCGTCATCTTCAGTTGTCATGACGCTTGATATCATCGCCGCAACTCAACAGGAGATTTTGGCAGTGGCTCAAGCGAAAGAGATCCGGACGGCAGTATTCCCGGTGGCTGGACGTGGCACGCGATTCCTGCCTGCGACCAAGGCCAGCCCCAAGGAAATGCTGCCCATCGTCGACAAACCCCTCATTCAGTACGCCGCCGAAGAAGCGCTGGCAGCCGGTGCGCGCAAGCTGGTGTTCATTACCGGGGCATCCAAGCGCGCCATCGAGGATCATTTCGATACGGATCATGAGCTGGAAGAGACGCTCGAAAAGCAGGGGAAGATCGAACTCTTGAACGCGCTGAAGGAAATCGTTCCTTCCTGGGCAAGCTGCATCTACATCCGTCAGCCCTCGCCGCTGGGCCTGGGTCATGCCGTGTGGTGTGCCAAGCCGGTCGTCGGCAATGAACCATTTTTCGTGCACCTCGCCGATGACCTGATCGATGCCAGCACGCCGTGTCTTCGGCAGATGGCGTCGGTGTATGCGGAACATGGCGGCAGCGTACTGGGCGTGGAAGAAGTGCCGCGCAGCGAAACGGACAAGTACGGCATTGTTTCCACCGAGGAAGCCGAGGGCACGGTGCGGCGTGTAAAGCAGATCGTGGAGAAACCGCGGCCACAAAACGCACCGTCGACACTGGCTGTGGTCGGTCGCTATCTGTTGTCGCCCACCATCTTCGAGAAGCTGGAACACACCGGTCGTGGCGCCGGCGGCGAAATCCAGCTCACGGATGCGATCGCAGATCTGCTCGCGGACGAAAGCGTCCATGCCTATCAGTTCGAGGGCAAGCGCTACGACTGCGGCAGCAAGATCGGATATCTCCAGGCCACCGTCGAATTCGGTCTCAAGCACGAGAGCCTGGGCGGAAAGTTCAGCGAATATCTGAAGAATCTGGTCACGAAATAGCCAGATATCGACCGCGTGAAGCGGTCATCGGTGTCTGATCGACGGGGCGACATCCCACGGATGTCGCCCCGTTCCGTCTGGGGCAACGGTTTTCGCTTGCAGCATTGCCCTTGGAACAAGCGGATAATCGGACCACCTACTGCATTGTCGCCACCCGGCACAGAGGCAACATGTCCGCGCATCTCCAGCCAGATCACTCAGCTGCGTCCACTAATCAGTCGTTGCACGAACGACGTGCGGCCGCCATTTCAAGCGGCATGTCCACCATGCTGCCGGTGTATGTGAGCAAAGCACGCAACGCGGAGCTGTGGGACGAAGAAGGTCGACGCTATGTGGACTTCGCCGGCGGCATCGCGGTCGTGAACACAGGTCACCTGCACCCGGCTGTGAAGGCGGCGGTTCAACAGCAGCTCGAAGCATTCACCCATACGTGCGTGATGATCACGCCGTACCGCGTTGCCGTGGAACTGGCCGAGAAACTCAATGCACTGGTGCCGGGATCCGGACCGAACAAGACCATGTTCGTGACCACGGGTGCCGAGGCGGTCGAAAACGCGGTGAAAGTGGCGCGGGCGTACACCGGTCGGTCTGCCGTGATTGCTTTCGATGGCGGCTTTCACGGTCGCACGTTCATGGCGATGGCGCTGACGGGCAAAGTGACGCCCTACAAGGTCGGGTTCGGACCATTTCCCGGAGACGTCTTTCACGCGCCGTTCCCCGTCGAATATCACGGCATCACCACTGAGCAGAGTCTCGCGGCCGTCGAGCAGCTCTTCAAGTCCGTAGTCGAGCCCAGACGAGTGGCGGCCATCATCGTCGAGCCTGTACTGGGCGAGGGGGGATTCTATGCAGCACCGACGGCCTTCGTGCGGGGCATCCGCAAGCTGTGCGATCAGCATGGCATCGTGTTCATCGCTGACGAGATCCAGACAGGATTCGCGCGCACCGGTCGTATGTTCGCGATGGAGCATCACGAGGTAACCGCGGACATCACCACGATGGCGAAGAGTCTGGCGGGCGGATTTCCTCTGGCTGCCATCGTCGGCAATGCAAAGATGATGGACGCCCCGGTGACCGGCGGCCTGGGCGGTACGTATGCGGGTTCGCCGGTCGCCTGTGCCGCCGCACTGGCGGTGCTGGAGGTCATGGAAAAGGAGAATCTGTGTGCGCGCGCCGATCAGATCGGCATGCTGATCCGAAAGCGTCTGGCGCCGCTGCAGCAGCAAATGTCATGCATCGGCGATGTGCGGGGGCCGGGTGCCATGGTGGCGATGGAGCTGGTGAAGAATCGGGACCCGCAAGCGCCCGATGCTGACCTCGCGAGAGCACTCGTGCAGCGCGCCGGACAGAATGGGTTGATCCTGTTGTCGTGCGGCGTCTACGGCAACGTGATCCGGTTTCTCGTCCCGCTCACGGCGTCCGACGCGATCGTCAACGAAGGCATGGACATCATGGAGCGTTGTCTGCGCGAGCTGGTGAACTAACTGCGCTCATTCGTGCAGACTTGGGAGAACGCTTTTTCCACGAAGTCCTTGTGGCCCGTGCGAGCCACAGCATCGTCAGTGCAAGCAGTTCCCACGTCATCGGTCCGCCACCGCCGCGGTGTGAAGATGTTGGCCCGGCAGGCTGCGCCGCTGTGTTGAGGACGACTTCCATCATGTCCTGAGCGCCGGACTCATCGGTCACCACCAGACGCAGAGTGAAGGTGCCGGCTGCCCTGACCGACAGCGTCGTGGATGGCTGCGAGGGTGAGGCGATCACTGGCTCCGGGCTGCTTGCCTCGATCACAGACCAGGCGAAAGTCGTCAGGGTGTGGCCATCTGCCGGGAAACTGTCTGCCGCATCGAGCACGACGGTCGAACCTGCCCGCACCGGGCCCGAGGTCCTGAGAACAGCAAACGGTTTGCGCGCAGCTGCAACCGCTTCGCCTGCATTCAGCATGCCCGCGCCGCACGTGGAGGTGGTGCATGCGCATTCGCTGATCTGCAGGTCATTGGCGTCGGCCGGTACATGGCACGTGTCGACAGAGCCGCCGGGGAAGGGCGTTGCCGTCTCCTTCATTCGCCTGATCAGTTGCGCTGGCTCCAGACGTGAATTCACAGACCGCATCAAGGCCGCTGCCGCGGCCGCCTGCGGCGCGGAGAAGCTGGTGCCCACGTTGTAGTTGAACTCGTCTGTATAGGTGGAGGACAGCGGTGACGTTTTCCCGCTGTTGACCGCGACGACAATGGAAAACAGGCAGGGCTGACCGCTGCCGACGTTTACGCAGTTGCCTCCCGGCGCACTCAGCGCGATTTCAGGTCCGAGATTGCTGAACCCCACCTTGGTGCCGACGTGGCGGATGCCGGCAACGCCGAGCACGCCCGTGCAATTGGCCGGTGCATCGACGGGTCCGCCTTCGTTGCCTGCCGATGCGACGATGAGTACACCGCGCGAGATGATTTCATCGACGGCGCTCTGATACGCCGCCGTACAGACGCCGGAACTGCCGAGACTGAGATTGATCACGCTGGCCGGTGTCGGATTGTCGGGAACGCCCGGGACGTGCAGACCTGCAGCCCAGCGCATCGCCACGATGATGTCCGAATCGAAACCGCCGCATTTGCCCATGACTCTCACGGGCAGGACACGCGTGTCGAACGCGGCACCGGCCACACCCGCCGCATTATTGGTGATCGCACCGATCAGACCGGCGACGCGAGTGCCATGCCACGAACTCTGCGAGGGATCGCAGTCGGCGAACACGGTCTGAGAGCGGTCGCTCTCAGTGACCCAGTCGCCAGGATCGCTTGGGTCGGGATCCCGACCGTCTCCGTCATTGGCGACCGCAGCATTGGTGATGAAGTCGTAGCCGGGCAGGAGCTTGCCGCCGGATGCAACTCGTCCGAGATCGGGGTGTTCAAAACGCACGCCTGTATCCAGAACGGCGACGACGACCGCCGGGTCGCCGGTCGTGATGTCCCAGGCGGCATCGGTGCGCGTCGCCGACGGTTGCACACTCGAGAGATACCACTGTGCCGTCAGCAGCGGATCGTTGGTCACTGCATGCGCGTGACGGCGCAGGTCCGGCGATGCGTAGACCACCGCAGGATCGGCGCGCAGCCGCTCGAGTGCCACGTTGAGCGAATCGCCCTGCAGACGGTGCGAAAGCTCAATCACGTCCGTCCGTGCATCGATGGCGCGCCGACCGGCGAACTCGCCCATGCCATCGAGCTTCTGCGCCCGACCGGCGACACCGTCCTTGCTCCAGCGCACAATGATCCGGTCGACAGCGACAGCCTGCGGCTGGTGGCCTTGCATGGGGCTCGTGCGTTCACCGGCGGCGGAAACTGCCGCTGCACTGCAGATCAGTGCCAGCAGCACAAATCCCTTGAGACGATGGCTCATGGTCGATCGGCTCCGCCCGGATGTCCTGTATGTGCTTCGTAGCCCGAATCCGCTGGAGGCAGTCTAGTGAAATCCGATGTCAGGAAACCGTGAGCGATTCGCGATGGTCGGCGCGTGCAGGCGGTGTGCGGTTGGAGCGCGGGGACGGGTGGCGTAAGCTTCCGCGTGCCATCGGACAACAAGAAGCGGCCGAACAACGGCTTATGCGATTGGAAAATCCTCCGACGGCCAGGGAAATAGACACCAGTCACACAGATCGGTGTCGTTTTCACCCACAATCTGCGCACGCGAATGGCAGCGCACGAACCACTTCGCCAGGTGAGCCGATGTCACGACCGACAGTTGTTGAATTGAACTATCAGGAGTTCAAACGCGCACTCGATGGCGCGATCGCTGCGAACACGCGCATTCTGCCGCGTGAGAAGGAGCGATGGGCCCAGTACGTGGCCGCAAATCAGGTCCGGGAACTCAACTTCCAGGCCTACATCCGCGGCAAGTTCGACAATCTGGAACCCGTGATCATCGACGCCGGTCCGCCCTGGGGCGGCTACTACATGTGGTCTGCGGCGGAGGAAGTCGTCTTCCGCTGGGAACGACCGCAGAGTGCCGCCAGTGCCGACTAAAGTCGTGGAGTAGGCCTTTGGTCGGTTGGCCCGGCGGCACGATGGCGTGCTAGAAGCCGCTCCGACGATCGAAGCAGACAGGTATCTCCGCTTTCAGGCTGCAGCACCATGGCCGACACCAGAAAAATCGCACTGAAAACGCCGTTGGGAGACACGCTGCTGATCAGAGCGGCTACCGTCACCGAACATCTGGCGCAACCTTTCGACATCGACCTGGAACTGCTCAGTGCCGATGAGAACGTCGACCTCGACGACCTCATCGGTCAGGAGATCACGCTGTCGGTGGGGCTCGACGGCGGCAAGAGTCGCTACTTTCATGCTGTCGTCGTCGAGTTCGGCTACACCGGGCGCCTCGGAAGGTATGCGACGTACTCGGCGCGCGCGGTGCCGTGGCTGTGGTTCCTGACGCGCACGGCCGATTGCCGGATCTTTCAGAACAAGTCGGCGCCCGACATCATCAAGTCGATCTTCAAGGAACATGGCTACACCGACGTCAAGGATTCTCTGACCAAGACGTATCGCACGCGTGACTATTGCGTGCAGTACCGCGAGACCGACTTCAATTTCGTGCAGCGCTTGATGGAAGAAGAGGGCATCTATTACTTCTTCAACCATACCGACAGTACGCACACACTGGTGCTGGCGGACTCGTACAGCGGTCACGAGCCATTTCCCGGCTACAAGACGATCGAGTATTTCCCGCCCTCGGACAACGCCATCCGCGAAGTGGACCACATCCATGAGTGGCGACTGTCGCGCAACGTTCAGCCGGGAAAATACGTGGTCATGGACTACGACTTCACCAAGCCGCGGGCAGTGCTGAAAACGCAGTACGTGCAGAAGCGCGATTTCCCGAAGTCCGACGCCGAGATGTTCGACTATCCGGGCGGGTTCACCGTCTCGAGCGATGGCGATCACTATGCTCGTGCGCGGCTCGAGTCATTGCAGGCGCAGTACGAACGGATGCGTGGCGTGGGCAATGCCCGCGGTCTGGCAGTCGGTTCGCTGTTCGAACTGACCGGTTATCCGCGCAAGGATCAGAACAAGGAATATCTCATCGCCGGTGCCGTGCATCGGCTGCATGCAGGCGACTACGAGTCCGGGACCGGCGGTGCGGCGGACGAATACTCGTGTTCTTTCGAGGCTGTCGCGTCGAAGGAACCGTATCGCGCACCGATGACCACGCAGAAGCCGCTGGTCGGCGGACCGCAGACCGCCACCGTCGTGGGTCCGGGCGGCGAGGAAATTTTCACCGACAAATACGGCCGGGTGAAAGTGCAGTTCCATTGGGACCGGGAAGGTCAGCGCGACGACAAGAGCTCCTGCTGGGTGCGCGTTTCGCAGATCTGGGCCGGCAAGAACTGGGGCTGGATGTCGATTCCGCGTATCGGCCAGGAAGTGGTGGTCGACTTCCTCGAGGGCGATCCCGATCAGCCCATCATTACCGGCCGCGTGTACAACGCCGACAACATGCCGCCGTTCGATCTGCCGGCCAACAAGACGCAATCGGGCCTGCGGACCCGCAGCACGCTCAACGGCACGGCAGCGAATTGCAACGAGCTGCGTTTCGAAGACAAGAAGGGCTCGGAGCAGCTCTTCATTCACGCGGAAAAGAATCAGGACATCGAAGTCGAGAACGACGAGACGCACTGGGTCGGGCACGATCGCAACCATCGCGTGGACAACGACGAGAACTCCACGATCGGCCGTGATCGATCGGAGACGGTGCAGCGAAACAAGCTGATTCAGATCGTCGGCAATCACTCCGAGAGCGTGAACGGCGCGATGAGTATCGTCGTCGGCCGCACGCTCACCGAGACGGTGGCACTCAACTATTCCGAAACGGTCGGCGGTGCCATGGAGGTGACTGTCGGTGCTGCACTGGCCATCACGGTCGGTGCCGGCATGTCCGAGGCTGTGGGAGCGAACAAGAGCGAGTCGATCGGTGGATCGAAGGGCGAGAGCGTCGGCGGGGATCGCACGCTTCAGGTCGGCAAGAATCTGGTCGAGACCGTCAAGGGTGAACAGAGCGTCACCATCGACAAGGACCTCAAAGAGAACATCGCCGGCCAGCACATTGTCGATGTGAAGAAGGAAGCGACCGTCAAGGCCAAGAAGGTGCAGATCACGGCGGATGACGAGATCAGTTTCAAGACGGGCAGCGCCGAGATCATCATGAAGAAGAACGGTGACATCACGATCAAGGGCGGCAAGATCACGGTCAAAGGC
>DASTRD010000303.1:0-10717 GCA_035761425.1 Povalibacter sp.
TGCTACTTTTGAGTGGCATATGCGAACTCCGGAGAGGCGGGTTTTCTGGCAAGTCGAGACGCATTCCCCTCGCTTGCAGCCCGTTCACCATTTTCGGTTATCGATGCGCCTCACACCTGACCCGGGATGACCGACACCACATCCGAAATCGATCGAATTCGAGCACGATTGCTCAAACTGGCAGCTGCGAAAGGGCGAGGTTTCCGATCTCATCGGTGGCTATGGCCAGTTGATCGTCGACGAGTGTCATCACCTGTCCGCCACCAGCTTCGAGCAAGTCGCGCGGCGATCAAAGGCGAAGTATCTGCTCGGCCTTTCAGCGACCGTTGCAAGAAAGGACGGACATCATCCGATCACCTTCATGCAATGCGGCCCGTGCGTCATCGCGTTGACGCGAGAGCTCAGGCTGCACGCCGCGGCATCGACCACCGCGTACGCATTCGACAGACTGGATTTCGACTGCAGGAAGTCGGGGGCCAGCACTTGTCCATGCCCGCCGTGTACGCAGCTCTTGCCACTGATGCTGATCGCAACGCGCTGATCTTCGACGGCGTGTTGAAGGCACTCGAAGACGGTCGCTGTCCCATCGTGCTCACCGAACGGCGCGATGACCTGGAATGGTTGCAACAGCAGTTCAGCCGGTTTGCGCGCAATGTTGTCGTGCTCAAGGGCGGCATGACGGAAACAGCGCGCAAAGATGCCGAGGCGATGCTGGATTCAGCGGGAAGCGACGAACGGCTCGTGCTCTCAACGGGGAGATATCTCGGCGAAGGCTTCGACAATCCGCGACTCGATACGTTGTTCCTGACCATGCCGATCTCCTGGAAAGGAACGCTGGCTCAGTATGTCGGCCGACTGCATCGCAATCACCATGACAAGACCAATGTGATCGTCTACGACTATGTCGACCCTGCGGTGCCGGTCCTTGCACGCATGGCAGCGCGGAGACAAGCTGGCTATCGCGCACTGGGTTATGTGATTCCTAGAGGAACACGCGACCATCGGATTCGAATATCCCGCGTGTGAATGGCGTGTGAGGCCAGAGACGACGCTGGCCAATATGCGCCAACGTAGAACCCAGTGGTTCCCATATGACGTGCTGAAAAGTCCATTCAGATGATATGCCTGCACGCGAACTAGTTGGCTCACATTGGCAGGTGCAGGCAAGAAAGTGGAGCGGGTGATGGGAATCGAACCCACGTTAGTAGCTTGGGAAGCTACAGTTCTACCATTGAACTACACCCGCGACCGACCGCGATTCTAGCGCGGCTGCGGGCGGTGGATCGAGTCCATTGCCCGGGATCTCCTGCAGCTCCAGGAAGGTCCGCAGTTCCAATACAGATGTGCCGACCGTCACACGCGTGCACTCATTTATACGTGCGCCGTGTACTGTCGCACCATTCAGCGACGGCGAGTGGAAGACCTCCATGCCAGTCAGCGTCCGTGGGTGCCGCGGCGCTGGCCCGGGCTTCCGAGCGCCAGCACGCATGGCACGGCTCTGGAGGAGATGGTTGCGCGCGCAGACCGGGCGTTGTATCGGGCGAAACATGAAGGACGCAATCGTACCGTCGTCGCCGCAAACAGCACTCCGGCGCCTGTCCCGGAGCGGGCGCAGCCCGTGATGACGCTGTTCTGCACTGACGCATTCTGGCGGCACGACGAACGCCGGAAGACTTAAACTGCAATCCGCCCGAGCTGGGTGAATGCGGATACCTGCGTGAGATTCGACCTTCGCGATCTGGAACTGTTCGTGGCCGTAGCCGATGCCGGCAGCATTGCGCGAGCGGCGGAACGTTCGCACACCGTGGCATCGGCGGTGAGCAAGCGCATTTCCGATCTGGAAGACAGTTTCGGCACGGCGCTGCTGGTGCGAGGCGCCAAAGGCATTGAACTCACGGCGGCTGGCCACGCGTTGCTGATCCGGGCACGCTCGATGTTGCGACACGCTCAACAGCTCGACGATGAAATGCGACGGCATGCGTCAGGCTCGCGCGGTTACGTCCGGGTGTTCGCCAACATCTCCGCAATCGTGGAGTTTCTTCCGGGCGTGCTCGCCTCGTTCGCGGCGCAGCATCCGGATATCCATGTTCATCTGGAAGAACACGTCAGTGCTGCGATCGCGGCCGCGGTCGCAGACAACTCGGCCGACTTCGGTATCGTCAGCGAATTGCCCGTCATTGCCGGACTGGAGACCATTCCATTTCGGCGGGACGAACTGGCAGTGGTGGTCAAACCCGATCATCCATTGGCGCGCCGTGCCTCCGTGACATTCGCCGACGTCGCCCAGTTGCCGCAGGTCGGCCTGAGCGCCGAGAGTTCGCTGCACCACTTGCTGTCGCATGCAGCCGTGGAGGTTGGCGCGAATCTGAACTGGCGAATCCAGGTGACGAGTTTCGATGCAGCGTGCGCCATGGTGGCCGCGGGGCTGGGCATCAGCATCGTGCCGCGCGCTGCAACGACTGCATATATACGCTCGCTCGCGCTGAAGGCCGTTCCCCTGACTGAGCCCTGGGCGCAGCGTCAGTTGTTTCTGTGCCTGCGCAGCAAGTCGACCCTGCATTCGGCGGCTCAACTGCTGCTGGATCATCTGCGCACGCAGCCTGATCGGGCACACGGGTAACGCGGCAGACGCGCTGGTATCATCGCGCGCCCGCCGGCCGGCGTTTACCATCGCATCATGAGTTCGCCCGAACATCCCGACGATCCTTCTGCCGACGCGATCCGTCGTCGCAGCGTGCGCAGCTTCGTGCTGCGTACGGGCCGCGCTACCGCAGCTCAGCAGCGCGCCATGACCGAGCTGTGGCCGCTTTATGGAGTGGAGTTCACGGGCCAGTCTCTCGAGCCTGTGCAGCTCTTCGGTCGTGACGCTCCGGTGATGATCGAAATCGGTTTCGGCAACGGCGAAGCTCTGCTCGAGTTTGCGAAGTCCAATCCGCAGATCGACTGCCTGGGCATCGAAGTGCACAGACCCGGCGTCGGCCACCTGCTGCTGGGCGTGCATGAAGCAGGCTTGAAGAATGTGCGTGTGGTCTGTCACGACGCGGTCGAAGTGCTGCAGAGATTTGCGGCGCAGTCGATCTCGTTCCTGCACATTTTCTTTCCCGATCCGTGGCACAAGAAACGTCACCACAAGCGTCGGCTCATTCAACCGTCATTCGTCGCCCTGATTTCACCGCTGATGAAAGGCGATGGACTGCTGCGCCTCGCCACCGACTGGGAACACTACGCACTGCAGATGCGCGAAGTACTCGATGCATCGGCCGACTTCGAAAACGTCGCAGGCTCGAGCGGCTTCATCGAGCGACCCGCCATGCGCCCACTCACGCGTTTCGAACGCCGCGGCCACCGGCTCGGACATGGCGTATGGGATATGGAATATCGAAAGAAGACGTGACGTGAGTCACCTCAGTGACGCAAGTGACCGGCAGGACCTGTTGAGTAAAAGGTGGCGGGAGTGACACGAGCCACGCGAGCGAGAACCGGACTTGTCCGATTGCTTTTGACTTGTCAATTCGATGAAGCGCCCTGAGCCTGTCGCCCGACTGCGTCGCTCTCCTCACTCATCACCTGATCAGCCTCGCTTTCGTGTTGCCGCGCAGAAAAAATCCCTCTTGAAACGCTGCGATTTCAGGGCTAAAAGAAGCATCAGGACAGCTGTTGCTGCCGACACATGCACGCAGGTTGCAATGCCTGCATCGCCTCGTTCGGAGGATTGTCATGACGTCGCCGAGTCCCGTGGTGGGCGAATGGTATCGCCGGCTCGATGGATCACTGTTTGAAGTGGTCGCCATCGACCGGGACGACGGCACAGTTGAAGTGCAGCACTTCGACGGCACGCTCGAAGAGTTCGATCTCGAATCGTGGGACGAACAGCAGTTTCAGGAAGGCGAAGCGCCGGAAGACTGGAGCGGCTCAGTGGATGTCGAGCCGGAAGACTACGAGAACGAACGCGATGCGACGACGGCTGCTTCCGCTACGTGGGCCGATCCGCTGACCAGTCTCGATCGTGCCGAAACGTCTGGCTATTCGGAGTGGCCCGGGCCGCGCGATCTCTGATCAATCCTTCGCGATTCTCTGACCCTCTCGACGCCGGTTATGGCTGCGGGTCACTAAGCCTTCGCCGGCACACTGCCCTCAATCGGCATTCGGCGCACCAGCCAGTACAACAACAGCAGCGCCGGAATGTTGAGTGCCGCCGTGTAGACGAAGAATGCGGGGTAGTTGATCGCATCGACCACGAAGCCCGACGTGCCCATCAGCAGTTTTCCGGGAAGCGCGTAGAGCGATGACAGGACTGCGTACTGTGTTGCCGTGTATCTCGAACTCGTCAGACTGGAGAGGAATGCGATGAGCGCGGTGCCGTGGATGCTGAGCGCCATGAAGTCGATGACATTCACCACGCCGAGCCCCACGACGAGCGGCTGTCCGGTTGCCGCCAGCACCGCAAAGCTCAGATGGGACACCATCAACAGCAACGAACCGATAATCAGCGACCGCACCACACCGAATCGCGCCACGAGCGTCCCGCCCACGAGGACGCCGACCATGGACGCTGCGATACCGAGAACCTTCACGATGGTGGCGACCTGCTTGAGCGTGTAGCCCTGATCCAGATAGAAGGGATTGGCCATCACGCCCATGGCGTAGTCGCTCATGCGATAGCTGCCGATGAAAGCGAACAGCAGCAGCCCCAGACCGAGCCCGTAACGCCGGAAGAAATCGACGATGGGCTCCACGACTGCGCCCACGAACCAGCCGCCGGCGGCCCGCAATGGTGTTGGCCAATGTGCACGGGCCGCCAACCACGCCACGACGCGCTCCTGCTTCGCGACAGCTTCGGCAACGATCGCCGGCTCGCGCACCAGCAGTGTCGTGACGACACCGACACCCATCAGCACCGCCATGGTCGAATAGGCCGCACGCCAGCCGAGATCCGCTGCGATCCACAGTGCACCGGCGGTGCCGGTCATGATGGCAATGCGATAGCCGAGCTGATACGCCGCAGCCATGCCGCCCTGCATTTCGGGAGGCGCCGATTCGATGCGCCAGGCATCGAGTGCGATGTCCTGCGTCGCCGCCGAGAAAGCAATGAAGAGTGCAAGCAGTGCGACCGCTTCGATGTTGGCCGCGGGATCGGCATGCGCGAGATTGAGCAGGCCAAGCGCCACTGCGATCTGTGCCAGTAACATCCAGCTGCGGCGGCGACCGAGCAATCGGTGCAGCAGCGGCAATCTCAGTCGATCGACGACGGGCGCCCAGAGAAATTTGATCGAGTAGACAATGCCCACCCAGGCGAGCATGCCGATGGTGGCTCGCTCGATGCCCGCCTGTCGCAACCATGCCGACAGGGTCTGAAAGACGAGCATGAAGGGCAGGCCGGCGGAGAAGCCGAGAAACAGCATGGCCAGCACGCGCGGCTGGCGATAGATGAGCACCGCCTCCCACCAGTTCTGCCAGCGCGACGGCCTCCGATCGCTGGGTGTGGCGGTCAAGAGCGGCAACTCATCGAAGTCGACCGGAGACGATCGGTGAATGGGAGATTCGGAGCTGGAAGCATCAGGCGAAGCCAGGAGCGTGGTGGCTGCGAGTATAGCCGCTGAAAATCGTGTTACGCGGATCGACTCGCATTATGCTTCGCAGCCACGCAATCATCGGTTGAATCATGTCTGCATCCTTCATCGATCTGTGTCTCGAACTCGGCGTGCTGCGCTTCGGCGAGTTCAAACTCAAGTCCGGGCGCGTGAGTCCGTATTTCTTCAATGCCGGGCTGTTCAACTCAGGCCGGGCGCTCGCCGAACTGGGCAAGTTCTACGCGGCGACCATCCAGCGCGCACAACTCGAGTTCGACGTCCTGTTCGGCCCCGCCTACAAAGGCATTCCGCTCGTGAGCACCACGGCCGTTGCACTGGCGGACCAGCATCAGCGCAGCATGCCCTGGTGTTTCAATCGCAAGGAAGCCAAGGATCACGGTGAAGGCGGCAACATCGTCGGCGCCCCGCTCAAGGGTCGTGCACTCATCGTCGATGACGTCATTACCGCCGGGACCGCCATCCGGGAGTCCGTGGACATCATCCGCGCCGCCGGCGCCGCGCCCATGGGCGTCATCATTGCGCTCGACCGTCAGGAACGCGGGCAGACCGAGAGGTCGGCGGTGCAGGAAGTCGAACAGGTCCTGGGGCTGCCCGTGACCAGCATCCTGAAGCTGGCGGATCTGATTGCCCACATGAAGGCCACCGGCGACCGGCAGCAGGTCGATGCGCTCGAGCGCTACAGAAGTGAGTACGGCGTCGCGACCTGACAACGCTCAAGTTGCGTTCGGTTGACCGGTTGGCGTACTGCCGCACTATAGTAGACACGGGTACAGCTACCGGACCCGGGCATGTCCGCCGTCACCCAAGGCAGACGCCCCGCAAGGTTGCACAGACAACAGGGCTCATCGGTAGCGACCGTCGATTCGAGAGGACAGCTCAGGCCGTGCGGATCTTCATTGTGGTTTCGCTTGCATCACTCGTATGCGCCCCGGTATTGGCGGCGCAGAGCCCGAGTGCGCGCGATGCTTTTTACCGCTGCCGGGATGCCGCCGGGCAGATTCACTACGGCGATTCCAAGCCCGTCGCCTGTGAGGGACTGGATACGGAAGTACTGAGCGACCACGGTACCGTTCTGCGTGTGATCGAAGGCACGCAAACGCGGATCGAACGCGAAAAGCGCGAGGCTTCGGAAGTCGCCATGCGCAAGGAACGCGAAGCGCGCCAGCTGCGCGATCGCATGCTGATCGAAACTTATCTCGCCGTGGACGACATCGAGCGTCTGCGCGATCAGCGCCTGGAAATGCTGAACTCGCAGTATCGGATCACCGAACAGAACATCCAGGACCTGCGCGAACGACAGGAGCGACTCGCACAACAGATCTCGCGCTTCAAACCCTACAGCGATCGACCCAACGCACCGCAGCTTCCCGACCACCTGGCCGAAGAGATGGTCAACACGGTGAACGGCATGAAGGTGTATCAGGAAACGCTGGACAAGACGCGCGCCGAGCAGGCCGAAGTAAGGGCTTCATTCGAAGCCGACATCGCGCGCTTCAAGGAGCTGAAGGGCATCAAGTAGAAGGAAAGAAGTGATGGGTGACGGGGTCACGAGAGTGACGGCAACCGTCAGCGTCTGGTCCTCGTCACCTGCGTCACTGCAATCCGCTGCATGGCCAGCAGATCCAGTGCAGCGTTCCCCGGCAGCCACGCTCTTCGAGTCACTCCGCCCGTCACTCTCGTCGCTGACTGCTGCGGGCAGCTAACTCCTTCCCGAACTGCCGAAGCCTCCGGCACCGCGCTCTGACGCCGCGAATTCATTCACCACATCGAATTCAACCTGCACCACCGGCACCACCACGAGTTGCGCGATGCGCTCACCGGGCTGGATGGTGAATGTGGTCTGCCCGCGATTCCATACCGAGACGAAGATCTGTCCCTGATAGTCCGAGTCGATCAGGCCGACCAGATTGCCCAGCACGATGCCGTGCTTGTGACCCAACCCCGAACGCGGCAGCACAATGGCCGCATAGCCGGGATCGGCCAGGTGGATGGCGATGCCGGAAGGAATGAGCTGGGTGTCGCCGGGTTTCAGTTCCAGCGCTGCATCGATACACGCGCGCAGATCGACACCGGCAGAACCGGCGGTCGCGTATTGCGGCAGCGGATACTCGCGGCCGATGCGTGGATCGAGGATGCGGACTTCGAGACGGCGCCGGGCTGCGGCGGTCGGGGACTGTGCCCCGTCAGCGGGTGGCATGTAGTGCGGGTCGGGTGGCTGCGGACGCCGGGGATTTTCCGCGGTTTGCGTAACGTTCTGCAATCACCGCGACGAGCTGTCGTGCGAGTGCCGCCTTGCTGGTCAGCGTGAGCTCGCGTTTTCCCCCTCGCCAGTACACGGTCAGCGCGTTGTCGTCCTTGTCGAAGGCCAGTCCCTCGCCCACCTGATTGGCAGCGATCATGTCCAGATTCTTTGCGTTGAGCTTCACCAGCGCATTGGCCTCGACGTTTTCGGTTTCGGCGGCGAATCCCACCAGAAACGGCGGTGACTCGCTGCGGCCGATGGTGGCGAGAACGTCCGGCGCACGTGCCAGTGCGAGCGTCATATTGTCGCTGGTCTTCTTGATCTTCTGACACGCGACTTCGCTGCAGCGATAGTCAGATACGGCAGCGGCGGCAATGAAGATGTCAGCGTCAACGATGCTCGACTGCACAGCGCTCAGCATCTGCTCGGCACTCTCGACCGACACGCGCTCGACGCCTGCGGGTGTGGGAATCTGCACCGGTCCGGTGACCAGAACGACTTTCGCACCTGCTTCACGCGCTGCCTGTGCTACTGCATAACCCATCTTTCCCGAGCTGCGATTGCTGATGAATCGCACCGGATCGATGGCTTCGCGCGTCGGACCGGCCGTGATCACAACTTTCAATCCGGCCAGCACGCCGGCAACCGGGATGGCGGCGAACACCTCTTCCGCAATCTGAACCGGCTCGAGCATGCGCCCGACACCGATCTCGCCACAGGCCTGCTCACCGCTGGCGGGACCGAGCACGCGTACGCCACGTTCCTTCAGAAGTTTCACGTTGGCCTGAGTCGCTGCATTCGCCCACATCTCGCGATTCATTGCAGGTGCCACTGTGATCTTCGCAGTCGTGGCAATGCACAGCGTGGTCAGCAGATCGTCCGCGAAACCGTGCGCCAACCGGGCGAGAAAGTCGGCCGTCGCCGGCGCGATCACGATGTCATCCGCCCAACGCGCCAGTTCGATGTGGCCCATCGCCGCTTCAGCATGTTCATCCCACAGATCGCTGCGTACCGGTTTGCCGGACACGGCCTGGAACGTCAGCGGAGTGACGAACTGTTGAGCGCCGTGCGACATGACGACCTGCACGTCGGCGCCGCGCTCGATCAAGCGCCGGACCAGATCCGGGCTCTTGTACGCGGCGATGCCGCCGGTGACGCCAAGCAGAATTTTTCGGGCCGGTAACGCGCTCATGGTCTGATTATGGGGTCGGCCCCATGGGTCGGCAAAGGACGGCTGCGCATACCCGCATTCCTCGCCGGCATGGCTCCGCAGCGGTGCATTTCCGGCAAAACCACCGATTAATCCGGCGCCTGCGTCCGTGCAATCGGGTCACGCTGGGTCCGTGAATGCCGCAGGGAGACGAGGAATGTCGATTCGCGACTGGCCGAGCGGCGAGCGCCCGCGGGAGAAGCTCATGGAACTGGGCCCTCAGGCGCTGAGCGAAGCCGAATTGCTGGCCATTCTGATCAGGACTGGCACGCGGGGTCTGAGCGCCGTCGACCTCGCCCGCGGCCTGCTCGCCGAATTCGGGTCGCTGCGTGCCCTGCTGACCGCGGATCGCGATCAGGTGTGTGCAGCTCATGGCCTGGGGCCGGCGCGCTACGTTTCGCTGCAAGCCGCACTGGAACTGACCCGCCGGCACTATCAGCAGCTCATGCTGACCGGCCCAGCCCTGGCGAATCCCCGCGCCACCAAGGAATTCATACGCATGCGTCTGCGGGACCTGCCCCATGAGGTGTTCTGTTGCGTGTATCTGGACAATCGCAATCGGGTCATCGCATTTGAAGAACTGTTCCGGGGCACGATCGATGGCGCCAGCGTCCATCCGCGCGAGGTCGTCAAACAGGCCCTGGCCCGCAATGCAGCAGCGCTTATCCTTGCTCACAACCACCCGTCCGGTGTGGCGGAACCGAGTCAGGCGGATGAACTTATTACCCGGCGCCTCAAGCAGGCACTGGCGCTGGTCGACATCCGGGTACTCGATCACCTGATCGTGGGGGACGGGGTCTGCGAGTCCTTCGCCGAACGGGGATTGCTCTGAAGGAGGCTCACGGCAGGGGCGGGTCACCCGATCTGGCCGTCACCCGGTCGGCGAGAGGGCCGTCAGGGCTCCAATCCGGCTTCATCTCCTTGCCGGTCCTGTCATCCGCTGGTATAAAGCGCGACTCATTTTTCCGGCCTGCCTGCCTCCGGGCGTGAATTCAGGCCACCCGAGGAATCGCCATGTCCAGAGTCTGTCAGATCACCGGCAAGAAGCCGATGACCGGAAATCGCGTTTCGCACGCCAACAACAAGCGTCGTCGCCGCTTCCTGCCCAACCTGCACACGCAGCGTTTCTGGCTGGAGAGCGAGCGCCGTTTCGTCAGCCTGCGCCTGTCGACCAAGGGTCTGCGCACGGTTGAGAAGAACGGCATTGAGAAAGTCGTTGCCGAACTGCGCGCTCAGGGCGTGGCCGTTTAAGCGAGGCTTCAGAACATGCGCGAAAAGATCAAGCTGCTGTCGACTGCCGGCACCGGTCACTACTACACGACCACCAAGAACAAGCGGCTCCATCCGGACAAGATGGAAGTCAAGAAATTCGATCCGAAGGTGCGCAAACACGTTGCGTACAAGGAAACGAAGATCAAGTAATTGTTGATGGTTGGCCTTCACGGTCAGCCTTCCGAGAATGAAAAAAGCCCGCCTTTCGGCGGGCTTTTTTTTGGCCCTGCCGCAGCCGGCTCGACCGCTTCCCAGCTCGCGGTGATTGCGTCCGGCTGAAGCCGAACCGACATGGGAAGGACCGCTGTCGCTGCCAGCGGGTGAGGCGCAGAAACGAAAAACCCGCCTTGCGGCGGGTTTCTCTATCTGACCATCAACGGCCAACCGTCAGTTCATCAGGCT
>DASTRD010000304.1:0-10873 GCA_035761425.1 Povalibacter sp.
GTTGCAGGCTCGGCTGCGCACAGATCCCGCGTGTCTGCCGGCGGCCATCGACGAGATTCTGAGGCTCGATGCACCGTTGATATCGGCACGTCGTCGTACGACCGGGCGCACGTCGATCGGCGGCACGACGCTCGAAGCAGAAGAACCCGTGACGCTCATGTGGGCCGGCGCCAATCGCGATGAGAAAGTATTCGTCGATGCGGACCGCTTTCGGCTCGACCGCGATCCTCAACTCAATCTGCTTTATGGGGCCGGCATCCACGTGTGTCCGGGTGCGCCGCTTGCCCGTCTGGAAATGCGCGTGTTCGTGGAAGAACTGCTGCGGCGTGTGCGCCTCGTACCTGCGGCGGGCAGCAAGCCAGTGCGCGCACTCTATCCGGCCGGTGGATTCGAATCGCTGCCCATGATGGCCGTGCCACTGGGTCCGCAGGAGGGTTGCCAGGGAAGAATTCCCTAGGCGCGGTCGAAGGGAAACGCGATGACTTCGTCGATGTGTTTGGCGCCGACAGCACACATGACCAGGCGGTCAAAGCCCAGAGCAACGCCGGAGCATTCGGGCAGACCGTAATCGAGCGCGGCGAGAAAATGCTCGTCGATGGGCATCGCTGGCAGTCCGCGCTGTCGGCGCTGTTCCAGATCCTGTTCGAAACGTCTGCGCTGTTCGGCGCCATTGGCGAGTTCATGAAAGCCATTCGCCAGTTCGATGCCGTCCAGGTAGGCCTCGAAGCGCGATGCCACCTTGCCGCGAATCTGCGCGAGCGCTGCCTGCGATGCGGGATAGTCGTGAATGAAGGTGAGTCGATCGTGGCCCAGATGCGGCCCGACCAGCACACTCATGATCAGATCGAGGCACGCATCGCGATCGCCGCGAATCGATGCAGGTACATCGACG
Organism: Povalibacter sp.; assembly: GCA_035761425.1. Classification (GTDB taxonomy): domain Bacteria; phylum Pseudomonadota; class Gammaproteobacteria; order Steroidobacterales; family Steroidobacteraceae; genus Steroidobacter. Next base: position 893 of record DASTRD010000304.1, read on the forward strand.
CCGGCGCTCTCAAGTCGCGCCACCAGTACCTGCACCGGATCTTCCAGTGCATCCACGCCGGCATGAAGCTGCACCGCTTCGCGGTAGGTCAGACGCTCTGAACGATCGATGTGGCGCGATGCAGGCATCATCGCCGTGATCAGGCGTTCCACATCAGCCATGAGCGCGTGATGGTCGATGCTGAGCCGGTACCACTCGATCATGGTGAATTCCGGGTTGTGCCAGCGTCCGGACTCGCCATCGCGATACACGCGACAGATCTGCCAGATGTCCCCGCAGCCCGCTGCGAGCAGCCGCTTCATCGCGTATTCCGGCGAGGTGTGCAGATAGCGGCGTTGGCCGACCGCACTCGCTTCGACACTGGCCAGATGCACGTCGGTGACTGCCGCGGCGCTGAGCGTAGGCGTCTCGACTTCGAGCGCGCGCGTGGCAGCAAAGTATTCGCGTGCCGCGCGCAGCATCGAAGCGCGAACCTCGAGCGTGGCGATGGCAGCAGTCGGCTTCCAGGCCTGCATCAGATGATGCGTCCGATTGCTTCGCCGAGTTTCACGCGCAACTGCGGCTGGAGTGCATCTTCCCAGCGGATGCGCTCACGCTCAAACAGCAGGACCACCGTCGAGCCCATATTGAAGCGTCCCAGTTCGTCGCCCTTCTCAAAGTCGCGGCCGTTGCCCGCATCGATGACGACGGGCTGCTTGCGCCGCCGCGGCGGCGGATTGATTTCACCGCAGTGCACGGTTTCCATACTGCCGACGAACAATGCACCGACCAGGATGACGGCCATGCGTCCGATGCTGGTCGAGAACTCGCAGATGACGCGTTCGTTGCGTGCGAACAGTCGCGGCACGGTGCGGGCAGTCGCTGCGTTCACGCTGAACAGGTCGCCCGGTACATACACGGTGCGCAGGGCGCGCCCCGCCAGCGGCATGTGAATGCGGTGATAGTTGTATGGCGCCAGATAGATGCAGGCGAACGAGCCGTCCTGATAAGCATCGACGGCCTCGCTGTCGCCGGCCAGCAGCTCGGTCAGCGAATAGTACTGGCCCTTCGCCTGCATCATGAGGCCATTGCCGATGGAACCGCGCTGGCTCAATGTGCCATCCACGGGGCTGACGACGGCGCTGACAGTCGCGTCGATGGGTCGGGCCTGCGGCTTGAGTGCGCGCGTGAAGAAGTCGTTGAAGCTGCGATAGGCGAACGGATCGCTCTCGAGCGCCTCGGCCATGTTCACGTCGTAACCGCGCAGAAAATTGCTGATGATGAGCCGACGGACCAAGGGCGACTCGCAGCGCATCACCGCATAGATCAATCGCGACAACAGGTGCTTCGGCAAGACGTACTGCAGAGCGGCGAACACGCGGTCGCCGAATGACGCGGACTCGATGGTATCGGGAGGATTCGTCATGAACGATCACGTTGCTCCGACGATCTGTCGATAGTCGGCGGCAATCCTCGCCGGGTCGTGCGGGGCAGAGAACAGTGCGTGCAGCGCGCCTTGCGGATCGACCAGGAATATCGCCGCTGAATGATCGACCGTGTAGTCGCCATTGCTCGCGGGCGTGATCACGACGGGCACGCCCAGCTTCGTGGTGAAATCTTCTATGGCTTCGCTGGTCCCGGTCACACCGGTGAAGGTCGGGCTGAAAAAGGTCACGTAAGGTTTGATCTGCCGCGGCGTATCGCGCAGTGGATCGACGGACACGAAAACGACGTGCGGTCGCTGATCGGTGGGCAGGTCGGCAAGCTGCTTCTCCGTGCGCGCCAGCATCCCCAGCGTAGTGGGGCACACGTCCGGGCAATGCGTGAAGCCGAAAAACAGCAGGCTCCACTGGTTCTTCAGACGCTCTGGCGTGAATGCCGCATCGTCCTGATCGACGAGCTGGAATTCAGGCAAGGGCCGCGGTGGCGTGAGCAGCGTTCCTCCGGTCAGAGCGAGCTGGGTGGAGGCACTGCGGTCGAACATGGCGTGTGCCAGCAGCATGCCTGCCACTATGGCTACAATAGCGACGAGCCCGGCGATTAGAACGGATTGATTGCGAGACATCAGGTCACTCGCGAGAGGTCTGAGGGCTGCGGATTATTGCACGCATCCACTTTCCCGGCGCTTCCAATTCAGTCCATGAGTAAAGCCAGCGAGCTGCGCACCGTCGAAGATTTCATCCGTCACGGCGCCCGGCTGTTCGGCAACGCGCGCCTGTGGTTCGGGCATGGCACGGACAACGCCATCGACGATGCGGCCGAGCTGGTGTTTTTCGGCGCCGGTCTGCGTCACGAGGACGCTCCGAAGGTCTATTCGCGTGAACTTGCCGCGGGCCAGCGTGAAGAGGTGCTGCAGCTGTTCGAGCGGCGCATTCGTGAGCGTGTGCCAGTTGCGTATCTCACGCATCGGACATGGTTCGCAGGCCACGAGTTTTATGTGGATGAGCGCGTGCTGGTGCCGCGTTCGCCGATCGCGGAACTGATCGAAACACAATTCGCACCCTGGATTGACGCCAGCCGCATCCGGCGCGTGCTCGATATCGGCACGGGTTCGGGCTGCATTGCCATTGCGGCAGCCCTGGCGTTGCCTTCAGCCACGGTCGACGCGGCTGATATCTCCGATGACGCTCTGGCCGTGACGAAGATCAACATCGAACGCCACGACGTTGCTTCACGTGTACGGCCGGTTCGCTCGGATGTGTTCAGCGCGCTCGCGGGCCAACGCTACGATGTCATCGTTACCAACCCGCCGTACGTCGGCAGCGAAGAGCTCGCCGGGTTGCCCGATGAATATCACCGTGAACCGCGGCTCGGACTGTACGGCGGCGACGATGGCCTGGACATCGTGCGCCGGATCCTGCGCGAAGCTGCACAACATCTCGAACCCGACGGCATTCTCATCGCCGAAGTCGGCAACTCGGAAGTCGCGTTGGTCGATGCATTTCCGCGCGTACCGTTCACCTGGCTGGAGTTCGAGCGAGGCGGCGGCGGGGTGTTTCTCCTGCGTGCCGATGAATTGGCGGGCCTGGGTGCTTGAGGTTCCGACCTTCGTGCTGGCTTCGAGAGACGGCTATCTGATGAAGAGTGCATGGCGAGTAGCCGCGCCTGACCCGCCGGGAACGAATCGAATGTGCCCGCGCCATAGCGGTTAGAATGCCGGCACCAAGCACCTACGATCCGGTTGGGACATGTCGGGCAACACTCTGGGCAAACTGTTTACGGTCACTACCTTCGGCGAAAGCCACGGGCCGGCGCTTGGTTGTATTGTCGATGGCTGTCCTCCCGGCATGGCGCTGTCGGAAGCGGATATTCAGCCGTGGCTGGAACTGCGCCGCACCGGTACTTCGCGGCATACCAGTCAGCGCAAGGAACCGGATCAGGTGAAGATCCTTTCCGGCATCTTCGAAGGGCGCACCACCGGGACGCCGATCGGGCTGCTGGTGGAAAACCAGGACCAGCGGTCGCGCGACTACGAGAAGATCAAGGATCGCTTCCGCCCCGGTCACGCCGATTACACCTATCAACAGAAATACGGCTTTCGCGACTACCGGGGCGGCGGACGGTCGTCGGCCCGCGAAACCGTCATGCGCGTGGCCGCTGGTGCCATTGCACGCAAATACCTGGCCGAGCGGCTGGGCGTGCAGATCCGCGGCTATCTCGCGCAACTGGGTCCACTGGAACTCGAGCCGAAATCCATCGATACGTCCTACGACAATCCCTTCTTCAGTCCCGATCCGTCGCGTCTCGAGGAACTCGAGCAGTACATGATTGACCTGCGCCGCGATGGCGATTCGGTCGGTGCACGCGTGAACGTGATCGCAAGCGGCGTTCCGGTCGGTCTCGGCGAGCCGGTCTTCGATCGGCTGGATGCGCAGATCGCGCACGCAATGATGAGCATCAACGCGGTCAAGGGCGTGGAAATCGGTGCCGGCTTTGCAGCCGTCGCACAGCGCGGCTCGCAGCATCGCGACGAACTCACACCGCAGGGATTTCGTTCGAACAACGCCGGCGGCATCCTCGGCGGCATTTCAACCGGCCAGGACATTGTGGTGAGCATTGCGCTGAAGCCGACGTCCAGCATCACCATTCCCGGCGAGACCATCGATGTGGATGGCAATGTCACCGACGTGATCACGACGGGCCGCCACGATCCCTGCGTGGGTCTGCGCGCCACGCCGATTGCCGAGGCCATGCTGGCCCTGGTGTTGATGGATCACTATCTGCGGCATCGCGCGCAGAATGGCGACGTCGTTTCACGTACGCCGATCATTCCCGCACAGGCGCCGTAAATCCCGACGTGAATCGCCACACCCTGTGGTTGTGTGCCGGGTACTTCACGTACTTCGGCGCCCTGGGTATTTACGCGCCGTTCTGGAGTCCGTATCTCTCGCTGCGCGGATTCGATGCCGTCGATATCGGATTGCTGATAGCGCTGCCCTCGGCGGCTCGTGCCATCGTGCCCATGGGACTTGGCTGGTTGGCCGACGTGACTCGTCGTCCCACGGCGATATTGCGTATGACGGCGCTGCTGGCGGCAATCGCATTCGCGCTGTTTCCGTTCGTGTCCGGACTCGCAGCGTTTGCCGTGCTCGCCGTACTGTTCGGCGCATTCTGGAATGCAGTCATCCCGTTGTACGACTCGCACACGCTGAGTCATCTCGGCGAGCAATCTGCACACTACGGTCGGCTGCGATTGTGGGGTTCGGTGGGGTTCATCGTCGTCTCGACGGTCGCCGGTGGCGTGTTGCAGCGCGCGGGCTACTCGATCGTGCCGTGGATGGCCTGGGGGCTCATGCTCGCGACGTTCCTTGTCTGCATGAGGCTCCATCCGGTTCAGAGTCCACCTGCACGCAGCACATCGCGAGGTCTCGGGACCGCACTTCGTTCGCGCACGGTCGCGATTCCGCTGCTGGTCTCGACACTGGTCGTCATGAGCTGCGGCGCCTACTACGCCTTCTTCACGCTCTGGCTGGAAATGAATGGCTATTCCAGGATGGCGATCGGCGTGCTGTGGGCGGTAGGCGTGATGGCCGAGGTCGTCGTCTTTGCCATCGGCTCGCATCTGCTGGCGCGGTTTTCATTACGGACGCTCTTCGTCGCAGCAGCCGCTGGTTCGGCGGTCCGCTGGGCCGCGGTCGGCCTGGGCGCAGCCCATCCACTGCTGATCGGCTTGTCGCAGGTGCTGCATTGCCTGAGTTTCGCGGTGCTGCATTTCGCGATGGTGCTTACCGCTCATCGCGAGTTCCCACGGGACCTGGCCAACAGCGGGCAGACGCTGTTCAGCAGCGTGGCCTACGGCGTCGGTGGATTGCTCGGCGCGCTGCTTGCAGGTGTGATCTGGGCAGCGTTTTCGCCGCAGGCATCTTATGTCTGCGCGGCGTTTATTGTAGTGTTGGCCACCTTTTGCGCCGCCGCGGGACTACGCGACGCGGCGCCAGATTAAAGATTCCCTATCCATCACGTCCGACAGATCACCTGAATGAGCAGAAGCTGGAATGTCGCGGTCCTGGGCGCCACGGGTCTCGTGGGCCGGACCATGTTGTCGATCCTTGAAGAACGTCGTTTCCCGGTCGACAAGGTCTATCCGCTGGCCAGCGCCCGGTCTGCCGGTCGCACTGTCCCCTTCAGGGGTGCAGACGTGCCCGTGCTCGATGTCGAGACCTTCGATTTTGCCAAGGCGCAGGTTGGCCTTTTCTCGGCCGGTGCCAGCGTGTCCAGGGTTCACGCGGTTCGGGCAGGGCAGGCGGGGTGCGTCGTCGTCGACAACACTTCGCAGTTTCGCTACCAGGACGACATCCCGCTGGTCATCAGTGAAGTCAATCCACATGCGATCGCGGGTTATCGCAAGCACAACATCATCGCCAATCCGAACTGCTCGACCATGCAGATGCTGGTGGCGTTGAAGCCCCTGCACGACGCGGCGCAGATCGAGCGCATCAACGTCGCGACTTACCAGTCGGTGTCGGGCGGAGGGCAGAAGGCCATCGATGAGCTCAGGACCCAGAGCGAAGCCCTGGGCCGCGGCGAGGCCGTTACACCCGCCGTGATCGCGAAACAGATCGCCTTCAACTGCGTGCCGCAGATCGATGTCTTCCTCGATAACGGGTACACGAAGGAAGAAATGAAGATGTTCTGGGAAACCCAGAAGATCCTCGAAGACAATTCCATCAAGGTGAATGCGACCGCGGTACGTGTGCCCGTGTACGTCGGACACTCCGAAGCCGTTCATATTGAGACACGTCGCAAACTGTCGGCGGCACAAGCCCGCGAAATTCTGGCCAGGGCACCGGGCGTCGTGGTGGTCGATGAGCGTCAGCCGGGGGGGTATCCCACTCAGGTGACCGAGGCAGCCGGGACCGACCCTGTGTACGTGGGTCGCATCCGTGAGGACATCAGTCATGAGCGCGGTCTGAATTTGTGGATTACGTCCGATAACGTTCGCAAAGGAGCTGCTTTAAATAGCGTCCAGATCGCCGAGATTTTGGTAAAAGACTACTTGTAAGTTATATTTGCGCGCGCAAGGTCATGAAGCACTTGAGCTTTTGGCCGAAAAGCCGCGCCAAATCCCAATACAACGATCCGGCTAACGAACCAGGGATGCCCAGGACACGGTACCGGGAGAGCTGATGAGAAGACATTTGCCGCGCCTGCTCGTGCTGGGCGCTTTGCTGTCGCCGACGACCCTGTACGCGCTGGGCCTGGGTGAGATCCATCTCAACTCCGCCCTCAATCAGCCTTTCGATGCCGACATCGAGGTGATCGCGCCGACCAGAGACGAACTGGCCGACCTCAAGGTCACCCTGGCAAGCAACGACATGTTTGCCCGCTACGGCATCGACCGTCCGGCGTTTCTGTCGAATTTCGATTTTTCAGTGAGCCGCGGCCGCGATGGCCAGGTCACGATCAAGGTCACTTCCAATCGCTCCGTAACCGAACCATTCGTGACGCTGCTCGTCGAGGCGAGCTGGGGCCGCGGTCGTCTGCTGCGCGAATACACCGTGCTGCTCGACCCGCCGGTGTTCATGCCGAATCAGCCGAAGAGCGCGCCTCCCGTCACTGCACCGCAATCGGGTGCCCGCACCGAAGGCCGCATTGAGCGCGCGCCCGCAGAGCCGACCCGTCCAGTGCCGACGCCGGAAACTGTCACGCAGGAAGAGGCACCGGCCCAGATTGCGAGCGGCACTACTTATGAAGTGCAGCGCCATGACACGCTGTCCAGGATCGCTCGCAGTGTGAATCCGGGCGCGAGCGCCGGTGGAATCAACCAGACGATGATCGCGCTGTTCCGGGCGAATCCGGATGCGTTTGCCGGCAATATCAATCGCCTGCGGGCCGGCAGCGTGCTGCGCGTTCCCGAACTCGCCGACATCGAATCGATCACCCGCGCGGAAGCCACGGCTGAAGTCCGCCGGCAGCAGGAGGAATGGAACAGCGCCTTCCGCACCGCAAGCGAAGACGAGGCCAATCGTCTGCGGCTTGTGACGCCGACGGAAGAGCCCGCGACCACCGCGCCTTCGACAGCGGCAAATGAACCGGCAACTTCCGCGACGGGATCACCGTCGGGAACTGCCACCGCACCCGACAAGCGACTGGAAATCACCAGCCCCGGGCTCGCCGGCGTGCAGCAAGGCGCTCAGACGCCTGCCGAACAGGAGGTGACCGCGCCCGCAGCAGAAGCGCCTGAAGCGGAAACGCCGCCGACGGCTGAAACATCGACCGACGAAGAGCCGGCTCCTGCCGTCGATGAACCTGCGCAGACGCCGGCAGCGAAGTCGCGTCCGCAACCCGTCGAACCGCCGGCGCCGTCCTTCATGGACCGCATCGGTGACTACTGGTGGGTGCCGGTCATCGCCGGGCTGCTGCTGGTCGTATTCCTGATCCTGACCTTCCTGCGTCGCAAGCGCGAAGCCGCCGGCGCTGCGGAACTCGATGCGTTTTCGCCGGGGTCGTTCGAACCGCACGAGCCGATGTCATTCGCGACGTCGAGTCGCCAGCGCGATGACGCGTTCTCCGTACCCGATGAAGTGGATGAACCGTTCGCCGACCTGGATGACGAGCCGGCACCGGTAACCGCAGTGCGTAACGACACACCGCGGACCCGTCCCACGCAGGTCGAGTCGCAGGTTGAGCCCAGTCGTGCCGATGAAACGCTGAGCAGCGAAACAGCGGTGCGCTTCGATCAGCAGGATGCGCTGGCCGAAGCCGATTTCCACATGGCCTATGGGCTGTACGATCAGGCGGCTGATCTGGTGAAGATCGCCATCGACCGCGAGCCGGCGCGTCGCGATCTGAAGCTGAAGCTGCTTGAAATCTATTTCGTGTGGGGTAACCGCGAGCTGTTCCTGGATACGGCGCGCGAACTGTACGACACGCGCGATCAGGCCGCGGCCGGCGAGTGGGACAAGGTCGCCATCATGGGTCGGCAGATCGCTGCGGAAGATCCGATGTTCAAGGGCGATGCGGGCCCGTCGCGCATGGACCTGGTCGACGTCAATCTGGAAGGGGGCGAGAACCGGGTCGATGTGGACCTGTTTGCCGAGCCCGAAGCGGATGCCGGCGGCGGTCTCGATCTGGAATTCGGCAGCGGCGAGCGTGAGGCGCCGGTGGCTGAAGAGGCGTCGGAGTCCGATCTCGACTTCCTGCTCGATGAGCCGAAAGAAGAACGCGATGACGATTCGACCCGCGAGATCGATCCCCTTTCTCGCACGCAGGAAACGCCGACCATCGAATCGCCGATGCTCGATCGCGCTTCGCAGACCATTCGCGAGAAGCTCGACACCGCCGCCTTCGGCAAGTCCACCGAGCAGACCGCTGAGTTGTCGCTCGACGATCTGGGCCTCGACGTCGACTCGCTGGAAGCGACGGGCGCTCTGGAACAAACCGCTTCTCTCGAGAAGGACGTACCGGCGGAAGACACCGGTGCTTCCCATGTACTGCGCGATGATGAGATGACGCAGCTCGCGCCGTCGCTCGGTTCCATGGACAAGACCATGCAGTCGCCGCGCGTCGAGAAGTTCGATATCGAGAGCACCGGCACGATCTACATCGATCAGGTGGATCTCTCGGGCGGCGACACAGTTGAGCAGCCACGCGTCGATATCGATTCCACGGCTGCGATGACGCGGCTGCCTGCAGAAGAACTGGATGTCGATCTCGACAACCTGGACAGCCCGGCAGCCAGCAATGACACGGTGCGCCAGAGCAGAAGCGAGGCCGATGCGTTCTCCGACGATGTGTTCGCCGAACGCACCAGCGAATTCCCGAAGGTGGACCTCGATGTCGGCGATGCACTGGCCAGCGACGATCACGCTCCGACCAACAAGCAGGTGATCACGACGGAAATGGAGCTGTCGGAGCTCGAGCCGGTAACCATGAGCGAAGTGGGCACCAAGCTCGATCTGGCGCGTGCCTACATGGATATGGGCGATCCGGACGGTGCCCGCAGCATTCTGGAAGAGGTGCTGGAGGAAGGGACGTCCAACCAGAAGCAGGAAGCCCAGCGGTTGCTGGATTCCATTCGCTGAACACGAAGGCTGCAGGTTCGTAGACTGCAGGCTGTAGGTCGGACAAGAGAGTCTTTACTCCTGGGTCCGGCCTCGAGCCTCCAGTCTGGCGCTGCAGCCTTTTTCTTTTCCTATGCCCCGCATCGCTCTCGGCATTGAGTACGACGGAAGTGCCTTTGCCGGGTGGCAGGCACAGGCGCACGCACACGGCATTCAGTCTGCGGTCGAGGCAGCGGTCGCGCAGGTGGCGAACCATCCCGTCGAAGTCGTGGCCGCCGGCCGTACCGACGCGGGCGTGCACGCCGCTATTCAAGTCGCACATTTCGACACCTCGGCGGTGCGCAGCGAACGAAGCTGGATGCTGGGGAGCAACTCGGGTCTGCCGAAACAGGTGTCGGTGCTGTGGGCACGTGAAGTGCCCGAAGATTTTCACTCACGCTACAGCGCCCGCTCGCGCAGCTATCGCTATTTCATTCTGAATCGTCAGGTACGCCCGGCG
>DASTRD010000305.1:0-12844 GCA_035761425.1 Povalibacter sp.
CCGTCGGCCATGCTCCCGTCGGTGATGCGATCGCGACCGTTGCATAGCGCCCTGGTTTTCGCGACGGTCGTTTTCACGGCCGGCCTGATATGGCTCGTAGTGGCATGGAATGCCGCGCGCGTTGCGCTGCTGCGCCCGCGCTGGGCAGCGTTGGCCGCATTGGTAATCGTCATCGCACTGCTGTGGGCGTTGATCCAGACGTCGTGCTGGGTTGCTCAGCTCTGATCGACTCGAGTGCGGGGGCTGATTCTGGACTATCGGGCTGGTCCGCCATGGCCTCGCCGTTCGCTGCCGTCAGGCGTGCGTGTCGTGTCAGCGTCTCTTCTTCTCGTGACAAACGGCCTCATCGACCGATGAATCAACATACCGCGTCGATCCCGCGACGGAACGGGACGGTCCTACTCAGGTTCAAAAATCTCCTCGATCGACTTGCCAAAGGCCGCTGCGATCTTGAAGGCGAGCGGCAGACTCGGATCGTATTTGCCAGTCTCGATGGCGTTGATGGTCTGGCGCGAGACATCGGTGCGCTCAGCGAGGTCGGCCTGAGACCATTCCCGCCGGGCGCGCAGATCGCGTAACCGGTTCTTCATCGGTGACGATAAGCAACGAAGAAGGAGCCGATTGCCCAGCCCAGCACGAGCGGCACGACTGCGATCACTATCGGCAAGCGCGGAGCGCCGACGAGTTCGAGCATGAAGTAGCCCATGCAGAAGAAGGATCCTGTTGCGAAGCCGATGGCGATGCCATCGAGTTGCACCTTGCGCATGAACTCATCGGCTTCGCGAATGAACCGGACATGCGAGAGCAGTACCGGGATGCTCAACGCGGCTGGAAGCAGGGCAGGCAACCAGGCGAATGGACCTTCAAGATGCGGAAGCCAGGCCGCCACTGCGAGAAGACTCGCTGCCCAGATCAGGCTCCATATCCACACCGAGCGGAGGTTGCGCTGCTCCGCTTTGGTCTGGCCGCAGATCATCAGGGCCGCCTGCCACCAGGTCGCGCCGTCGTTGCTGCTATTCATTTTGCTCCTGCCGATTGTCAAGTTTGCTTTACAGAGGCCACTGTATGGGTGGCCGTAAGGTATGTCAAGGTAGCTTTACATGACATGGGATGGATCCCGATCCGTTGCGGACACGATCGCGCGCCTCAACTTCGCAGGCGCTGCGCTGGCGTCGCATCCGAACTGCAATGCATCCAAACCCCGGTTGTTGCCAGTCGCGGCCATGGCATCATGGCCTTGTCAGACAAATAACCCCGGGGGAATGACCGTGCCTGGTTCCATCAAGAAAATCACAGCGCTCAGTGCTGTGCTCGCTTCATTGCTTGCCGTCTCGATTGCCTCTTCAGCACAGGAAGCGCCGAAGACGCAGATCGATGCACCGCCCGAACCCAATGCGATTCCGCTCAACACCGGAGGTGTCGAAGGCCAGACCGCGCAGGAGAGCTGGTACAAACAGTGGGGCGATCCGTTCGTGCGCAACGTGTCGCATGCGACGCTCACGCCATTTCTGCCCGATCCGGCCAAGGCCAACGGCACTGCAGTGATCGTTGCGCCCGGCGGCGGCTTTCGCATTCTTTCGATGGGTAACGAAGGCTGGGAAGTGGCACAGGCACTGAACGAAAAAGGCATCGCTGCCTTCGTACTGAAATACCGGTTGCGGCCGACAGCGCCGGACTGGGCGGAATTCGACAAGGGCAATCCGCTGTTCGCGCCGTCGCCGGTGGCACCTGGTGCCAAACCGCCGCCCTCGCCGGTGGCGTTGCCGCTCGAAGACGCGACTGCGGCGTTCAAACTCGTGCGTTCACGCGCGAAGGAATGGCACGTCGATCCGGATCGCATCGGCATGATGGGATTTTCGGCAGGCGCCGGCACCACCATGGCAGCAACGCTGCAGTCGACGGAAAACAAGCCCGCCTTCATCGCGCCGATCTACGGCTCGCAGGCGGCCGTGCAGGTTCCGCCCGATGCGCCACCGCTGTTCGTCGTGCTGGCAGCCGACGATCCGCTGTTCGCGAAGAACGACTACGGCCTCATCTCCGCGTGGAAGACAGCCGGACGTCCCGTGGAATTTCATCTCTACCAGAATGGCGGCCACGGCTTCGGACTCGGCAATCCGGGCAAGACCAGCACGGGCTGGTTCCCTCAGTTCATCCTGTGGCTGGAAGTGAACGGATTCATGAAGCCGGCGAAGTAGCGCTCTGCACAGCCTCATCGCGTCACGGTTCTTCGCGGCGCGATGAGGCATTCCTGAACGGCCCAGCAACTGCTGTTCAGCTTTCACTCTTCAGATTCTTTCAGACTCCATTCGCGGCATTCCCGCTGGTTCCCGCGCAGGTGAGCCTTTCGGCAGTGCGCCAGCGAGCCGCCGCGTCCACGAAAGCTGCGGCCTTCATTGAAGTCACGACGCTGTGGCGGTGATTGCGCGATCCGGCGTCGGGCGCCCGCGCACATCGCTAAGGTCATGGATGTTTTCCACTGTTGACCGGTCAATGGGCAGGTCGAAGAATCCACAGTGTGTAGAAGCGATCCTGCGCGATCGCCAGGAGGGGGCCATGGACATCCTGGAGATTTTCAACGCGTCCGTCGGAGGACCTGTCGTCAGCCAGCTCGGTGTCTTGCTCGGCGAGCCCGAGGTGCAGACCCGTGCGGCTGCAAGATCGGTGGGGCCGGCGCTGGTGGTGGGATTGCTCCAGCAGCTCTCCGGGACTGCGGGGCCCAGCGGTGTCTTTCAACGCATTACTGACCCTGCCATCGATGCGAGTGTGGCCGCGCGGTTGCCGACGTTGCTCTCGGACCGCGGCAATCTCGAGTCGTTGCTGCAGCAGGGAGAGTCGCTCATCGGATTTCTGCTGGGTGTGCGCAGTGGCAGTGTCGCGCATGCCATTGCGGACTCGAGCGGCGTGCGGCTGCCCACTGCAGCGAAGCTGTTGTCACTGGGTGCGCCGCTCATCTTCGGCATTCTGAAGAAGTACATCGGCCACAACGATCTGGATGCCTCGGCGTTCGCTGCCTTGCTGCGGCGTCAGGGCCGCACGCTCGGGCGCAGCACGATCGATGACAAGCTTGCCGGTGCTCTGGGCTTCGGCAGCGTACCGGAACTGCTGGGATCGCTGACCGCGCGCTCCGCAGTACGTGCGCCAGCGCCGAAACCCGTCGAGCGAGCCTGGCTGCCGTGGGCATCCGCCGCTGCCATCGCCGTGGTCGGCATGCTGTTCTTCGTCAATCGCACGGCTGAGCATCAGGAAACACCGACGGGCGCAGTGCAGATCGCGGAAATTCCGCAGGACGCCGATGGCCTGCAGGCAGCCGCCGCAACCCGCGTCTACTTCGAATCGGGCGACGCCCGGATCGACGAGCAGGATCGCATGCGGATTGCGAGCGTTGCCCAGAGCGCCAGAAACTCCGACCGCAACATTGCGATCACGGGTTATGCGGACGCCACCGGCGATGAAGACGAAAACTACGAACTGGCCAAGGATCGCGCCTGGGCGGTGCGCGATGCACTCGTCGATGAAGGCGTGGCCGAGAATCACATCGTCATGGACCCGCCGAAATCGGTGGCGGATACGGCAACCACGGACGAAGCCAGGCGGGTGGATATCGCAATGCGGTGAGCACGGTTCGCGGCAGGAGACCTTCAGGCGGAAGCGGTTTCGCGGCGCGGCAGGCTGAAGCGGAACGTGGACCCGATGCCAGGCTCGCTGTGAGCCCAGATGCGACCGCCGTGGCGCGCGATGATGCGCTGAGTGATGGCCAGGCCGACGCCGGTGCCGGGATAGTCGGGATTGGCGTGCAGGCGCTGGAAGACGCCGAAGAGCTTGTCTGCGTACTGCATGTCGAAGCCAATGCCATTGTCGCTGACCGAGTAGACGACTTCATCGCCGCGCTCTTCGGCCGCAATGTTGATGCGCGGTGCGACCACGCCGCGGGTGTATTTCACTGCGTTGTCGATCAGATTCAGCCAGACGAGCTGCAGCATGGTGCGATCGCCAGTGGCCCTGGGTAGCTGTGCGGTGGCGATGGTCGGTCGCGGACCGGTGACACCGTTGACCGTATCGTCGATGGCCTTGCGCACGGCCGCTTCCATGTCGATGGGTTCCAGCGCCAGCGTCTGGCGACCGATGCGCGAGAATTCCAGCAGATCGTCGATCAGTTGCGCCATGCGCTGACAGGCGTTGCAGATCGTGCGCAGATAGCGTGCGCCGATTTCGTCGAATCTGGATCCGTAATCCTGTTCGAGCAGCCGGGCGAAGCCGTTGATGGCGCGCAGGGGTGCGCGCAGATCGTGCGACACGGAGTAACAGAAACTCTCCAGTTCTTCGTTGCTGGATTGCAGGGCGCGCGCCTGCTGCATCAGCTCTTCATTGAGCGCCGCGACTCGCTGTTCGGCGGCGCGCTGCTGGGTCACATCCAGCGAAATGCCGAGCAGCAGCGATGGCTTGCCTTCCCGATCGCGGATGGGGACCTTGAACGTGTGCAGAATGCGCCGGCCATGATCGCCGGTGTCGATCTCCTCATGCGGAATCTCCAGCACGTCGCCCTTGGCCAGCGTCTCGCGGTCCTTGCTCGTGAAATGTTCGGCCTGCTCGGGCGGAAAGAAGTCGTAGTCGCTGCGGCCGAGCAACTGGGCGCGTGTGTAGCCGACGATTTTCTCCGCGGCCCGATTGATGTGCGTGAATCGCAGCGTCTTGGCGTCCTTGGCGAACAGCATGGCCGGCATGTTTTCGAATACCGATTCGAGCAGCCTGTTGGCTTCCTGCAGTTGTTCCTCGTACCACTGCCGCGCGAGCAGTTCATGGCGGATACGTGCAAACAACCAGACAAGCGTCAGAGGCGTGAGCACTGCAGCCAGCGCGAGGGTGCAGTACAGCCAGAAAACGGCTGACTGCGCAGTCTGGATGCGTCGCTCGCGAAGCGCCTGTTCGGCCCGCAATGCCTCGTCCGCAAGCGTCACTGCCCGACCGTCGTCGGCCGGTGAGGCCAGCGCATCGCCCAGTGCCCGCAGCCGTTCCAGATTGGCCGCTGCTCCGCCAGGTGCAAGCGACGTCAGTTTGATCAGGTCGGCTCTGGCGCGCTCGATCGACCGCGGTGTTTCAAGCAGATCGTCCTTGAGGCGCTGATAGCGGGCGATGATGTCATCGGAGATGGCGACCTGCTGGCCGGAGCTGATCTGATGTCGGGCCACGAACCAGGTCGTGACCGGGGCGGCCAGTACGATGGCGGCAATCGTGAGGGCGGCGGCCCGGGTTTTCGGGCCGACGGACCATGTTGAAGGTGCAACGGCTTCCATACTGACGCAAACACTAAAGGGCAGTCGCGTCGGCGTCAAAAGACAGTGTCATGCAAACGCAGCGGCCCGTGCATGTCGACAACCGCCACTGCATGACAGTGCCCGACCGGGACGATTCCCACCCTGGGCATGCCCGCCCGTTCCATGCACCTTAGGCCACATCACAAGGTCATTGCATCGCTACTACTCTGGCGCCGTCAGCACCAGACGCATCCGGCGGATCGGAATCGGGGAGCGAGCAATGGAACGAGGTGTGGTGGTCGGCGGGATTCTGATTGCAGCCAGCTTCCTGCTGGCAGTCTTTCTGAATCGCTCGGCAGGCGACAATGCGGCGCCTGACATGAGTGTGCGGGCGGCCGTTGCAGCCGACGCCCAGGCCGCACCGCCCGCCTCACCCCCGGTGCTCGACAACCCGGGCTTCTATCTCGGCGAGGCACCGCTCAACGCGTCCGAACGTGCCGGCCGCGAGATCTGGTACAAGGCCACCGCGGGCAACAGCCGCTTCCATACCTATACGTTTCAGCAGCGTATCGGCGTACTCATCGACTGGTTTCGCGTGCTGCGCAGCGACCAGCGCGACGACCGGTTCAATGCCTGGGGGCTCATCAACGATCCGGGCTGCTGCGTACCAGGCAGCAAGGACTGTCCGGCGAAGAGCCTCGATGAGACCTACGGTTTCGACTGGTGTCCGGGCGATGAGCAGCTGCTGCAATACGTCGGCAAGCGGGGGTATCGCGATCCCGCGTGCGACTTCCGGGATGCGCCTGTCAGCAGCGACGATATTCACAGTCGCAGCAAGGATCAGCGCCAGTCGCCGTGCGATCTGGCTTTCGGCACCTCCACCGGCGCGCTGGGATTCCGCAAGTTTCCGAACCCGCGCTTCGATGCGAAACGCTGGCTGGCGCTGAACGGCCGTGCGGGCAGCTGGGAGGGCTATGACCGCAAGCTTTCAAGGGAAGCTGCCAATGGCGATTCCAATGTCAGCCACCTCGCCGACGGTTCGGTCGAGCCGCCGTACCTGATCGGCATTTCCTGCGGTTCCTGTCACATCGCCTTCGATCCGCTGAATCCACCGAGCGATCCGGCGCATCCGCAGTGGCCCAATATCAAGGGCGCGATCGGCAATCAGTACACGCGCATCTCCGAGATCCTGAGCTCCGGCATGACACCGTCGTCGCTGGAATTCCAGATGTTCGCGCACGCCCGGCCCGGCACGTCCGATACCTCGGCCGTGCCCAACGATCAGATCAACAATCCCGGCACCATCAATGCGCTCATCAACATTCCGCAGCGACCGACGTTCGAGAACGAGGTCGTCACCAAATGGCGCAAGGTGAGCGCGTGTCCCGCCGGCGCAACGCAGGACGAAGAGGTGTGCTGGTGTGAGCCGGGCCGCGACGGCAAATGCTGGCAGCGCAGTACACGCACAGAAACGGTCCATCACATCCTCAAAGGCGGCGAGGACTCCATCGGTGCGCTCGAAGCGGTGCAGCGCGTGTACTTCAATATCGGTTCCTGCGCCGAACAGTGCTGGGTCAATCACCTCACCGATCTGCGGCAGCTCGATCCGCAGCAACGCAACTTCGGCCAGACAGCTTTCGATATCGGTCAGTGTCGCCGCGACTGCCCGAACTTCCGCGCCATCGAGGACCGGCTGTCCAACATCATGGACTTTCTGACCTCGAGCGAGAACCACGCCACGGATCTGCGCGTCGCGCGCGAGAACGAGGCGAAATCAAAAAATCCTGCGGCTTCATACGACCAGCAACGGTTCATTGCCGATCTGGAACGTGAGTTCGGTGCCGGTGCGGTATCGCGCGGGCGCCAGGTGTTTGCCGCGAACTGTGCGCGGTGTCATTCGAGCATTCCGGAAAGCAGCGGCGGGCCGTTCGCCAATCGCGATTTCCTGGCGCTCGATGCCAGGACCGGGCTGCGTGCGGACTGGATGGGAAATGAGCAGTCGACGCCTGTGTCCGGCGTGGGCACGTATCGTTGTCGTGCGCTGCATTCGAATCACATGAAGGATCACATCTGGGAGCAGTACGGCTCGGAGACATTGCGCAGCCGTGCTGCCGATCCGGCGCTGCACGAGCCGCACGATGGTGGCCGCGGCTACTACCGCAACATTTCCCTGCTGAGTCTGTGGGCGCACGCGCCGTTCCTGCACAACAACGCCCTCGGTCCGGAGCTGTGCGGCAAGCCGGCCAATGCGGCCAATGATTTTTATCACTCGCCATACGTGGATGCAGACGGCCGGCCGGTGCCGCAGGAGCAGTCACCGGCCTGCTGGAAGTTCGATCCCAGCGTGGCGGGCCGCTTCGCCCTGTTCAAGGCGTCGGTGAACGATCTGCTCAATCCCGATCAGCGTGTACCGAAGATCACGCGCTTCAATGCCCCGGTGACCATCCCCATCGGACCGCGTCTGTGGGATGGCAAGGAAGAGAAGCAGGTCGTCGGCTTCACCGTCACCATTCCTGAATCGGCCACTGCGGGCGCCGTCGGCAACTTCCAGCACAAGCAGTTCGCAAGCGACATGCTCGAGTCTGCGTTGCATCCGGCCGAGCTGCGTTCACGCCTCGACAAGGAACTCGGCGAACAACAGGGCGGACAGGTGTTCGCGGCACTGAACGAGATTCGTGCAGAAGTCGTGAAGGATCCGGCGTCGATGATCGACGAAGTTCGCCGGCGTCCCTTCCTGCTCGAGGTGTACAGCTCGTGTCTGGCGAGCGTCGAGAACGACGGTCACCGCTTCGGCGAGGGTCTGTCGGCGAGCGACAAGAAGGCGCTGACGGCGTTTCTGGCGACGATATGAGGAAAGGGCTGGAGGCCGGGGACTGGTGGCCGGGGGTCGGAGCGGAATCCGGCGGCCCGCAAGAGCCAAGGTAAGCGAATCAGGAGCACACGATGTCTGGACCTCTTCTGCGTTCTGCCTCCAGCCTCCGGCCCCCGGCCTCCAGTCGGGTAATGGTCGCCGCCTTGCTGACGCTTCTTGCCCTGACCGGCTGCGACTGGATCAACAACCTTCTGCATCCGGCGCCGAAGCTCAAGTTCGCCGAAGCGGGTCAGCCGTACCTGAGCAAGCCGGACTTTGCACGAGTCGAGCACGACTATCCGCTTTCGACTGCGGACCTCGAGAAGCTGACACCGAAAAATATCGCCAACTATTCGCAGGAACAGATCGATCAGATCTACGCCCGTCTGAGCGCCGGCCCGATTCCGGACGGACCGTTCGACGGCGGGTTGTTCTTTCCGAAGAACGCCAGGGGAGACCGGCGCTTCGCGGAAATCGTCGGCGGGCTGCCGGGGCTCGCCGTCGAACTCAAAGCGCAGAAGCTCGAGTATCTCGGCAAACAGCTCTGGCGCGGCAAGGTGTTTTATCGGGACGAGCGTCTGCTGCGCAATCGCATCGAAGATCTGAGTCTGCTCAAACCGATCATCGATGGTGACCTGTCGACGATTCCGACGATAGACGTTCATGGACAGCAGCAGTGGCTGCTGTTTCCGGCGAAGCTCTATTGCGGGCAGAGTCTGCTCGATTCGCGGCGCGAATCCATCATCATCGACTACGCCTTCACCGATGAACTGCCGGGCTATCGCGAACGCCCCGACTATCTGGCAGGGCGCAACGGCTTTCAGATTCGCGATGAAATCCGCATGGTGCGTCCGGGGTTCTATCTCGGCCGTGCCTACGCGGGCCGGGTGTTCCTGCTCAACTTCGTCCTTTACAACGAAGACATCGCAGCACGCGATGGCGCAGCATTCGTGAAGACGGGACAGACGGCACAGGACTGCTGGACCGGTACTCAGGCGCGCGGGCTGCTTGCGGCGCGGTAGTCGGCAACGGCTGGCAATGAAGACGCAGTGGATGTTGCTACCCATGCTGCAGCTCGTTCTGTCCGGTGCGGACGCTCAGCCGACAGCGGCGTGGTCGGCATGGACGGTGGATCCCGTCGTTCCGGGCCCGGACCTGCCGGCGTCCGGGGCTTCTCTGTTCGATCGCATCACCACGGATGCCCAGGGGCGGCAGCGGATCGACTTTCCGTTCGAGCGCCTGATCGAACGTATCGAGACCAGTGCGGGGTGCGAGGCGGCGCAACCGTGCACGCGTGCGGCGCTCATTCCGCTTGGACGATCTCTGCAGCGCGTGACTGCGGCGCCGGATTTTTTCAGCCATCCACGAATCGTTGCCGCTGTGGTGGGCGAGGGCAGCGGCCTCATGCTGCGCGATCGACTGTACGTGGGCTATCAGGATCGTGCCGATGTCATCGAGGTGATCAGTTACAACGAGACACTTGGCCGATTCGAATTTCAGATCGTGAACGACTATGCCGCCGGACGCACACCGACGGTCACGTATGCGCGCCGCACGGTGTGTATCGCCTGTCATCAGAATCACGGTCCGCTGTTCTCGCAGCAGCTCTGGCTCGAAACCAACGCCAACCCCCGCATCGCGCAGCTATTGATGCAGGAGCGTGGGACATTCTCCGGCGTCGCAGCACGCATTCCCACCGACGTGACTCAGGCCATCGACGATGCCACCGACCGTTCGACGCAGCTGAG
Source organism: Povalibacter sp. (assembly GCA_035761425.1). Taxonomy (GTDB): domain Bacteria; phylum Pseudomonadota; class Gammaproteobacteria; order Steroidobacterales; family Steroidobacteraceae; genus Steroidobacter. The sequence continues at coordinate 9,852 of DASTRD010000305.1, forward strand.
TCTGCTGCGTCGCTTGTGGAGCGACGGCTGCGGTGCAGGGGTACGCGGCGAAGCGTGTCGTCGCGCCTCCGTCATCGCCGCACTTCAACTGGCGTTCAGCGGGGGGCGCAGCTACGAGTCCGATGCCGACGACTTCCAGCGAGACGTCGCAGCAACGATCGGCATACAGGCGCGAACGCGTTGGAGCAGCGGACTGGCCGTACCCGATGCCGATCTTCCCAATCGCGATCCGCTGGATGTACCTGTGGGCACGAACGGCGCGCAGCTTGCCAACGTAACTGCCAGCGTCGATCCGTTGCTGCCACGTCCACCGCGTGAAGTGCTGGCCCCGGACGGCACGGTGCTGGCCGATCGTCTGGTGCGAGGGCTGGCTGCAACCTGGTCCGCGCAGCGCGTACGTGCGCTGGATGCGTGGCTGCGCACCCGGCGCGCTCATGCGGATGTGCGAGTCTTCAATGTGCCCTGTCGCATCGATCGGCAGCGGTTCGAGTGTGCGGAGGAATCGCTGCGGATAGCAGGTTCGCTGGCATCCGGATCGGTCGATGAAATCGCTCTGGGTCAATCCGCGCCCATCCGGTATCTGAATATCGGATCGCTGCGCCGGCCCGGTCCGGGCAGGGCGGAGTTCGATGTGCTCGACGGGGAGCGCACGGCGCGGCTCGCCGACGGCGAAGCCATTGAACACGTTGCGCTCGAGTGGCCGCATGAGAAGGCACCGGCCCGCGGCCACGCCCGCGTGACGATCCGCCGCGACCTGGCAGAAGTCACGAAGGCTGTCGCAGGGCTCAACGTTGCGACTGATGCGGCATTGCCGGGACTCATCGACGACTTGCTGGGGCACCTGGAGGGAACGCCGCCGGCGCAGCTTGTCGCCCGTCCGGCGACAAGAGCTGATGTTTACGAGGCCGTGGCTGTCGACGACCGGCCACTGGTTCGGCTGTTCGAGTCTCGCTGCGGCAGCTGTCATCACACCGCATCGTCGACGCCGCCGAACTTCCTGTCGGGCAATGCCGCGCGAGTCGAGGCGGCCTTGGAAAGCTGCAGTCAGCGCATCTTCGTGCGGCTTGCCATGCGGACGCTGCCGCCCGAGCAGCGCACGAAGTCGCCCATGCCTCCGCAGCGATTGCGTGCGTCCGACAATGCAGCGGATGACAAGGCTGCAATCGAATTGCTGGCCACGGTGGAGGCGCAACTCACGCAGCGCTACGGACGCACGCCCACACTCGAAGACGCGCTGCGGCACGGCTACGAGTCCTTGCCGTCCTGCCTGCCGCCGCGGGAGTAAGTTCAGTGGTACAACAGGACACTGCCCGCTCGACTTCGACCAGACGCTGGTGGCGATTCACGCGCGTAATGTTCGTGGTGCTGCTGGTGTTCATCGTCATCAGCGCGCTGCTGATGCTGCTGCGCTTTACTGCGGATCGACCCGTTGCCTACGACGATGTGCGCGAGCATTTCAAGTACGGCTCCACCGGCGGCGAGCGCGAATCGGGATTGCCGTACTGGGTCTTCGAGGTCATGCCGAAGATCTGCGCGCAACATCTGCCGGGGAAGGGCTATGAATCGCTCGGTTTCATCTTCGAACCGGGTCACGACCTGCCGGTAGGCATGTCCCGACGTCGCAACCTCGGCATCGATCGCACGTTCCTGAATTGCGCCGTGTGTCACGCGAGCACAGTGCGCGAGTCGCCGCAGGCGGCGCCGCAGATCGTGCTCGGCATGCCGGCCAACACATTCGATCTGTTCGCATTCCAGCGCTTTCTTTTCAGTTGTGCCGCCGACCCGGCGTTTCGCAGCGACGTGGTCGTGCCGGAAATTGCCAGCGCGATGAAGGCTCGTGGCGAGCACCTGGGATTGCTCGATCGCTATGTCGTGTATCCGGTCGCGGTGTGGATGATGCGTGAGCGGCTTGCCATGCTCGCCGGCCGTTTCGGTCCCCTGCTCAAGGACACGCCGTGGGGACCGGGACGCACCGACACATTCAACCCCAACAAGGTGCTGTTCAATTTTCCGCTCGATCGTATCGATGCCCGCGAGCGCAATGCTGCCGTCGACTTTCCATCGATCTGGTTGCAGCAACCCCGCCAGGGCATGCAACTGCACTGGGATGGCAACAACATCATGTCCGAGGAGCGCAACAAGAATGCCGCCTTCGGCACCGGCACGACGCCGCCTACGATCGATCTGAAGGCCATCGATCGCATTCAGCAATGGCTGCTGACACTGGAGCCGCCGAAATATCCGTTGCCGATCGATACCGCGCTGGCGGCACGCGGCGAGAAGATATACGGCGAATACTGTGCGGATTGTCATGGCAGCAACGGACGCACGTTCGCGCCTCCGGATAACGACACTTCGCGCGAGTGCCTGAAGTCGCCGCTCGATGATGCACCGCTGTATCAGCCGCATGTCGGTCGTCTGACGCCCATCGACGAGATCGGCACCGACCGCCATCGTCTGGATTCCTTCAGCTACGCACTCGCGGTGCAGCTCGGCACGATCTACGCGGGCTACCCATGGCGCTATTGCCATTACCGCAAGACGTTCGGCTACGCCAACGCGCCGCTCGATGGTGTGTGGCTGCGCGCGCCTTACCTGCACAACGGCTCGGTGCCGACTCTGCGCGATCTGCTGGAGCCTGCCACCGCACGCCCGCAGACCTTCTATCGCGGCGACGATGTCTACGAACCCGCGCGCATGGGCTTCCAGTACACGGTGGCCGAGCGCGACGGCCGCCGCTTCTTCGAATTCGATACGCGCCTGCCCGGCAATTCCAACGCAGGTCATGAAGGCAGGCGCTTCGGTACCGAACTCACGAGCGATGAGAAGCATGCGCTGGTGGAATATCTGAAGACATTCTGAAGTGACGCCGGTGATGCAGGTGACGCGCCCGCGTCACTCACGTCACCCACGTCACCAACGTCACTTTCCTGACCGGCGACGGACACCATGAACCTTCGAAAAACAACTCGCATTCTGGCCATCGCGGTGAT
>DASTRD010000306.1:0-6626 GCA_035761425.1 Povalibacter sp.
TACACACGCAGATCACGGGTCACACAGCGAAGGACGATCAGCACGATGACTGACCGTCAGCGGTTGCAGGTCGCTAATGCTCTTCGGTTTGCGGGCTCTGTGCGCTGCGTGACTTGCGCGTGAGCTCTTCTTCTGACCCGCCATCGGCGCCGAACAGAGCCTTGGCGGCCTGCACGATCTCAACATCGCCGCGTTCGGCAGCTTCGCGCAGACGCTGGCTCGGCCCGTGCATCAGGCGATTGGTAAGCGTCGTGGCAAGAAACTCGATGACCTCGTTCGGATCGCGGCCTGCGGCCAGCATGCGCCGGGCCTGTTCGGCGCTCTGAGAGCGCATGACGTCGGCGGCGCTGCGCAGCTGCCGGATCGTCGGCACCGCGTCCAGTGCGTGCTGCTGCTGTTCGAACGCCGCAATCTCGGCGGCAATCAACACGCCGGCGTCGCGTGCGGCTTCGCGGCGCGATTCGAGATTCTCATTCACCACGTTCTGCAGATCATCGATAGTGAAGAGATAGACGTCTTCGAGTTGCGCCACCTTCGGATCGATATCGCGCGGCACGGCGATGTCGACCATGAACATCGGCTTGCGACGTCGCGCCCGCAGTGCTGCACGCACGGCGTCATGGGTGATGATCGGCACGGGACTCGCGGTCGAACTGATCAGAATGTCTGCCTCCGGCAGATGGGTCTCGAGCGCGTCCAGCCCGATGGCGTAGCCACCGAATTCGCTCGCCAGTTCCTGTGCGCGATCGATGCTGCGATTGGCAATGATCATGCGGCGCAGTCCGTGGGCGTGCAGATGGCGTGCCGCGAGTGCGATGGTCTCGCCGGCGCCGACCAGCAGCGCAGTGTGCTGTTCGAATGCTTCGAATACCGCACGCGCCATCGACACGGCGGCAGAAGCGACCGATACGGCGCTGGCGCCGATGCGTGTCTCGGTACGCACGCGCTTGGCGACGGCAAAAGCCGTCTGCAGCAGTCGGTTCAGATAAGGGCCGGTGGCGCCGTGATCGAGCGCGGTGCGATAGGCGTCCTTGAGCTGGCCCAGGATCTGCGGCTCACCCAGGACCAGGGAGTCCAGGCCGCTCGCCACCGCAAACACATGCTCGATCGCCGCCTTGCCCTCGAGCTGGTACAGCGAATCGCGCAGATCGAGACGATGGGCGGACAGGTCATGCCAGTCGCTCAGCCACTGCACGAGCGCACCGCGATCGCTGTCGGTGAAACAATACATTTCCGTACGATTGCAGGTCGAAACGATGACGGACTCGCGCACGCCCGGGGTGCTTCGGAGCTCGCGCAATGCGTCCGGCAGCTCGGCGTCCGCGAAGACCACTTTCTCGCGAATTTCGACCGGAGCCGTGCGGTGATTGATGCCGATGACGACGAATGTCATGTGAGGTGTCGCGAGCCGGCGGGAATTGTCCGGGATGGTCTGCGGGATGACAAGTTTCGAGGGAGTTCCCTGATATAGTGGCCTCAACATGTGTGCCACCGCCATTTCACGCGCCGGTTGTCGGCGCCAGCTCCTGATTCTGTCCTTTGCCGCCGCGATCGCGAGCCTGATGCCAGGATGCGCGAACTCGCCGTCGCAGACGAATCCTCCGGGACCACAGCTTTCCGATCCGAACGCGCTGGTGCTGGGCGCCGAAGTAGCCTTGCAGCGCGGGCAGGTTCTGGAAGCTTCGCGGGCGTATGTGAAGGCGGCGCAGACGGCGACCGACGAATCGCTCGCCGAGCAGGCGACCCGTGTTGCCTTCGAACACAACCAGTGGACGCTGGTACAGGCGGGCGCAGAACGCTGGCTCGAGTTGAACCATACGAATGAAGAGGCGCGGCGGTTTGCCGCTTTCGCCGCGTTGCATCTGTACCGGATCGATGATGCCGCAGAACATCTGGGCATTCTGCTCGATACGGCCTTCATCAATGCCGCGGCAGGATTCCTGGCGTTGCTGCCGCAGCTCGGTGAGGAAGGCTCCCCTGCTGCGAGCACGGCAGTTCTGCAGAAGCTCGTCACCAGATATCCGGATCTCACCGAGGCTCACTACGCGCTGGGTCGTGCCGCGCTCCAGTCCGACAATTTCGAGCTGGCATATCAGCATGCGCAAAAGGCGCATGAACTCGGACCCTACTGGTCTCCTGCCGGGCTGCTGCTCGCGCAGGTACAGCTCGCGCGCGGCGAGGACGAGGCAGGTCTGGCGACCGCAAAGAGCGTAGTCGATCAGGATGCGCAGGATTCCTACCGTCTCGAATATGCACTCATGAAAATGCAGGCGGGCCAGGAAGAGGAAGGGCGCAAGGAACTGGATGCGCTCGCGAGCAGCGAGACCGTCGGCGCGGTTGCGGAGCGTGCGCTGGCCGACCTCGATTTCCAGTTGGGTGACCGCGATTCCGCTGCGAAGCGTTACAGCGCTCTGGTGTCCAATGGCCGCTTCGTCTATGAATCCCTGTTTTATCTCGGCGCCATCGCCGAATCGCGCGATGCGATGGATGAGGCCATCCAGATCTACAGTCGCGTGACGAATGGCGACCTCGCCATGGCCGCGCAGACGCGTGCCGCCCGGCTCAAGGCCAGAAGGGATGGACTGCAGAAGGGTGTCGAGCACCTGCAGGAGTTCGGCAGCACACGCGGGCAATACATGCTGGATGTCGTGACCGCGCAGGCATCCTTGTTGAGCAGCAACGGCGAGCGCAAGGCGGCGATCGCATTGCTCGATGAGAAGCTCAAGGAATACCCGGACGCTGCCGAACTGCGCTTCGCTCGTGTGTTTCAGCTCGAAGATGCCGATCGTGTCGATGAGGCAGTCAGTGAATTGCGCAAACTCGTTGCCGACCGTCCCGGTGATCCGGTGGCCGGCAATGCGCTCGGCTACACGCTGGTGGATCGCACGAACAAGACACGGGAAGGGATCAGATACATCGAAGAAGCGCTGGCGCAGACGCCCGACAACGGCGCGGTGCTGGACAGCATGGGCTGGGCGCTGCATCGGGTGAATCGCAACGAGGAAGCGCTCGCGCATCTGGAGCACGCCAGGCGTCGCATCAGCGACCCCGAAGTCGACCTGCATCTGGGCGAGGTGCTGCTGGCGCTGGGTCGCAAGGATGAAGCACGCGAAGTGCTGACCGAGGCAAGCGAGCGCTATCCGGACAACACCGAGCTGCAGGCTCGCGTGAAGGCTCTCGCGAAGTAGATCGCCATGGCAATGAGCGCGGTCAGAGCGGCGAGGACATCGGCCTGCGCTCGCTACTGCCAGTGGTCCGTCGTTCTGGCGATGTTTCTGCTGGCGGGTTGTGCGACGTTGCCGCCGCCTGTATCGACGCCCGTCGATCTCACCCGCATCAATCAATGGCAGGCACACGGTCGTATTGCAGTCTCGGGCGGGCAGTCAGGCGGCTCGGGATCGTTCGAGTGGCTGCAGCACGATGACCGTGCCGACGTGGAGATCCGCGGTCCGATCGGCATCGGCAGTGTCCGGCTCGAAGTGAGCGGTAGCGCGGAAGACCCGTCGGTGCGGCTGCAGACGGCCAACGGCACGACGCTCGAATCGCAGGCCGCCTGGGACGAACTGGAAAATCGGCTCGGTACGGCGGTGCCCGCGGGCAGCCTGCGATTCTGGATGCTGGGAATGGCGGCGCCCGGCGAACATCGCTGGAGTGAGCCCGATCCGCAGGGCGTGACGACGCTCGAACAGGATGGCTGGCGGATCGATTACCAGAAGTACTCGGATGCTCCCGGTGCACATGTTCCGGTTCGCATCAGTGCAACCAGCGGCGCTGCACGGGTGCGGATACTGATCGATCGATGGCAGCTCGGGCCATGAGGCGCTGGACGGATCGCGGCGCGTCATGATGCGAAGTCTCGGTTTGCCTGAGCCATGGCCGGCGCCCGCCAAGCTCAACCTCTGTCTGCACATCGTCGGCCGTCGCGCCGACGGTTATCACCTGCTGCAGACGGCCATGCAGTTCATCACGCTCCACGACGAACTGCGTTTCTTTCATCGACCGCCGGGCGTCATCGAACGCCTCGGCGGTCTGGCCGATGTGCTCCCGGAATCGGACCTGGTCGTGCGCGCGGCACGATTGCTGGCTGAACGAGCCGGGGCCGGTTGCGGCGTGGCGATTGACGTCATCAAGAACATTCCGGCGCAGGCGGGCCTGGGCGGCGGCAGTTCAGATGCTGCGACAGTGCTGGTGGCACTGAATCGATTGTGGAACCTGAATCTGACGGGCGATGAGCTGGCCGCCCTCGGGCTGCGATTGGGTGCGGATGTACCGCTCTTCGTGCGCGGCACAACGGCGTGGGCGGAAGGGGTTGGCGAGCACCTGACGCCGCTCGATGCACTCGAACTGACGTACCTCGTGATCAAGCCGCAGGTGTCCGTGTCGACGGCCGAAATCTTTCAGGCTGCTGAATTGACACGTAATTCCCCCGTCACGACAATACGCGACTTTCTTGCGGGGGGTGGCCGCAATGACTGCACTTCCACCGTGCGCGGGCGCTACCCAGAGATCGCCGAGGCGCTTGATTGGCTTGAGGAATTTGGCCGCGCACAGCTGACCGGTACCGGTTCGTGTGTGTTCGTCGCTGTGCCTGATGAAGCCATGGCACACGCAGCATTGCGGCGCTTGCCGGCGCGCTGGTCGGGTTATGTCGTACGGGGTACGAATCGCTCGCCGCTGCTGGAGCGACTGGAACAGGAAAGCAGGAAGGTTTGAGCATTGGCCGGTGACGGTTGCGGCCAGCGGGGCGGGATGACTTCGGTAATTCCGCCCGGACGATCGTTCGTCTTCAACCGTGAGAGTTTGGGGCGTCGCCAAGTGGTAAGGCAGCGGGTTTTGATCCCGCCATTCGGAGGTTCGAATCCTTCCGCCCCAGCCATCCTGAGCCAAGCGGCTGTGGACTGTAGGCTGTAGGCTGCAGATCGAAGAGATCGCTCTTCGCTGCAACCTACAGCCTAAAGCCTACAGCCTGGGGACTCGGATGGATCGTGCAACGATGGCGGTGTTCTCGGGCAACGCCAATCCGCAGCTAGCGCTTGAAATTGCGCGGCATCTGATGGTGCCGCTGGGTCGTGCATCTGTCGCCCGTTTCAGCGACAGCGAGACGACGGTGGAATTGCTGGAGAACGTGCGTGGCCGCGATGTCTTCATCGTGCAGCCAACCTCACCTCCGGCAAACGACCACCTGATGGAGTTGCTCGTGATGGTCGATGCGTGCCGACGTGCGTCGGCAGCGCGGATCACCGCAGTGATTCCGTATTTCGGCTACGCACGGCAGGACCGCCGTCCGCGTGCGATGCGCGTACCGATCACGGCGAAACTTGTCGCCAACATGATCGCGAGTGCCGGCGTCGATCGGGTGCTGACCGTCGACCTGCACGCCGATCAGATTCAGGGATTCTTCGATATCCCGGTGGACAATGTTTACGCGTCGCCGGTGCTGCTGGGCGATGCCTGGAAGCAGAAGTACGACAACCTGATGGTGGTATCGCCGGACGTCGGCGGTGTGGTGCGGGCGCGGGCGCTCGCCAAGCGCCTCGACGATGCGGACCTGGCCATCATCGACAAGCGGCGCCCGCGGGCGAACGAGTCGGAAGTCATGAACATCATCGGTGAGGTCAAGGGCAAGACCTGTATCCTCATCGACGATCTGGTGGATACGGCCGGTACGCTGTGTCACGCCGCGCGTGCGCTGAAGAGCGCGGGGGCGAAGCGCGTGGTTTCCTATATCACGCATGCCGTGCTGTCGGGCCCTGCGGTGGAGCGGATCATGAAATCGGAACTGGACGAACTGGTCGTCACCGACACGATTCCGCTGAGCAGTGAAGCCCAGCAGTGTCCGAAGATCCGGCAGCTGTCGGTGGCCGGACTGCTCGCGGAAACGATGCGTCGCATCCGCGACGAAGAGAGCGTGAGTTCGCTGTATATCGATTGAGTGACGTCAGTCACGAGGGTGACGAGAGTGACGATGGCAAGAATCGTCATGCGACATCCGCGCGATGAGCGTCAAGGCAAGCAGACCGGATTTGGTCGCGAACCGGTCTGCATGCATCCCGTGATGGAGCGGCGAGGTGTATCGGGTTTTCTGGCCCGCATCACATTCGTCACATTCGTCACTTTTGTCACTTTGTGTTGGAGTCATCATGAAAACCTCTTTTGAACTCGTCGCCGATCCCCGGGATGGCGTGCAGGGGAAGGGTGCGAGCCGCCGCCTGCGTCGTTCCGGCAAGGTTCCGGCGATTCTCTACGGCGGTCAGCAGGAGCCGCGGCAGATCATTCTGGATCACCAGAATCTGCTGTCGCTGCTGGTGAACGAGCGCTTCTATTCCACCATCATTTCGCTGAGCATCAACGGCGAAAAGCAGGCGGCAATTCTCAAGGACGTGCAGCGTCATCCGGCCAAGAACCAGATCCTGCACATGGATCTGCAGCGCGTGCTGGAAAACGAAAAGATTCGCATGAACATTCCGCTGCACTTCAAGGGCGGCGCAGGTTCGCCCGGTGTGAAGACGGAAGGTGGCATCATTTCTCACCTGCTCAACCAGGTCGAGGTGCTGTGTCTGCCGAAGGATCTGCCGGAGAGCATCGAAGTCGACATTTCGGAAATGCACATCAACGACATGAAGCGT
>DASTRD010000307.1:0-9821 GCA_035761425.1 Povalibacter sp.
CTCACCGAACGCGCCGACCAGCTGATCGTTCTTGAACGCGCCGTTCTGCAGGGACAACGCGATGTCGATCTGCGCCGTACGCAGCGGCGCGAGTGCAGCCGCGGTGCCGAGCGTTTTCATCGCCACGATCAGCACGCCGGCGCGGCGCAGTTGCGAGTAGTCCGTGAGGACCGGAACCTCCACGCTGAATTCTTCCAGTCCCTTGATGCGCAGTCCGTCCGCGCGGATCTGCTGCGCGCGGCGCTCGCGCACCAGCATGACGACCGAATGTCCGGCACGGGCGAGGTGCGCACCGAAGATGGTGCCCATGGCGCCGGCACCGAGAATGGCGAAATCGGCCGAATCAGTTCTGGAACTCACTGCAATACCTCGTCAACTTCAACCCGATTTCCGTCTACGTCCAGAAACGCTGATCGCAGACAGCGTGCGGCGCGAACTCCTCGCGGCCAGTGCGTCGCGACAATATCATGGCGTCGTCATACCACCCGCGAACCCGCATGATCAGCGCATTTCCCGCCGAGCTCGTCGTCATGGCCCTGCCCGTCGAAAGCCAGGGTGTTCTCGAGGCGGCGGGTATCGCGGTGCTGTTCACGGGTGTGGGCAAAGTGAATGCTGCGTACGCACTCACGCGACGGCTCACTGAATATCGGATGTCGGGCCAGCCGCAGCCCTCGGTCATCAATTTCGGCACAGCCGGCAGCCAGCGACTGCTGACCGGCGCGCTGGTCGAGTGCACTTCATTCGCTCAGCGTGACATGGACGTGAGCGGTCTGGGATTTGCAGCCGGCGTCACGCCCTTCGAAACCGTGCCCGCGGTCCTGCAATCTACGCGTCGGTTCGAGCATTTGCCCGCGGCACGCTGTGGCAGCGGCGATTCGTTCGTCATGACGGCGCTGGCCGGCGAGTTCGACGTGCTCGACATGGAAGCCTACGCGCTGGCGAAAGTCTGCCATCTCGAAGGCGTGTCTTTCAGCGCGGTCAAGTTCGTGACCGATGGTGCGGATCACGCGGCCGGCAGCGACTGGCAGGCGAATCTGCATCGTGCGGCGGATCTGTTTCTGGAGTGTTACCGGCGTCTCATCGTGTAAATACGCAGTCATCCGGTGTCGGCTGCCGCGGGCGCCGTGCGTCCTGGGGTCATGGAACCCTCGAAGGAGACGTGTCATGTGTCCAGCGTGTCTTGCGGCGGCCGCCTGGGCGGTAGCGGGAACCACTTCGGCTGGCGGCCTGACGGTCTTCGTTGCCAGAAAATTCCGACGCAGCCGGGAGCGTCCCGGGCGGCCGGCAGCCAGCTCGAAACAAGCCCAGGCTGCTTCGCCGCCAGCAGACGGCAATGGGTAATGCAGAGCCAGATGGGACCCACGTTCATGTGCTGCGCGAGTCCGGCTCATTCCGCCATTTCCCGCCTGTTTGCTCACCGCGCGCAGGGCGTGGCCTGCCGCCGCAGTGAGGTCGGAGATGCCCTGCGGCTCGGGCATACTGCGGATCTTTCTCAACGACGGGGCCGCTCTCATGCTCTATGCAATTCTCTGCTACAACTCCGAAGCTGCCATCGGCCAGTGGACGCCCGAAGAAGATCAGGCGGTCATGACCCGGCACGAGCAGGTACTGAAGGGGCTCGCCATGCAGGGAAAGATGGGCCCCACCGCGCGGCTCATGCCCACGCCCACGGCGAAATCCGTCAAGACCAGTCGCGACAAGGCGGTGATCGACGGGCCATTCGCGGAAACCAAGGAGCAGTTGCTGGGCTTCTACGTGGTGGACTGCGAGAGCATCGAAGAGGCCACCGAAATTGCGAAGCAACTTTCCGAGCCGCCCGGCGGCACCGAGGTACGTCCGGTGCATTCCTACTGGCCCGCGACCATCGGTCAGAAAGGCTGATCGCACGTCGGCCGGCGAGCATCCCGGAAGCCCCTCATGACTGACTATGGCTGGATCGACGCAACGTTGACCAAGGCGCGCCCGCAGGCGGTCGCCGCGTTGCTGCGCTATTTCCGCGATCTCGATCAGGCGGAGGAAGCCTTTCAGGAAGCCTGTCTGCGCGCCCTCAAGCGCTGGCCGGTGAACGGTCCGCCCAACGATCCCGTCGCCTGGCTGATTCTGGTGGGGCGCAACAGCGGCATCGACGAAGCGCGCCGGCGCAATCGGCTCGAAGAATTACCGCCGGACGATGTGATCTCCGATACGGATGACGCCGAAACGCCGCTGGCCGAACGCCTCGACAATTCGCGTTATCGCGATGACGTGCTGCGGCTGCTGTTCATCTGCTGTCATCCTGAATTGCCGGCGACCCAGCAGATCGCTCTGGCGCTGCGCGTTGTCTGTGGCCTGTCGGTGAGTGAGATCGCGCGCGCGTTCCTCGTCACCGAAGCGGCCATGGAACAGCGCATCACGCGGGCCAAGCGGCGCGTCGGTGTCGCGGACGTGCCGTTCGAAACGCCGGGCGCGGCACAACGCGCGGAGCGGCTCAACAGTGTCGCGGCAATGATCTATCTGCTCTTCAATGAGGGCTACGCAGCCAGCGCGGGCGAATCGCATCTGCGCGCACCGCTGTGCGAAGAAGCCATCCGCCTGGCGCGGTTGCTGCTGCAACTCTTTCCCGGTGAAAGCGAACTGATGGGCCTGGCTGCGCTGCTCATGCTCCAGCATGCGCGTGCCGCTGCGCGGATCGATGAGTCAGGGGACATCGTGCTGCTCGATGCGCAGGATCGCAGTCTGTGGAATCAGGAGCTGATCGGCGAAGGACTGGCCCTGGTCGATGCGGCGCTGCGCACGCAGCGGATCGGTCCCTATCAGGTGCAGGCGGCCATTGCCGCCGTGCATTCGCAGGCAGCGCGTCCTGAAGACACGGACTGGAGCGAGATCGATCGTCTCTACGCAGTGCTCGAAACGCTGCAGCCATCGCCCGTGGTGACGCTCAATCGGGCCGTTGCCGTATCCAGGATTCACGGACCGGCTGCGGCTCTTGCCATGGTCGATCCGCTGGAAGAATCGCTCAGCAGCTATTTTCATTTCCACGGCCTGCGCGGTGCGTTGCTGCTGCAGCTCGATCGCAAGGACGATGCCCGCACTGCCTTCGAACGCGCCGTGTCGCTGGCCAACACGGCCGCCGAAGCGGCGCACATCCGCGGCCAGCTCGATCAGCTCAACGGAGTCGAACCTGCCCGGCGCCAACGGCAGCGTCCGACGAATCCGCACTGCGCCTGAGCCCACAGCGCGCCCCAAACCCCGCGGGCGGTGATCGCCGTTGCGTCATTTTCTGTCGGCTTCCGCCGCGCTGGATCGTCCTTCGCTACACACAGTGGCAGTGGAGGTCGGTCATGAAGCACAGAGTGGTTGGAGAGGCGGAGTGGTTTGCGGCCCGGGGGCATCACCTGTCCAGGGAGAAGGAGCTGTTGCGACAGTTCGATGAGTTGCGACGGCAACGTCGCGAATTGCCCTGGCTCAGGATCGCAAAGCCCTATGTATTCCAGGGGCCGCATGGCCCGCAGACGCTGGGCGATCTGTTCGGTGCGTCGAGCCAGCTTGTCGTACAGCATTTCATGTTTGCGCCGGAGTGGACGGAAGGCTGCGTGGGCTGTTCGTTCCAGGCAGACCATGTCGATGCGGCCTTCGTGCATCTGCGTCATCATGACGTCGCCTTCGCGGCCGTCTCGCGCGCGCCAGTCGAGAAGATCGAAGCGTTCCGGCGCCGCATGGGTTGGCAATTCCACTGGGTCTCTTCGGCCGACAACGATTTCAACTACGACTTCGACGTGTCGTTCCGCGCCGAAGACCTGGCGCGCGGCCCCGTGCGATTCAACTTCGAACTGCGGGAAGTGGATGGCGAGGAGATGCCCGGTATCAGCGTGTTTTACCGGGACGAGGAGGGCGACATCTATCGCACCTATTCGGCCTATGGCCGCGGCGTCGAACCTCTCGTCGGCGCGTACAGTTATCTGGATCTCGCCCCCAAGGGGCGCAACGAGAACGGCCCCGCGTTCAATTTAACGGACTGGGTGCGTCACCACGACAAGTACGACACTGCGCCGTCAGTCTGTGGCTGCCAGGATTCCGGCGCAGATCAGCGGATGGGAGCCTGACCGGCACATTGGATTGCTTCCGGGCAACTGCCGGGACCGCCGCCGTCCGGTCTTCGTATCGACGACGGCGCGGTCCTGGCGCTTCACTTTCTCTTCTTTTTCTTCCGTCGCAGCTCCGCGCGCCGCGCCGACTGCATCCGTCGCTGCTCTTCGATGCGGTCGCGTCGGGCAAGCAGAAAAGCCATGCGCTGTGCCTTGCGATCCAGTTTTGCAGCCTCGCGTTCTTTCTGCGCGGCCTTGCGGTCCAGCGCCTTCGCGATCCGCCTGGCGGCCCGGGCGATTTCACGCTCCTCACGCGCTGCCTTCTTCTTCGCCCTGGAGGCGGCACGGTCGCGCGCGGCCTGCAGCCTGGCGGCGATTTTTTCCCGTGCGATGCGCACAGATGCCGGCAGCAGGATCTCGCGCTTGCCGGACGGCTCGGCGCGACGCTCATCGAAGATCTCGAACGGCTGCTTTTTCATCACGCTGGTCGGGGCGGTTGCTTCGACAACGAAGGTCCGGGCTGAGCCTGCGGTGTCGCTGCGATGGTACGGCAGACACCCCTCCGGCGTGTATCGATGCACCGGAGCGCGGCCGATCTCACGTTCACGGACGTCCGAATGCGCGGGACGTCACGATTTGTCGCGCGCTGTCTGCTATAAACTGCGCCCGATTGGACACAAGGGGTGGATCCTTGGTTAGAAATGATGAGGTCATCCGGCTCGCCATGTCGCTGCCGGAGACGGAAGAACACGATCACTGGGGGCATCGGGGCTTTCGGGTCGGGCCAAACACCTACGCGGTGCTGTGGCCGCAGGAGGCCATTGCCATTCTGCGCCTGTCCAAGGATGACCAGCACGCGTTGCTGTCCATGGACCCCTACACGTTCACGGTGGATCAGTGGGCCGAACAGGGCTGGACCAAGATCCTGCTGAAGGGCGTGACCCGCAGCGACTTCGCCGAACAGCTCGAGCGCGCGTGGCGCCTGGTCGCGTCGAAGAGCGGACTCAAGGCACTCGAAGCCAAACGCGCTGCCCTCTGAGGAGCCGGCAGCGGCGCTGCTTTCCGCGGCGCCTCCGATTCATAGCCGCACTCAATCGACCGCGCGACGCGGAAGCGCTGCTGGCGCGTCGTAAAGCAGTCCCGTCCCGCATAGAATCCCCCACTCTGGCGGCCCCGGTCGTCGCAGATCCGGACAGTGGCTGTTGGGCAGTCTTCCCATTCATCGCAGAACCTTCCTGCAAGGCATGATGGCCGCGTCATTGCCGCTCGGCCTCATTTCCTGTGCCGCAAAAGATCGCAATGCGCTTGAGATTGGCGGGCTGCCCGTCACCTGCAATCTCACGCTCCCTGTGGCCTGTGTGGGCAAGGATCTGAGCAATGCCGCCGCGCCCGCCGAGGCGCCGAAATTCCAGTTCCAGTACAGCAAATACAGCGGCTGGCCCGAGATCAAGGAGTCGCTGATGGCGGGCCGGATCCAGGCCGCCTACATGCTGGCGCCACTGGTGATGGATCTCGCCGACAAGGGCATCCCGGTCAAAATCGTCTCGCTCGGCCACCGCTCCGGCGCCGTGATCATGGTGCGCGAGGACTCCGACGTGCGCACCTTCAGGCAGCTCACCGGCAAGCGCATCGCGATTCCCAGTCGCTTCGCCGTGGATTTCCTGTTCCTGCGTCGCATGCTTGCGCAGGAAAACATGAGCGTCGATGAGGTCGAACTCGTCGAGATGCCGCCGCCCGACATGCCGGCGGCACTGTATGCCAAGGCCGTGGATGCCTATTGCACCGGGGAGCCGTTCGGTGCCGCCGCACAAAGTGCCGGCTATGCGCGACCGCTGCGCATGACGCGCGATGAATGGCCCAAATACATCTGCTGTGTCCTGACCGTGCGCGAGGAGCTCATCGCCAGCAATCCGCCGATGGTGCAGGCGCTGGTCGATCAGGTGCTCGGCGCCGGCCTGTGGCTGGATACGCAGCCGGCCAATCGCGAGAAGGCCGTGCAGATTGCCGCCAGGCGCGAGTTCTTCAATCAGGATCCGAAAATCATCCGGTACGTCATGGAGAACCCCGGCGACCGCGTGACTTACGGGGATCTGCACATGATCCGCTCGGAGTTCGATGAACTCATGCAGCTGTCGGTGGAAGCCGGCACGCTCAAACATCCCGTGGCGTACGAAACGTACGTCAACGATCAGTTTGCCCGGCAGGCAAAGCCGTCCCCGATCCCGCTCTAGTGCCCGGCCACGGATGACGTTGAAAAAGTCCCGGAAGGACTTTTTCAACACCCTGCCAGGGCTGCGCTTCGCCCCCATAGCCAGAATCAATCGGCCGGCGATTGTCCGCGCCCCGGGTGCTTACCAGTATGGCGAACTATCCGCGACCGGACGGGCGCTATGCCCGTGGCCCTCGATTACAACTACCGATCCGGCACGGCGAAAACGCTGTCGAGACTGCTGCTGATGACGACCTCGAGACCATGGCAAGCCGCGTTACACCGCATCCGGTGGGCAGTGCCGTGTCTTGCGCTCGCGTTCGCGGTGAGTGCTCACGCCGGGACGTCTGACCTGAAGGCAGGTGTTTTCGATCCTCCCCGCACGGCGCCGGAGTTCACGCTGACGGGGTCGGACGGTCGCGAGCTGCGGCCGAGTCAGTACCGGGGCAAGGTGGTGCTGCTGTCCTTCGGGTTCACGTCGTGCGGCAACGTATGCCCGGTCACCCTTGGCGTTCTGGCATCGGCGCGTCGACAGTTGGGACCGCGCGGCGCGGATGTGCAGGTGATCTATGTCACTGTCGATCCGCAACGAGATGACGCTGCGCAGATGAAGCGCTATCTCGCGGGATTCGATCCGACATTCATCGGCGGGACCGGCAGCGAAGCGCAGCTCGCGGCAGTGCGCCAGCTCTACGGCATTCAGGCCGAGAAAAAAGTCTACGGTGACAGTTACACGTGGGTGCACTCGTCCTTTGTGTATCTGATCGACCGTCAGGGCGCGTTGCGCGCTCTCATGCCGTTCGGACATTCGCCGGAAGACTACGTCCACGATCTGAACGTGCTGCTGACGGAGTGACGCTGCAAGTGGCAATGCCGCGGTGGGGCAAATGGACTGCGGGAGCGCTGGTGACTGGCATCGTCGGCGTGGTGGCCTGGGCCGGGTTCGCACCGCTCGACAAACCGGCATCGCGTGAGGAAGTGTTCGAAATTCCGCGGGGTACCTGGGCGCGACGCATGTCGGGGGATCTGGTGGAGATACTGCCGCACCGCATCCGGCTCACCCTCGGCAGGAACGACGTGCTGTTGCTGCGCAACCTCGACGAAGTGCCGCAGACGTTCGGTCCGACGGTGATGATGCCGGGGCAGAGTTTTCGTCTGCCTTTCGAGATGGCCGCGGAATATTCCTTTGCGTGCACTGCGCATGCGGATGGGCAAATGACGATCATCGTCGATCCGGAACCGACGACACCCTGGGCACGCATTGCCTGGCGCTGGCATGAATGGCGCGAACACGGACAACGACAACACACGAATACAACGACATGACGAGATTCAAGCAGGCGCTGCCATCGCTGGCCGTGCTGACCGTACTGATCGGCATCTGGTGGGCCGCCGTCGTGGCGACTCACAGCCTCATATTCCCATCGCCACTCGACGTGGTGACCGGCACTGTCGAACTGGTGAAGGACGGCACGCTGTGGCTGCACATCGGCGCGTCGCTCATGCGCGTGGCCGCCGGCTTCCTGCTGGCCGTGATCATCGCCATTCCGCTGGGTCTGTGGATGGGGTGGGTGCACGGTGCGTACGTCACGCTCAATCCGCTGTTCCAGATCCTGCGGCCCATTTCACCCATCGCATGGATTCCGATCGCCATTCTCTGGTTCGGCGTCGGCAATACCTCGCCGATCTTCCTGATCTTCATCTCATCCGTGTTTCCCATGATCGTGCAGACGACCGTCGGCGTGCACACGATCGAGAAGCGCTATCTGCGCGCTGCCGAGAACTTCGATGTATCGCGCTTCAAACTGCTGACTCAGGTGGTGATTCCCGCGGCGCTGCCGCAGGTGATCGTCGGCATGCGCATCGGTCTCGGCGTTGCGTGGCTGGTGGTGGTGGCCGCGGAAATGATCGCGCTGCGCTCTGGCCTGGGATATCTCATCATGGACTCGCGCAATGCCGGCAATCGCTACGACCTCGTCGTCGCCGGCATGATCATCATCGGCATCATCGGTCTCGCGCTGGATGGCGTCATGCGCATGCTCGAAGGACTCAAACTGGTGAGGTGGCGCTATGCGCATTGAGGCTGAAGTGACCGACGGCAACAGGGCGATTTCTGTCCCTGACGCTGCCCAGGTGCAGTCGGCGCCGGGCACGAAGATCGACGTTCGCAACATCCACAAGCGCTTCGTCTCCGACAAGGGACCGCTCGATGTGGTCGATGACATCAGCTTCAGCGTGCGCGATGGCGAGTTCGTTGCCATCGTCGGTCCGTCCGGCTGCGGCAAGTCCACCCTGATGAGCATCATGGCGGGCTTCATGCGCCCCGATCGCGGCAGCGTACTGATCGATGGCGCCGAACGGCACAAGCCGAGCGCCAAGGGCATCCTCATCTCGCAGTACGGTTCGGTCTTTCCGTGGCTCACCGTGCGCGAGAACCTGATGTTCGGCCTCGAAGGACGCTCACGGTCCGAGCAGGAAGAGGCAGTGGAGCACTACGCAGGCATCGTCGGACTCAAGGGATTCGAGAACGCATATCCGCACGAACTGTCGGGCGGCATGCTCAAACGCGCCGAAATCGCCCGTGCGCTCGCGGTGAGGCCGGAAGTGCTGTACATGGACGAGCCGTTCTCGGCACTGGACGCGCTGATGCGGCTGCACATGTGCAACGAGCTCCTGCGCATCCTTGCGAAGGAAAAGCACACCGTCATGCTGATCACCCACGACGTGGAAGAGGCGATCCATCTCGCCGATCGCATCATGGTGCTCTCGCCGCGCCCGACGCGCATCCAGGCAACGTTCGAAGTGCCCTTCGCACATCCGCGCAAGCTGTCGAGCCCCGAGGCACAGGCGCTGCGCGTGAAGATCCTGCGCGAACTCGGCGTGGACAGTTACGGAGACTGAGCGACTCGCGCTTCAGGGTGGCCACTTGCGCGGCCGCTGCAGCGGCAACGACGCGCGCGACTGCGCAAGCGTAGTGCCGCCCAGCGAAGTCCCGATGAGAATGCCGACGCCGCGATCGCGCGCGGCAAGTTCCAGCTGAGTCTCCACGTTGGCGTAGCGATCGTGCGCGTCCTTCACTGCCGTTCGTTTGCCGAACAGCGCATCGGCCTCATCGAAAAACAGAATGGCGCCGCTGCGCTGCGCCATATCGAACGCGCGATCGAGATTCTTCTCGGTTTCGCCGATGTACTTGCTGACGACCTGGGAAAGATCGATCCGCAGCAACGGCCGATCCGCCGCCTGCGCAAGCTGCCGCGCAGTGCGCAGCCGCTGCTCCGCAGTACTGCCGGTGACGAGACGCGCATTGCTGTGAGCGGTCAGCGCAGTGCGGGTGAAGGAAGGCATAAGAACCTCGAGGTGCCCGGTTGTCTCGTGGCGATTCCGGAGTGTCCGCGAGCGCAGTCTATCGATTCACTCGCGCGCCGTGCAGCGCCCTTCGGGGCAATTTGCAAAGTGCTGAGGCGATCCATCCGTACCTTCAGGCGCTCAGCGCGTCGCGGAACACCTGGGCGAACTGCGGTCCCTTGCCGGCTTCTTCGTGCTTGAAA
>DASTRD010000308.1:0-15171 GCA_035761425.1 Povalibacter sp.
TGCGCGGCGAAGCGGTCCATCCAGTGCCTTTCCAGGATCAGCTCACCGCCGCGGTTTCGATCCCATGCGTGCGCATGTCGTTCGTAGAGTCCGATGATGGCGTCGGCAGTCATGAAGCAAGCGGCGAAGGAAATCGAACCCGAAGCTGCGGAAGCTAAAGCTGCCGGCCGAGACGCTTTTCGATCTGTTTCTTTTCCCACTCGGGGCCGAGAAACTTGATGACTTCATAAACCGTCAGGCCATGAATGGCGAGCCCGGCGCCCCAGCCCAGCGCGCCCCAGTAGATCAGCGGCCGGTCGAAGCCGAAAGCGAAACCGAAGACGATCACGAAGGTGAGATACATGCAGACATGGGCGTAGAAATCCCGCAGGCCTTTGACGTATTCCATGGCCTTCGCTTCTTCGCTGGTCAACGCTGACTCATTGCTCATGACGGATTCTCCAGGGTTGAGGATGGAACGCTCAACTTCGAAGACGGCGGCCAATGCATTCAGGGTTTCCAGGCTGCCTGCCTGGCCGCGCTCCAGGCGCTGAATGCTCCGGACGCTCAGGCCGGTCAATTCGGCGAGATGTTCCTGAGTCCAGCCACGCTGCAGTCGCAATTTACGGATGATCATTGGTGTCTCTTCGGTTGAGCGAGCCGATCCTGCCTCGAGCCACGCAGGACGGACACGTCATCGGCCCGTCATGCACCCGACAGCGGGCCGACCTTCATAACCAGCCGGTCCATGCGCTGATCGGCGAGGATCCCAGCACCACGCGCCGACCATCAATACCACGAAGCCGAGCAATCTGGCGCAAGCAGCCAGCCGCTCACCCTTCTTGCGGCTGCGCAGCACGTAACAGGGCACAGCCACCAGGCCCACAGCGACGACAGCGGTGTTCAGCCGGGGGAGCGAGGATAGGGCCGCAGTTTGCTGTCCGCCCAATACCACCAGAAGAGCAGCGAGCCGGCGACGCCGGTTGCCACCGCCAGCTACTGAGGTTCGCGCAGCCGGCGCCTCGAGCCAGTTCCATCGTGCTGCGAGCGAACAGACAAGAGCAACAGCAGAGCAGGATTCGAGAAGGCTTCAGGCTTCCTGACATCGATTTCCCTTCACTGCAGGTTGAACTGCAGCTACAGGGCTCACACGAGAGCGTCCGGTGGGCGTTTTCCCTGTTGCCGCAGGTACGTCCACAGAGCGCGTCCGACCTCATCCTCGTGCCTCGTCCCGAAAATCCTTCTGCCGATGGCATAGCCGACACAGCGATAGCTCTCCCACTGCGCCTCATCGAAAAACTGGTCCGCGGTTGGTTCCTGCGGAAATTCGGCATGGGTGAGCTGGTACTCGCGGAGGTCCACCGGCATGGAATCGATCAGGCGGGGCTTCAGCACGACGATGCGACAATCAGGCGTGCGACCCGACTTGCCATCGCCTTCGCGATAGACATTCAGCAGCAATGCACATTTCTCATTGCGCTGCGGATTCGCGGCACTGAAGTCCTCGGGTGTGCCGAAGTAGCGCGCCAGCGATTCGTGCCGGGTAATCGCGGTGTCGACTTCGATTTCCATGCGGTAATCGATGCGCGCGAGCCGGATCAGGTTGGCGAGATCGCCGAACTGGTAGTGCGGATCGCAGCCGTTGTCGCACACGACCATGAACTTCACCCGCCGTGCCTGGCGCAGCAGTTCATAAGCGGCAGTGTTTTCGTAGTGTCCGCCGTCGGAGAGGTACTGCCATTCGCGACGCAGGCCGTGAAATTTGGCGAGCAGTTCGTAGATCAGGAACATCTGGGTGCGAAAGGCAGCCTTGAACCAGCGTTCGATGCCGCGGGCGCGATTCTCGCCGTAGCCCGATGACCACCACATCCCGAGGCGCACGTTCGACAAGCCCAGCACCAGCGATGCACCCAGGCTGGTACTGCGCCCCAGTCCGGTCGTGAAGGCGGCGCCGGAAATGCCGATCCAGGTGCCGATGGTGAATCGCTGGCTGCCTTTGCCGCTGTTGATGCTGTCCCTGCGCTGGTCACGAAAAGTGAAGTGATCGCCTTCGACGAAGAAGCCGGTCGGACCCACCGCCATGGGTTTGCCTTTGCGATCGCGCTGCACGAGCTGTTCGGCCGGATCGATGGTCTGGTTCATGGTGACGTTGATGATGTGGACCGGCGCCAGCACTTCAGGTGCGTAATAGCGTTCGTGGCCGATCTGATCGCCATCGATGGGCTCGGCGACGCTGCGGTTGAAGCCGCTTGCGGTCTTCTCGAAACGCTTGCCGTTGGAGGCGCCGAGATACGCACGCGTGAGTCGCGCGCCATACAGCATCTGCAGCGTCGACAGATTCAGAAAGCCGCTGAAGCGGGCGCTGGTCAGTGTCAGGATCAGAAACAGCAGAAAGGCACCGCACAGCACGACCACGCGCTGCGTACTGGCGAGGTGCTCGAGCGTCGGTGCGTCACTGGTCCATTGCAGCCATTGCACGAACACCGCCCAGATGGTCACGACGAGCAGCACCAGCACCACACCCGCCAGAGCGAGCAGCAGCGAGGTCGGCAGCTTCTTCATCCATCCCGACGCCTGCTTCTCATCGAAAAAGCTTGCGATGCGCCGGAACAGCCAGACCAGTGCACCCATCAGCGCGCCGGGAGTGAGTTGCGCCCACCATTCCTCATGGGTGGTGGCCCACAGATACAGGTGCTGGCCCAGCGTGTCTGCCAGCGCCACGGTCGAGACCGTGACCAGAAACAGCAATCCGGATGTCAGTGCGCGCGTGGCGTAAACGCGGTGAGCAGCGATGGTGGCGCCCTTGTGAACCGTGGCGGCGTGGAAGACGAATGCTTCCGTGGCAACGAGGCCCATCGCGGCGATCAGCCAGGGCAGCAAACGC
Source organism: Povalibacter sp. (assembly GCA_035761425.1). GTDB lineage: Bacteria > Pseudomonadota > Gammaproteobacteria > Steroidobacterales > Steroidobacteraceae > Steroidobacter. Next base: position 2,864 of record DASTRD010000308.1, read on the forward strand.
CACCGACCCAGACCTGTCGTGGCGACGAGCGCGGCAAGTGCGAAGAGAAGAATGCCGATCAGCAGAGTGCACGTCGAAGCCAGCGAGAATCGTTGCGGTGGGTCGGCATCCGAGCCGCCATCGCGCGGATGAGTCAGCCAGAACGCGGTGGCGCAGGGGACCACCCACAACAGGAACCATGCCGCGGCGATCGCCCAGATCGGGCTCCACCAGACCCTGCCGTCGTTCAGCGCACCGTCCAGCAAGAACCACTCGATGCCGCGATAGTCGCTCCAGTGCAGCGCCATGCCCGCACGGATCAGCGCCAGCAATGCAAGTGTGGTGATGAGCAGCGTGCCGAGCACGTATTGCACGGCGAACCAGTTGCGAATGGTGAGCGCTGCGGCATACATGGTGTCGCCACCGCCCGTGGGTGTCAGATAGCGGCCGTTCTCACGCAGCCAGCTCATCGGTCCCTTGCCGACCGGCGCGTCCTGCAGGTTCTCGTTGCTGCGCATGCGACCGGGCGGCTCGTAGCGCAGCACTTCGTACGCATCGTCGGCGGCTTCACGCGGCTGGCTGTGGCGCTTCAGGCGCCCGGGCACGAACAGGCTGATGAAGAAGCTCGCGATGTAACCGCCACCGCTGACAGACGAGACGTAGTCGAATTCACGCAGCAGTGACGTATCGGAATTCCGATCTGCTGCTGAATCGTCAACGGGCGCCACATCTGCCAGCGAGAGTGACTGCAATACACCGAGGCTGACCGTTGCGCTGCGGATGCCACCGCCGGAAAAGGCCAGGCCCCAGTGTCCGCGCGTGGCATCGACGGGAGCGAGTCCGAGCTGTTCGCGGCGTATGCGGATGCGTTCGTGCTCGAGATCGATTGCCTGCGTCGCGGTCAGTTCGCCCCGCGTATCGCCCATTTCGGCCATGACGCTGCTCCCTCGCGGTGAATTGTTGTGTGTCCGCTGCGGGCGTACGGATACGCTGCGATGAGTCGACGTGTCAAGCGCACGGAGGTCCGTAGTATCAGGCGCTCTGGGTGTGAGTTGCCGCGGCGTCATTCACCGCGATGAGCGCGCGATCCGACTCCGACCCTTACTTGTTCAACGCATTCATCTGCGTGGCAGCCTTGCTGATGACCGCGAGCGTCGAGGCATCGGTGTCGAATACGCCGTAGAGACCTTGCGCCTCCTGAGGTGGATCGCCGAGGAGCGGATCACCGGCTTTCCACATGAAGTCGGCATTCACTCTGCGACCCGCGCCATTCCACGCCCAGAAGTTGGAACCCGCGATCGGATCGCCCGCGGCAGCGCGTTGCTGCAACAGCTCGAAGACCTGCTGGTAGTACCGGTCACGGTACGTCGTGGCCACATCGGGACCGAACACACCGCCATCGCGATTCATGCCGAACTCTTCGAGCACGATGGGTTTGCCGAGCTGCTTCGCCGCATCGATGTGCCAGTTCAGATAGTCCTGCGCCTGGCGCCAGCCGTCCTCATATGTGGCGGCGAAATCCTTCGCATCGAACCAGCCCCAGTTCGGGCCCCACATGTGATACGTGAGGTAGTCCACGTGCTCGCTCTTGTGTGCCTGAATGTACAGATCCCGATCGCCGGCCGTACCCATCCAGCCTTCATTGCCGGTACTCACGAGCTGTCTGGGCGCGAGCGAATGAATGTAGGCGGCCGTCTGATCGATCCAGTCGATGAAGTGCCCCGCATTCTCCTTGCCCCTGGCGTCGCTGCCAGGCCGCGGCTCGTTGGCGAGCTGCCACGACATTACGGTGGGATCTTCGTTGTAGGCGATGCCCGTGATCGTGTTGCGCCGGGTGATCAGCGTGCGGATCGCATCGTGCCAGGCAGACTGGGCGGCTCCGAGCCCGTAAAACATGGCCGAGTTGTCCATGAACCCGTTCCAGTCGCCCGTGACGTCCGGATCCATCACGGGCCTGCCCGCAAACCACGACACGTACTGCGACATGCCGCCCGACCACTGCCAGAAATTGTTGAGATAGATGACCGCTTTCATGTCGCGTCTGGCGAGCTCGGCCAGAAAATAGTCGAGCCCCTGCAGCAGTTCTTCGTCGTAGGTCCCGGGCACAGTGATGACGGCAGGACGCACGGCGCGTTTGAGTTCGCTGGCTTCGGACAGACCGAGGACGCGGATATTCGTGACGCCGATCGATCGCAGGCGATCCAGTTCGCGAGTCAGGCGCGGACGATCTCCGGTGGCGCCGGGCGATCCGAGATAGCCCCCGTACCAGACATTCGCGCCGACGAAGTAATAGGGCTTGCCGTGCAGCTCGAACCGCGTGCCCTGAACGCTCACGAAATCCGCGGCCTGAGCGCGCGGCGTTGCGGGGTCAGTGGGCGCAGGTTTGCTGCAGCCCACGGCCAGAAGTAGCGGAAGCAGCGTAGCGGCGAATTTCTTCATCATGAGCGGGCTCGAACGTCGGGATAAAGCCGACACGAACTATGCCCGACTCATCCGGCAGTGTCTTCCTGCGAACTTGTGCTCCTGCTCAGCCGTTGTGCCCGAGAGACGCGAATGCAGCAGGAGATTTCGATGGAATCCATCAATGCGTTCTTTGCCCATTTCTGGCCGGTGCTGGCGCTGATCGCGCTTGCGCTGATCCTGACCGTCGTCGTCTTTCGCAAACGGCTCTTCGAACGCGGGTACCGCAAGGGCGAAGCTCGCAATCCGGGTGAAGTGAAGCGCGAGAATCCACCGGATCGGTGGAGCAGAAGTCACTGATATTCTCCGGTGCTTCGCGAACGCGTCACGCCAGCTTCGCACCCCGTTCTTTCAGCAATTCACGCAACACCGAGCGATGACAGCGACGCTCGTCTTCGCAATAACAGCCCACTGACAGATGTGTCTGGTGCGATAACGCGGCCAGCGTGTCGAGGAGATACGCGGCCTCGGGTCTTTTCATTTCGGCGCGATAGCGGCGCACGAAGGATTTCCAGCTGCGCTCGTCTGTTGAGGCCAGCGCCTGTCTGACCAGGGGTTCACTCGGGGCGAGTGTGGGCAACCACACATCGTAGAAATCGCGCCTGGCGAATTCGGCCTTGGGTACACCGCGCGGCGGACGCCGCACCGTACCGATTCGCAGCCCTTCGTGGCGATGGCGCGGGCTGCCGAGCCGCACTATCCGGATGGTCATCGAGCACTTCCTCGCCGTGTCACAGCGAGGAAGTGTCGATCACCGGCACACGGCTCACAAGATCAGGAAGCGCTCTGCCCGTTGGCCGTTGCGGCAGAGCGCTCGACGGCTGCAGCCGCTCGACGCGTACGCTGGAAGCGATATGCGCCCGGTGGCATCTGCCGGCGGCGACGGAACGCTTTGGCGAATGCCGTCTCCGACAGATAGCCCACGCGGCTTGCGATTCTCGCCACCGGTTCGCGCGATTCGCGCAGCAGCTTCGCCGCCAGATCCATGCGCCACCGGGTCACATACGCCAGCGGTGGCTGACCGACCAGATCCATGAAGCGCTTCGCGAACGCTGCCCGCGACATTGCTGCCTGACGTGCCAGCGATTCAACGGTCCAGGGTGCCTGCGGCGATTCGTGAATGAGCGTGAGCGCCTTGCGGATCTGCGGATCGCGCAGTGCACCGAGCCATCCGGCGCTGCCGTCGGGCTGGTCACGCAACCAGGCTCGCACGATGTACACGAACAATGTGTCGATCAGACGCGGCAGAACCAGTTCGGCGCCGGCTTCGCGATGCTGAGCTTCGCGACCGATGAGCTGCAGCAGCAACTGCAATTCGCTGTCCGCTTCGACACGCTGCGCCGGAATCACGATGGCCGGCGGCAACAGCGACAGCAGCGGATGCACACCGTCGGGCGAGAAACCGTCGTTCGCAAATTCATATCCCGCACACTGCAGCCAGGTCGCCTCGCTGTTCGTATCGGCACGGCCGCGCAGCGATGGCACGACGTTGTTGTACGAGCGGGCAATGGCCTGTGCGATCGGCTCCGGATCGCGAGCATCGCGATCGGAAGACAGCACATGCGGGCGACCGCCTGCCAGCAGAACGATGTCGCCGGTATTCAGACGGATCGGCTCGTGATCGCCGTGATGCAGCCAGGCCGAACCGCGGCGAACGATGTGCACTGCCGATTCGCGCGGCGCATCGATGGCGATGGCCCAGGGTGCGAGGAATTCCCGCGAGCCGAGCGTGCTGGTCGCGAGACTGGTGACGCTGAGTACGTTGGAGAGAACGTCCATGGTGTTTACCGCGGAAGTGGAGGAATCGGAAAAGGCGTTGCAGATTTGCGAGCGGCAAGCCTACGCCCGTGATCCGAGTCGCTGCCATAGTGAAACGACTCTCAGCGCAGAAATTGATTCTTGCAGCGGGTTCATCAATGCGTGTCGCCGATCGCGCACGTACACATGGACGTTGGGCGTGATGTCCGAGACGCGCGAACCTGTTGCGGATAAGCCGCGAAATGCAGCATTGGGCCGCTCAATCCATGCCACTGTTCGTCGGAGCCGCCATGAAACTGTATTACTCGCCGGGTGCCTGCTCGCTCTCGCCCCACATTGTTCTGCTGGAAGCGGACATTGACTTCTCAAAGGAACGGGTGGACCTGCAAACGCACCTCACGGCCAGCGGCGTGCCGCTGGGGCAGGTGCATGGCAAGAACTACGTGCCTGTGCTGGAACTGGACGACGGTCAGCGTCTGACCGAAGGCGCCGCGATGGTGCAATACATCGCCGATCTGCGCCCGGACGCCGCTCTGCTGCCGCCGCCGGGGACGCTACAGCGTTATCGGGTGCAGGAATGGCTGAACTTCATCACCAGTGAGCTGCACAAGGCATTCATTCCTCTGTTCAGACGCGATGCCATCTCGGCCGACTGGCGCCAGACGTGCTCCGACCGATTGACCCGACATCTGGGTTGGGTCGCGGAATGTCTGCGCGACACCCCGTGGCTGGTGGAGCGCTTCGGAGTAGCCGACGCCTATCTCTTCACGATTCTGAACTGGAGTTCACACGCCGGCATGGAGCTGGCGCAGTGGCCGGTACTTCAGCAGTACGCGGCTCGAGTGAGCGCGAGACCGGCGGTACGCCGTGCGATGGCGGCGGAAGGCCTGATTGCCCGGGCCTGAGGCGCCTCAGGCAGCATTGATACCCAGTTGTCGCAGCGCCTCGAGCAACATGGGTTCGGTGTAGGGTTTGGCGAGAATGGCCACGCGCTCGTCGTTTGCGAACCGCTCCCTGAGTTCGCGTTCGCTGCGTCCGCTGGCGATCAGAATCGGCAGCGCCGCACGTTTCTCGCGGATCTCGGCGGCCACTTCATCGCCGGGGCGGTCAGGCAGACCCAGATCGACGATGGCGGCGGCGAGTGTGGGCGTCGACTCCAGGCAGGCAAATGCTTCGGCGCCGTTGGCTGCCTGAGCGACTCGAAAACCTGCCTCCTCGAGTACATCAACGGCGAACATCCTGACGAGGATTTCGTCTTCAACAATCAGGATGCTGGATGTCGGTCCGCGCTCTTCCGCCATGACAATGCTCTTGTTGTGGTCGCCAGGCATTCGGATGCCGAGACGCTGGTGATTGTACCGTGCGCATTACGCCCCGCAGGACGCGCTTGGACAGAATACGCCGGTCGGCATGCAAGAACACTCAATGCGTCATCCCGCGGCCTGGTTCCGCCGGTTTCCACAGTCCGGCCATTCCAGACAAAGATTCTGCCGTAATGGAACTGCCGACAGCAGCCGGTCGTTGCAACCGATCAACCGGAATTCCGGCGCACTGAAATCACGGGCAGCTCGCTTCATCGGTCGCGAGCACCAGTGCGTCCGATAACAGCGCTGCACACAGCGCCGCACCGACGGAGGTCTGAAATGGCACTGGCAGCCGACGCTTCTCCGACTCTGGATCGTCGCGACATTCTCAAGGCCCTGCGGGCGCTGCGGCGCGGCGACTTCTCGGTGAGATTGCCCGAGGATCTGGCCGACATTGACGGAGAGATCGCCACTACCTTCAACGACGTGGTGCGGCTCAACGATTCCATGGCTCGTGAATTCGAACGCATCAGTGCCATGGTCGGCCGCGAGGGCAAGCTCTCGGAGCGCGCCAAGCTGCACGGCGGTGTCGGCAGCTGGGCGCAGTGCGTCGATTCGATCAATGCCCTGGTCAGCGACATGGCCTATCCGGTGTCGGAAGTGGCGCGCGTGATCGGCGCCGTCGCCAAAGGCAATCTGTCGCAGGCGGTCAATCTGGAAATCGACGGCCGGCCGATGCGCGGCGAGTACCTGCGCATCAGTACCGTCGTGAACACGATGGTTGATCAGCTCAATTCCTTCGCCTCGGAAGTCACGCGTGTCGCGCGTGAAGTGGGTACCGAGGGCAAGCTGGGCGGTCAGGCCAACGTCAAGGGTGTGGCCGGTACCTGGAAGGATCTCACCGACAGCGTCAATCACATGGCCGCGAATCTGACCGGTCAGGTCCGCAACATTGCTGAGGTCACCACGGCGGTGGCGAGCGGCAACCTCTCGAAGAAGATCACGGTCGATGTCAAAGGCGAAATTCTGGAATTGAAGAACACCATCAACACGATGGTGGATCAGCTCAATTCCTTCGCCTCGGAAGTGACGCGTGTCGCGCGCGAAGTGGGTACGGAAGGCAAGCTCGGCGGCCAGGCGAAGGTCGAAGGTGTCGGCGGTACCTGGAAGGATCTCACCGACAACGTGAACCTCATGGCCGCAAACCTCACCAACCAGGTGCGCGGCATCGCCGAAGTGGTGACGGGTGTCGCGAATGGCGATCTGGCCCGCAAGCTGGTCGTCGAAGCCAAGGGCGAAATCGCTGCCCTCGCCAACACCATCAACGGCATGATCGGGACGCTCGCGACCTTCGCGGATCAGGTCACCAACGTCGCACGCGAGGTGGGCACCGAAGGCAAGCTCGGCGGCCAGGCAAGCGTGCCGGGTGCCGCCGGTCTGTGGCGCGCACTCACCGACAACGTCAATCAGCTCGCCGCGAACCTGACCACCCAGGTGCGCGCGATCGCGGAAGTCGCCACCGCCGTGACCAAAGGCGATCTGACGCGATTCATCACGGTGGAAGCCTCGGGCGAAGTGGCCTCGCTCAAGGACAACATCAACGAGATGATCCGCAATCTCAAGGACACCACTCAGAAGAACACCGAACAGGACTGGCTGAAGACCAACATCGCGCGCTTCAATCGTCTGCTGCAGGGTCAGCGCGACATCCGCAACGTGTCGAATCTGATCCTCTCGCAGCTGGTGCCGCTGGTGAACGCCCAGCAGGCGCTGTTCTATCTGACACGTCCGACGGACAGCGGTACGGTGCTCGAACTGGTGGCCAGCTACGCCGCGCCGCATAAACCGCGGCCGCCGCAGCGTCTGAATCTGGGCGACGGTCTGATCGGCCAGTGCGCCGCCGAAAAGCGCAGCATGCTGCTCAACGACGCGCCGCATGCCTACATGCACATCAGTTCGGGGCTGGGCCAGTCGCGACCCATCAGCCTCATCGTGCTGCCGGCGCTGTTCGAGGGCGAAGTGAAGGCAGTGCTGGAACTTGGCTCCTTCGAGCGCTTCAGCACCATCCATACGCTGTTCCTGGATCAGCTGATGGAGAGCATCGGTATCGTGCTCAACACGCTCGCGGCCAACATGCAGACCGAGGCGCTGCTGGCGCAATCGCAGTTGCTCACGCGAGAACTGCAGAGTCAGCAGGACGAACTCAAGAACACCAACGACCGGCTGGAGCAGCAGGCCGCCACGCTGCAGCGTTCCGAAGATCTGCTGCGTACGCAACAGGAAGAATTGCGTGCCAAGAACGAGGAACTGGTCGAAAAGGCGAATCTGCTGTCGTGGCAGAACCAGCAGGTGGAAGCGAAGAATCAGGAAGTGGAGCGCGCCAAGGAGCTGCTGGAGGAAAAGGCCGAGCAGCTCGCGCTCACCTCGAAATACAAGTCCGAATTCCTCGCCAACATGTCGCACGAGCTGCGCACGCCGCTCAACAGCCTGCTCATCCTGTCGAAGCTGCTGGCCGACAATGCGGACAACAACCTGAGCGGCAAGCAGATCGAGTTTGCGCAGACCATCAATCGCGCGGGCACCGAACTGCTGGCCCTCATCAACGACATCCTGGATCTGTCGAAGATCGAGTCCGGCACCGTGACTCTCGATGTCGGCACGGTGCGCTTTGCGGAAATCGTCGACAACCTGCAGCGCAGCTTCGAACAGGTGGCGACCGACCGTCATCTCGATTTCCGTATCGAGCTGGATACCGGTCTGCCGCAGTCCATGACGACGGATGAGAAGCGCCTGCAGCAGATCATCAAGAATCTGCTGTCCAACGCGTTCAAGTTCACGCATGAAGGCGATGTGGTGCTGTCAATCAGCCGCGCGCACGACGGCTGGAACCCCGGCAATCAGCTGCTCAACAGCGCCCATGCAGTGGTTGCGTACTCGGTCAGGGATACGGGTATCGGCATTCCCGGCGACAAGCTGCGCGTCATTTTCGAAGCCTTCCAGCAGGCCGACGGCACGACCAGCCGCAAGTACGGCGGCACGGGTCTGGGCCTGTCCATCAGTCGCGAGATCAGTCGGCTGCTCGGCGGCGAAATCACGGTCGAGAGCACGCCGGGAGAAGGCAGCTGTTTCACGTTATATCTGCCCCTGACCTTCGAGCTGGCTCGCAAGGGCGGTTCCGCAGCCACTCAGGACACCGGACATACCGGTCGCCATCGCGTGATCGAGGAACCGCGAGCCTCGGTGGCCGTGCATGCATCGCGTCAGGAGGCGCCGCTGTTGCGAGCCGCCGAACTGACCGACGACCGTCAGAGTATCGATCCCGGCGATCCGGTGCTCCTCATCATCGAGGACGACGTGAAGTTCGGTCAGATCCTCATCGACCTGGCACACGATCGCGGCTTCAAGGCCGTGGTGTCGCCCACCGGCAGCGGCGCTCTGTCGCTGGTGCGGCGCTTCAATCCCGCCGTGATCACCCTCGATATCCGCCTGCCCGACATGGATGGCTGGCGCCTGCTCGACATTCTCAAACGCACCGCCGAAACCCGGCACATCCCCATTCACATCATCTCGGTACAGGACCCGCGGGAACGCGGCACGCAGATGGGCGCGTTCTCGGTACTGGAGAAGCCTGTGGATCGCGCGATGCTGCAACGAGCACTTGCCCGCACCGAAGACTTCCTGGCGCGCCAGACCAAGGAACTGTTGCTGGTGGAAGATGACGATCTGCAGTTCGGCGAGATCTCCCGTCTGATCGGCGATGGCGATGTGCACGTGACCCGCGTGGCAACGGGTCGCGAAGCGCTCGATCTGCTGCAGCAGCGCGAATTCGATTGCGTGGTGCTCGATCTCGTGTTGCCGGACATGGATGGCATGGAACTCATCGAGGCAATCCGGGCCGATGAGTCGCGCCGCCTGCCGGTCGTGATTCATTCCGCCAAGGACCTGAACGCTGAGGAGGAAGCCAGATTGCGCAAGCTGGCGGAATCCTTCATCACCAAATCGCCCGAGTCGCCGCAACAGCTCTTCGATGAGACCGCGCTGTTTCTGCACCGGGTGGTCGAACGGCTGCCGGCCGAGCAACGACGCATCATCGAACAGGCGCGCCGTCGCGAGCCCGGTCTCGCCGGTCGCAAGGTGCTCATCGTCGATGACGATATCCGCAACATCTTCTCGCTCACCGGCGTACTGGAACAGCACGACATCCGGGTGCTGCATGCCGAGAACGGTCGCGAAGGCATCGGCATGCTGGAAACCGAGCCGGACATCGACATGGTGCTGATGGACGTGATGATGCCGGACATGGACGGCTACGAAACCATGCGCCACATCCGGGCGCGCGAACAGTTCCGCAAGCTGCCGATGATCGCCATTACGGCCAAGGCCATGAAGGGCGACAGGGAGAAATGCATCGAGGCCGGCGCCTCTGAATATCTGTCGAAGCCCGTGGATGTCGATCAGCTCGTATCGATGATGCGGGTCTGGCTGCGGCGGCTCTGAGCGCGCGTGGACGGCGTGGAATCCATCGTGAAGCTGCCTGCGGGCGATGCGCTGCGCCCGTTGCCCGCTACCATCCTGGTGGTCGACGACGAGGAAAAGAATCGCTACGCGTTGCGCGAAGTCCTTGCCGACCTGGAACAGGATGTGGTCGAAGTCGCCTCCGGTGAAGATGCGCTGCGTTTTCTGCTGCGCAATGACTGCGCGGTGATCCTGCTCGACGCCAGCATGCCCGGCATGAATGGCTATGCCACGGCGGAGCTGATCCGTCATCGCGAACGCTCGCGTCATATCCCGATCATTTTCGTCAGTGCCATCGATCGCGACGACGTGCACGTGCGCCACGCCTATGCACTCGGTGCCGTCGACTACGTCTTCAAGCCGGTCGACCCGGTGATCCTGCGTTCCAAGGTGGCGGTACTGGTCGAGCTGTATCGCAAAGGCGCCGAAGCCCAGCGGGCTGCGCAACTCGAACGTGTTCTGCTCGAAGAAAATTTCCGCATCCGCCAGGAGAAGCTGGAGGCGGAACGCCAGTTGCGCGAGAGCGAAGCCAAGCAGGCGTTGATGCTGCGCTCCTTGCCAGTGGCCATTTACAGCAGCCGACCGGGCGGCGATTTCTCGGGTCCCCGCTTCATCGGCGACGGCATTGCCAGCGTGGTGGGATTCGAGCGTCAGCAGTTCGTGGACAACCCGGACCTGTGGGCTTCGCGCATTCACGAAGAAGATCGTTCGCGTCTGCTCGCCGAAATCGGCGACGTTGAAGCCAGCGGTGCCGTCACCACCGAGTATCGCTGGCTGTGTGCCGACGGCTCGCAGCGTTTTTTTCTGGACCGCGCAGTGCTGGTCCGCGGCGAGTCAGGCCGGCCGCCGGAAATCTTCGGCGTGTGTCTGGACGTGACGGATCGTCGCCACGTCGAGCAGCAGTTGTTCCAGGCGCAGAAGATGGAAGCGGTGGGCCAGCTGACCGGCGGCATCGCTCACGACTTCAACAACATGCTCACCGTCGTGATCGGCAACCTCGATGCGTTGACGCGCGCACTGGCCGGCAGCGGGCGCAATTTCGATCGCGTGCAGATGGCATTGATCGGCGCGTTGAGCTGCGCCGAACTCACCCAGCGCATGCTCGCCTTCGCGCGGCGCCAGCCGTTGCAGCCCAAGCCGGTCAATCTCGGGCGGATCAGCCGCAACATGGTCAAACTGCTGGGACGTACGCTGGGCGAGCGCATCGGTATCCGCGTCGACGTCGCTGACGATCTGTGGCTGGTCATGGCGGATCCGGCACAGGTGGAATCCTCGCTCATCAATCTTGCGGTCAATGCGCGCGATGCGATGCCGGAAGGCGGGCACGTGGTGGTGGACGTTCACAACGAGCATCTGGAGCGTGCACAGGACGATCTGCCCGCGGGCGATTTCGTCATGCTGAGCGTCACCGACGATGGTACGGGCATGGCGCGTGACGTTCTCGATCGAGCCCTCGAACCGTTCTTCACGACCAAGAAGATCGGCAGCGGTACCGGACTGGGTCTGAGCATGGTCTACGGCTTCGTCAAGCAGTCGGGCGGGCACATGCGCATCGAAAGTACGGTCGGCCGCGGTACGAGCGTGCGCATGTATCTGCCGCGCGTCATTGCCGAAGCTGGCGTCGAGCCGACGCCGGTACTGGATGACGCGGGCGATTATTCAGGCCACGATCGCACCGTTCTGCTGGTCGAGGACGATGCCGGCGTGCGGGCGGTAACGGCTGCGTTGCTGCGCGATCGTCATTTCGCCGTGATCGAAGCGGACAGCGGCTCGCGCGCGCTGGAGATCATCGACCGCGAGCCGGCCATCGATCTGCTGTTCACCGACGTGGTCATGCCGGGCGGTATGGACGGGTTCCAACTCGGCAAGCTGGCGCGCCAGCGACGCGCCGATCTGCCGGTCCTGTACGCCACCGGCTACGCCGCCTCATTCAGCGCCTCGGAACAACATGCCGACGTGCTGGCCAAGCCGTATCGCGAACGCGATCTGATGACGAAATTGCGCTCGTTGCTTGCGTCACGTCACGAACGCGACTGTCTCGATCAACGCTGAAGGCCGCGGTTTTCCGCTGCGTCACCCGTGAAGTTCACGATGGCCCGCCGGTCGGCGCGGCGCCAGCATCCCGCGCTGCACGCAACTCACCATCGGAGTCGACATGAAAGCCGTGCGTTTCGTTGCGGTGGGTCGTCCCGCCGAGGTCGTCGATGTACCGCAGCCTGTCCCGGGTCCCGGCCAGGTGCTGATCAGGATTGCCGGCGCCGGCGTGTGCCATTCGGATCTGCACATTCTCGA
>DASTRD010000309.1:0-14426 GCA_035761425.1 Povalibacter sp.
GGCGTGTTGCCGATGGCGTCGGCGAAACCATTGCGAATGTTCATGCCGAGAGTCTCCCCTCGTGGGAAAAAACGAATGCGTCGGCACGAGTTGCGCTGTTGAACCATTGCAGCGAATCGTGCAGCCGCGTGACTTCGCCGACGATCAGGAGTGCCGGCGACTGGATAAGGGCTTCCGCGGCCTTGTGAGCCAGGTCCGCCAGTGTGCCCGTGACGACGCGCTGAGCGCTGCGGGTGCCCTGTTCGATGATGGCGGCAGCGCGATCGGCGGGCACACCGTGGTCGCGCAGCTTCGCGAGAATGTCTTCCATGTGACCCAGCCCCATGTAGAACACCACGGTCTGGCCGCCGCGTGCGAGCAGGCCCCAGTCGACCTTGTCCGTTTCGCCCTTGCAGTGGCCCGTGACGAACGTGAGCGATTGTGCGTAGTCGCGATGCGTCAGCGGGATTCCCGCGTATGCGGCGCAACCCGCTGCTGCTGTCACGCCCGGCACGACTTCGAAACGAATGCCTGCCGCCGCGAGCGCTTCCAGTTCCTCGCCGCCGCGACCGAAGATGAACGGATCGCCACCCTTGAGACGGCACACGCGCTTGCCTTGCTGCGCGAGTTTCACCAGCAGATCGTTGATGCCTTCCTGCGAGACATGCGCACGGCCGGGCGCCTTGCCGACGTAGATGCGTTCGGCGTCGCGACGCGCCAGATCGACGATGTCTTCAGACACCAGTCGGTCGTACAGCACCACGTCCGCGTTCTGCAGAGCACGCAGGGCACGCAATGTCAGCAGACCCGGATCGCCGGGGCCTGCACCGACCAGCACGACTTCGCCGCGATGGGATGTATCGACGGCCGCATCCAGCGATTCGCTCAGGCGCTGCTCCAGCGTCGCGTCGTCGCCGCGTCCGGCCAGCACGTCGGCAGCAATGGCACCATCGAAAAAGCGCTCCCAGAAACGACGGCGTACATCCGGCGAGGCCACGCGCGCCTTCACGTTCGCACGCCAGCGACCGGCGAGCCGGGCCAGGATGCCGAGGCGCTGCGGCAGAAAGGTTTCCAGCTTTTCACGCAGCCGCCGCGTGAGCACCGGTGCATCGCCGCTGCTGCCGACGGCCACGACCACCGGCGAACGATCGACGATGGCGGGCACGATGAAACTCGACAGCTCCCGATCATCGACCACGTTCACCGGAATGCCGCGATGCTGCGCCTGGCTTGCGACCCAGGCATTGATGGCGTGACGGTCGGTGGCTGCAATGACCAGCCGCGCGCCGTGCAGATGCTCGGGCGCGAACTCCTGCGCCACATGCGCGATGGAGCCGGCAGACATGAGTGCCGCAAGCGAATCGATGAGCTGGGGCGCGACGACAGTGACTTTCGCCCCGGCGCGCAGCAGCAGATCGATCTTGCGCGCAGCCACTTCCCCGCCGCCGACCACCGCTACGGGCTCACCGGTCAGCTTCAGAAATACGGGAAAGTAGTCCATGGGTGTCAACGGTCCGGCGGACCGTTACTGACCGGCCGCGCGGCGCGGTTCGACCTTGATCGGAATGACACGACGACGCGGCTGCAGACCGCATTCGCGCGACTCAGGATTTTCCCACCACCAGCGGCCGGAGCGCGGATCTGCGCCCGGTTCGATCGCACGTGTGCAGGGCGCGCAGCCAATGCTCGGGAAGCCTTTGTCGTGCAGCGGGTTGTACGGCAGATTGCGGGCCTTGATGTAAGCCCACACGTCTTCGTCCTTCCATTCGAGCATGGGGCTGACTTTCCACAGGCTGTACCGGTCGTCCCAGGCGATAGCTTCACCCTTGGCGCGCTCGGCGGATTGTTCGCGGCGCACGCCCGTCACCCAGGCCTTGTGGCCGGAGATGGCGCGCTTGAACGGCTCGACCTTGCGGATATGGCAGCACGACTGACGTTCCTCGAGCCCCAGATAGAAACCGTTGATGCCGTTGTCGCGCACGTACTGCTCGATCTGCGCGGCGTCGGGATAGAACACCTGGATGCGGCGCTGATAACGGCGCTCGAGCCGATCGAGCAGCGCAAGCGTTTCGTCGTGAAGACGGCCCGTGTCCAGCGTGAAGATTTCGATCTGCGGGGCGTAAGCGGCGATGATGTCGGTGAGCACCATGGCTTCGGCACCGAGGCTGTTCGAGTAGACGACATCCTTGAATTCGTCCAGCGCCCGCTCGAGCAGCGCGCGTGAACCCTCGACGAGCGATTGCAGGCGGGGCGAAAGGTCGCTGCCGGCGGCGATCGCATTGCTTGAGCTGGCTGAAGTCATGGTCTTCTTGGTTGTCCGGTCGGGATCCGGCCGGGTCGCCGCAGCGGACAATTCCGCTTATCGGTCCCTAACCGTCGCAGGCGACTGTAGCTAACCGGTTTATAACCAGGGAAAGACTCATTCGTTCTGTCATGATGCGGGTGCGTTATGACTTTGGTTCGCTCCTTCGGGTAGTCTCAAGTCCATGAAATTGCAGCAGTTACGCTACCTCGCGGCCATCGCCGAAAACGATCTGAACATCACTGCCGCAGCCGAAAGACTGCACACTTCCCAGCCGGGCGTCTCCAAGCAGCTCAAGCAGCTCGAGGATGAGCTGGGTTTCCCCATCTTTCTGCGCCAGGGGCGCAACCTCACCCGGGTCACGCCGGCCGGCAAGCGCGTCATCGAACGGGCGCAGAAAATCCTCAAGGAGGTCCAGAGCATCAAGCGCCTGGCCGACGAGCAGAAGGGCGATGGCCGCGGCTCGCTGTCCATCGGCACCACGCATACCCAGGCTCGTTATGTCCTGCCGCCGGTGGTGCGCAAATTCCGCGAGAAGTATCCCGACGTGGAACTGCATCTGCATCAGGGCACCTCCGAGCAGATCGCCGACATGGCCGCGCGCGATCGCATCGATTTCGCCATCAACACCGGTTCACAGGACCTGTTCGGCAATCTGGTGCTGCTGCCGTGCTATCGCTGGCACCGGCGCATCGTCGTTCCCTACGGCCATCCGCTTGCCAACGAAACGAAGATTACGATCGAAACGCTGGGCAAATATCCGATCGTCACGTACGTCTTCGGTTTCAGTGGCCCCTCATCTCTGCAACAGATCTTCTCGCGCGCGGGCATCACGCCGCAGGTGGCTCTCACCGCCCGTGACGCCGACGTCATCAAGACGTACGTTCGCCTGGGCTTCGGCGTCGGCATCGTGGCGAGCATGGCCATCGATCCGCGTGAGGATGCCGACCTGCTCTCCATCGACGCCACGCATCTGTTTGCCTCGCACACCACGTGGGCCGGCTATCAGCAGGGCGCGCTGCTGCGCGGCTACATGTACGACTTTCTGCAATTGCTCGCTCCGCATCTCACACGCCGGCTGGTCGATCGCGCCGGCAACGCCGCCACTCAGGCGGATGTCGATGCGTTGTTCGCGGATGTGGAGTTGCCAACTTACCGGTGACGAAAGTGACGAACGTCACGCGAGTGACGAGCAGCATGTCCTGCATTCTCTGATTCTCGTCACGCACGTCACCTTCGTCACGTCCCCGTATGTCCGCACCTGACCGTCCCAAATCCCGCTCGCTGAAACCGCTGCGAGCGCTGTGGCCTTACCTCCGGCGCTACAGGCGCACGCTGGTGCTTGCGCTCATCGCTCTGCTGATCGCCTCCGGCGCCATGCTCGTGCTGCCCATCGCGTTTCGCGGCGTGATCGACAAGGGCATGGCCGTGCAGGACACAGCGACCATCGATCTGTACTTCGCGGCATTCCTCGCGGCGGCGGTCGTCTTCGGTGTATTCGCAGCGCTGCGCTTCTATCTCGTCACCTGGCTGGGCGAGCGCGTGGTGGCGGATCTGCGCGCTGACATCTACGGTCGCGTCGTGCGGATGGACCCGACCTTCTTCGAAGTGACGCGCACGGGGGAAGTGCTGTCGCGTCTGACCACGGACACGACACTGGTGCAGTCGATTGCCGGTGTGAATCTGTCGATCACGCTGCGCTCCTCGATTCAACTCATCGGTGCGCTGGTCCTGCTGGTGGCCACCAGTCCGTCGCTCGCCGGCATGATCCTGCTGCTGATTCCCTTCGTGCTCGTGCCGCTCATCGCCGTCGGCAGAAAGCTGCGCAAGCTGTCGCGTCAATCCCAGGATCGCATCGCCGATACCAGCGGCCTCGCGGGAGAAACGCTCAATGCGATCCAGACGGTGCAGGCCTTCACGCTGGAGGACCTGAGCAGCAAGCGTTACGGCACGGCCGTGGAGGATTCCTTCGGCGTCGCGGTGAAGCGCACGCGCATGCGCGCACTGATGACGGCCATCGGCACCATGATGATCTTCGGGGCGGTCACTTTCGTTCTGTGGCAGGGCGCGCATCGCGTGCTGGCACACACCATGACCGGCGGCGAACTCAGCCAGTTTCTGATCTACGCGGTCTATGTCGGCATTTCTGCCGCATCGCTCAGCGAAATGTGGGGCGAAGTGCAGCGCGCCGCCGGCGCCATGGAACGACTCGTCGAATTGCGCAATGCCACGCCGAACATCGTGGCTCCGCCGCAGCCCAGGTCCTTTGCAGCGACGGCGACCGGCTCGATCCGCTTCGATCACGTGACCTTCAGCTATCCGTCCCGGCCCGATACGCTTGCGCTCGATGATTTCACGCTCGAGATCCGTCCGGGCGAGAACGTCGCGTTCGTCGGCCCGTCGGGTGCAGGCAAGAGCACGACGTTCCAGTTGCTGCTGCGCTTCTACGATCCCGCCTCGGGCCGCGTCGTCATCGACGATCTGGACATTTCACAGGCACGACCCGAAGAGGTGCGCCAGCGGATTGGTCTGGTGCCGCAGGAGACCGTGCTGTTCGGCGCCAGTGCACGCGAGAACATCCGCTACGGTCGGCCCACGGCCAGCGATGCGGAAATCGAAGCCGCCGCACGCGCCGCTGGAGCCGATGAGTTCATCCGCCAGCTACCGGACGGCTACGACACATTCCTCGGCGAACGCGGCACGCGTCTGTCAGGCGGTCAGCGTCAGCGCATCGCCATCGCCCGCGCAGTGCTCAAGGATCCGCCGATCCTGTTGCTGGATGAGGCGACCAGTTCGCTCGATGCCGAAAGCGAACGCTACGTGCAGGAAGCACTGGAGACGCTGATGCAGGGCCGCACGACCATCATCATCGCGCACCGACTCGCGACCATCCTCAAAGCCGACCGCATCGTCGTCCTCGATCACGGCCGCATCGTCGCCATCGGCACCCACAGCGAACTGCTCGCCGGCAACGAACTGTACGCGCGCCTTGCGGCACTGCAGTTCACCGATCTGTCGGTGGGATAAGGAAAGAGAAGTCGCCGCGAAACGCAGAGCGGAAAAGACGGACGACCTCGTGCCCTTCCGCGCCTCTTGGCGGCTGTTCCGTCGCTTCAGACGACGCGGCGATCCAGATGCAGGTTGGTATCCACTGCGTCCTGATAGGCCACGGAGAAATCGCTGAGTGACTTCATGGCTTCTTCGAGATTGGTGCCTTCGGGCAGTTCGAAGGCATCGAAGCCGCAACGGGCCATGTAGAAAAGCTGATCGCGCTGGATCTTGCCGACAGCGCGCAGTTCACCGGTGAACTTGTAGCGCTTGCGCAGCAGCTGCGCCTGACTGTAGCCGCGACCTTCGGGCAGGCCGCCGAATTCAATGGCGATCAGCGATACGCGCAGGAAGTCCTGCTGCAGATCGGCCACCGGATCGGTCGGACCGATGCGCACGCCGAGCTTGCCGTCCCACAGCCACCAGCGCTCCTTTTCTTCCTTCCAGCGCGCGTACGGCAGGATCAGCGCACGCTCATGGCCGACGGGATCCTCGTCGGCATAGCGCCAGGAATCGACGACGATGTCACGCTGCTTGATGAGATGGCGCATAGACGCGGGCCTTGAAAGGTTTGATGCCGACGCGACGGAAGGTGTCGATGAATCGCTCGCCTTCTTCGCGCTCTGCGACATAGACATCGAGGATGCGCTCGATGGTGTCGGTCACGTCGTTGTACGCGACGGACGGGCCAATGACCTGGCCCAGCGCTGCATCGGCGCCATGCGCCGAGCCGCCGAGCGAAATCTGGTACCACTCCTCGCCGCCCTTGTCGACGCCGAGAATGCCGATGTGGCCCACATGGTGATGGCCGCACGCGTTCATGCAGCCGGACATCTTCAGTTCGATGTCGCCCAGATCGTAGAGATGATCGAAGCTGTCGAAACGGTCGTTGATCTGCTGAGCGATCGGGATCGAGCGGGCATTGGCCAGCGAGCAGAAATCCAGACCCGGACAGCAGATCATGTCCGTGAGCGTGCCGATGTTGGGCGTCGCCAGATCCAGCGCCTTGAGCGCCTGCCACACGGCATACAGATCGCGCTGACGCACGTCGGCGAAGATCAGGTTCTGATCGTGCGTGGAGCGGATCAGACCGAACGAATACTGGTCGGCCAGATCGGCGACGCGATCCATCTCGGCTTCGGTGATGTCACCGGGCGGACGTTGCGGCGACTTGAGCGAGAGGAACACGGCGCGATAGCCCGAGACTTTGTGACGCTTCGTGTTGCGCTGGTACCAGGCGCGGAACTCGGAGGACTTGCCTGAGAGCACGTCGATGTCGTCGAGCCGTTCGTAGGCCGGCGGCGTGAAAAAGCCGCTGATGCGCGCGAAACCTGCGGCATCGAATTTCGGTGCGGTGTCGCGCGACGCCTCCCACTCGGCCTCGACCATTTCGCGGAACTTCTGCGGACCCACTGCCTTGACCAGTACCTTGATGCGGGCCTTGTGGATGTTGTCGCGACGACCTTCGAGGTTGTAGACGCGCAGGATCGCTTCGAGATAGCCGAGCAGTTCGTGCTTGGGCAGGAACTCACGGATGACGTGTCCGATCATCGGCATGCGTCCGAGGCCGCCGCCGACGATCACTTCGAAACCGATCTCACCTTCGGCATTGCGCTTGAGATGCAGGCCGATGTCATGAACCTTGGAAGCGGCGCGATCCTGCGGCGAACCCGTCACCGCGATCTTGAACTTGCGCGGCAGATACGAGAACTCGGGATGCAGCGTCGCCCACTGGCGGATGTACTCGCACCAGGGACGCGGATCCTCGATCTCATCCGGCGCAACGCCCGCCAGGTGATCGGCGGTCACGTTGCGGATGCAGTTGCCGCTGGTCTGGATCGAGTGCATCTGCACGCTGGCCAGCAACTCGAGAATGTCCGGCACCTGCTCCAGCTTCGGCCAGTTGTACTGCAGGTTCTGGCGCGTGGTGAAGTGCCCGTAGCCCTTGTCGTACTCGCGCGCGATGCGCGCGAACATGCGCACCTGCCGGCTCGACAGCAGACCGTACGGCACGGAAATACGCAGCATGGGTGCGTGCTTCTGGATGTACAGACCGTTGCGCAGTCGCAGGGAACGGAAATCGTCCTCGTTCAACTCGCCCGCCAGGTAGCGCCGCGTCTGGTCGCGGTACTGCGCCACGCGCTGATCCACAAGCTGTTGATCGATCTGGTCGTATTGGTACATAGCTGGCGGACTCTAGCCGCCCGCCCCGCAGCCTTAGAAATAGGAATTGGATATGTGCTGATACCGGTATGTCACCGGTCAGGGCAGACCGAAGGCAAGCCAGAATCCCCATGGGGCTCAGCGGCCGCGCGGGTCCGGAAAAAGACAGAAAAATCAATCGTCGGGCGGATCGACGTGGCCGGCAGGCCCGTCACTGATTCCCGGTGGAGACCCCGGTGTTCTTCCTTCTCACCAGGCCCTCCTGAGCGGTCGAAGCGACCAGGCGCCCGTCGCGGCTGAAGATGCTGCCGCGGGCGAAGCCGCGGGCACCGCTGGCGTTGGGGCTGTCAATGACATACAGCAGCCAGTCGTCGATGCGGGCGGGCCGGTGGAACCACATGGCGTGGTCGATGCTGGCCATCTGCAGGTTCCTGAGCCCGACATTCATCCGTTCATCGAGGATGGCAGTGCCAAGCAAGTGATAGTCCGAGGCGTAGGCCAGCAAGGTCCGCTGCAGGATCGGATCGTCAGGTACTTCGCCGATGGCGCGAAACCACATCTGCAGCGTGGGCTCGCGCGCCGCGGGCACATCCGGCATGGCAACCGGACGAAACTCGAACGGCCGGTCGAACAGAAAGAACGGCGTGGGCCTGTGGGTCCTGCGCTCCATCGCCTGGCTCGCGGCGGCGAGATCGGGCAGCGATTCGGGCTCCGGCACCGCCGGCATGGCCATCTGGCGATCGGTCCCCGTCTCTTCCCGGTGAAACGAAGCCGACATATGGAAGATCTGATTGCCGTCCTGAATGGCAACCACCCGTCGGCTCACGAAACTCGCCCCGTCGCGGCTGCGATCCACTTCATACACGATGGGATGATCCGGATCGCCCGCGCGCAGAAAGTAAGCGTGCAGCGAATGCACGTGACGATCCTCGACCGTTGCGTAGGCCGCCGCCAAGGCCTGTCCCAGCACTTGCCCCCCGAACACACGGCGATGCCCCGGATCGCGGCTCACCCCGCGAAACAGATTCAGCTCGAGCCGTTCGAGCCGCAGGACAGTGAGAACGTCGGCGAGAAGAGGATGCATTGAGGAGAAGTGACGGGAGTGACGGGGTAACGGGAGTGGCGAAGGCAGCGGGTGAGATGTGTGATCGGACTTGAGACAGCTCTGTTCTTACCTCGTCACGTTCGTCACTCCCGTCACTCCCTCTTCCTCAATCCGGCACTCCCAGCCGCTTGTGCATGATCGGGCTGGTCGTGGTGTATTGCAGCGGGACCTTTTTCGCAGGATTGAGATGCGATGCCACGGCGAAAGCGGCGAGTGCTGCTTCGTGGAAGCCGGAGAGAATCAGCTTCTTCTTGCCGGGATACGTGTTGATGTCGCCGACGGCGAAGACACCGGGGATGTTGGTCTGGAATTTTTCGGTGTCGACCACGATCGCACGCTTGTCGATGGTGAGGCCCCATTCGGCGATGGGCCCCAGCTTGGGATGCAGGCCGAAGAACGCCAGTGCGTGATCGCTCGCGATGTCCTCGATCTCTCCGTCGGTACGCTTCACGCGCACGCCGCGGAATTCGCCATTTTCTGCGATCACCGAATGCGCGATGGCTTCGATGTAGTTGATGCTCTTGTGTTCCACCAGATCACGCATGCGCGCCACCGATGCGGGCGCCGCGCGGAATTCGGGTCGGCGATGAACCAGCGTGACGCTGCGCGCCTTGCCGGCGAATTCGAGCGTCCAGTCGAGCGCCGAATCGCCGCCCCCGAAAATTGCGAGCCGTTTGCCGGTGAACTCCGCTGCGCTCTTGACCTTGTAGTGAATGTGGCGACCTTCGAAACCCTCCGCCCCTTCGATGGTCAGCCGGCGCGGCTGAAACGAGCCCAGGCCGCCCGCGATGATCACCGTGCGTGTGTGAAACCGCGTGTCCTGCGAAGTGCGCAGCAGGAACGTGTGATCTTCCAGCACCTTCAGTTCGGTCACTTCCTGACCCAGGTGGAACTGCGCGTTGAAGGGCTTCGCCTGTTGCAGCAATCGATCGACCAGCTCCTGCGCGCCGCACACCGGCAGCGCCGGGATGTCATAGATCGGCTTCTCCGGATACAGCTCGCTGCACTGACCGCCCGGATGCTTGAGCGAATCAACGATGTGCGCGTGAATGCCGAGCAGGCCGAGTTCGAAAATCTGGAACAGTCCGCATGGGCCTGCGCCAACGATCACTACATCGGCCTGAATGGCGCCGTCGACGGCGGCCGCAAGAGTTTCGCTCAAGGTCATCTCCATCTGCCGCCCGCCGGACATCGGCGCGCGAGGGCGATGATTTTATACGAAGGTGTCCGCGCGGCTCATAGCCATGCGCGCAAAGACGGGATGAGATGTGGCCATCCGTGGCCTGCAATGCGAATCCGGGTTCAAAGCGGCGCAGCGGGGAGCGCGCTGATGGGCACCGTGTTCAAACGCGCACGGGCGGGTGCATCGCGTATGTCTTCCAGAGTCTTGATGATGCGCTCGCATCCCAGCGCGACTACAGCCACGACGGCAAATATGCCGGAGGCGATGGCAGTCAACACGCCGCCGCTGGCCGCGAATATCACCATCACTGCCAGGGCCATGACCCAGGACAGAACGCCCACAGCGATCAGAAATGCACGCATGTGTCTCCTCCTCATTCTCCCTGTGCCATGGAAATGCGCCCGCAGAAGGTCCGGTTCCGTGTCGCCATGTTGAGACCGTGCGCCCTGGATGGAACAATCGCCGCTTCACGTCGATGAGAGTCCCGCCATGCGCATCAACGTCAACGGAACCGATCACGACCTCCCCGATGTGGATCCGGTCACGCCGCTGCTGTGGGTGCTGCGCGATCACCTCAATCTGGTGGGCACCAAGTACGGATGCGGTATCGCGCAGTGCGGCGCCTGCACCGTCCACGTGGATGGCAAAGCCACGCGCTCGTGCGTTCTGCCGGTCTCAGCCGTACAGAACCAGCGCGTCACCACTATCGAAGGGCTGGCGCAGAACGGACAGCTCACGTCCGTGCAGGCCGCATGGATCGAACACGACGTTCCGCAGTGTGGCTACTGTCAGGCCGGCCAGATCATGTCGGCCACGGCCCTGCTCGCCGCGAATCCGCATCCCACCGATGCAGACATCGATGAGGCCATGAGCGGCAATCTGTGCCGCTGCGGCACCTATCTGCGTATTCGCAAAGCCATTCACGCCGCTGCGCGAAAGTGAGGCCGGCATGTCAGCTCCAGCAAACAGCAGCGGGCCGGGAATGAGCGCTGACGACTACGTCAGAGAAGTCATGCGCGCTGCACAGGCGCAGTGGCCGACGGTCAGCCGGATGAACCGGCGCTCCTTCCTCAAGGTCGTCGGCCTGGCCGGCGGCGGCTTCGCACTGGCCTTTCATATCGGTGATGAATCGCTCGCGCGCGCGGAAGGCGAAAAGGGTTTCGTGCCGAATGCCTTTGTGCGCATCACGCCGGACGGTCGCATCGTGCTTTTCTCGAAGGGGCCCGAGATCGGCCAGGGCATCAAGACAGCATTCCCGATGATCATCGCGGAGGAACTCGATGCCGACTGGTCGCACGTCACCGTGCATCAGGCCGCCATCAACCCGGCGGTCTTCGGCCGTCAGACAGCGGGCGGTTCACGTTCCATTCCAATGTCGTGGGATCAGTTGCGTCGTGCAGGCGCCGCAGCGCGCGCAATGCTGGTTGCAGCAGCCGCACAGCAATGGAATGTGCCGGCCGCCGATCTCACGACTGCCAACAGCGTGGTTACGCACACCTCGAGCGGCCGCACACTGAGCTACGCAGAACTCGCCAGCCGCGCCGCCGAAATGCCGGTCCCGGACGACAACACTCTGAAGCTCAAGGAGCGCAAGGATTACACCCTGCTCGGCAAACGCATCAGCGGTGTCGACAATCGTGAACTCGTGACGGGCCAGCCGCTGTTCGGCATCGACCAGGTCGTGTCAGGCATGAAGTATGCGGTGTTCGAAAAATGTCCTGCGGTCGGTGGGACCGTGCGCTCCGCCAATCTCGAGGAGGTCCGCAAGCTGCCAGGTGTCACACACGTCTTTGTCGTCAACGGCACCGGCAAACCGACCGAAGTGATGTCAGGCGTGGCGATCGTCGCGAACTCCACCTGGGCCGCGATGAGCGCGCGAGGTCAGCTCAAGGTCGATTGGGACGAATCGAATGCCTCGAAAGACAGCTGGAGCGAGGCCGTCGCGCAGGCTGGCAAGCTGGCGAAACAGGCTGGCGCTGAAACGCTGAAGAGCGTCGGCGATGTCGATGCTGCCTTGTCGCAGGCAACGCGCGTCGAAGGTTTCTACACCTATCCGTTCGTGGCGCACGCGCCGCTGGAGCCGCAGAACTGCACGGCGTGGTATCGCAACGGCAGCGTCGAGATCTGGGCGCCGACGCAAGCACCGGATCGCGCCATCGGACTGGTCGCGGGCGTTCTCGGCATTGCTGAAGACAAGGTCACCATTCATCAGACACGCGTGGGCGGCGGTTTCGGCCGCCGGCTCATGAACGATTTCATGTGCGAAGCCGCCGCTATCTCGAAGCAGGCCGGCGTGCCGGTCAAACTGCAGTGGACGCGTGAAGACGACATGCACCATGACTTCTATCGGGTCGGTGGTTTTCACTCGCTTGCAGGCGGCGTCGATGAATCCGGCCGACTGGTCGCCTGGCGCGATCATTTCATTACGTTCACGGCGGACGGCACCCGTCCCGTCAGCGGTGGCGATCTCGGCGCCGATGAGTTTCCCGCACTGCTGGTGCCAAACGTCCACGTCACTCAGAGCAAGCTGCCGCTGCAGATTCCCACGGGTCCGTGGCGTGCACCGCGCTCCTGCGCAATCGCCTTCCCTATCCAGAGTTTTCTGCATGAGCTCTCACATGCAGCCGGTCGCGATCATCTGGATTTCCTGCTGGAAGTGATGGGCGAGCCGCGCTGGCTGAAGGAAGGCGATGAGTTCTCTCTCAACACCGCGCGCGCCATCGCGGTACTCACGCTGGCAGCGCAGAAGGCCGGCTGGGGGCGCAGGCTGCCCAGAGGCCGCGGCATGGGCCTGGCGTTCCATTTCAGCCACGCCGGTCATTTCGCCGAGGTCGCGGATGTCAGCGTCGATGGCAATCGCAAACTGACGGTGCATCGCGTCGTCGTTGCCGGCGATGTGGGCCCCATCGTGAATCTGAGCGGCGCAGAAAATCAGTGCGAAGGTGCGGTGATCGACGGCTTCAGCACCGCCATGGGCCTGGAAGTGTCGTACACACGCGGGCGTATCGATCGCGGTAACTTCGATCGCTATCCGCTGCTGCGCATGGCGTACGCACCGCAGGTGGAAACGCATTTCATCCAGAGCGATTTTCGTCCCACGGGCATTGGCGAACCGGCACTGCCGCCTGTTGCACCCGCTATCTGCAATGCCATCTTTGCTGCGACGGGCCATCGCGTGCGCACGCTGCCCCTGAGCCGAGAGGGCTTCACCGTCTGATCGCAGTCACAGTTGAGTGTTGCGAATCGGAACTGCGGCTGCGTTGGCCAACGGCGACAGTCGCGACCGCATTGCAGTTGCGAGCGTGAAGTTCCGTAATTGAAGGCGCGTTGTTGCGCGAATATTTCCGGCAGGCGTGGTCACTCTGACCACTGCACATTAAAGCTTCGATACCCGGGCCGATCCTGCAACGTACTCGAGCGTTGTGTGTCTATCTCATCAGAGGACTCTGCCATGAGATCGAGCATACGCATTGCACTGACGACAACACTGTTGCTGATCGGCGCAGGCTGCATCAGTACGCCGCAGACGAAAGCATTGATCACCCCGGTCGGCGCGCTCGGCTATCACACGTTCAGACCTCCGCAGGCACAACCGCCCACACCCAGCGAAATCGATCGCATGGTTGCTCGCATCAATCAGGACATCAGCCGAAAAGATGAGCGCGGCCCCTGATATTGATATTTCGCGACAGCCACGCGGCACGTTGCCTGGAATCAATGACCCTCGTCATGGATCGGTTGGCGTGGTTGAAGCCGTCCGTTCGGGAGGCTCCTTGGTGGTGAGCAACTCGTAGTAAAGATCGCCGTGCGGTACATGGCCCTCGCCTGCCTGAGCGCGCGCAAAGGATTGCAGCGAAGGTGCGGCCATGAGCAGTGAGCCCTCACCGGTTGTCGCATTGAAGCTCATGATCATTTTCACATCGCACTTCGGCGCCATAATGGAATCCAGATCGGTGCACCATCGATATTTCGGCTGGAATTCGCGCAATCCGGGATCGCCCTGCAACACCTGCTCCGCATCAGAGACGATGACGCGGCCCTTGTAGCCGTACGGCGGACCGTAGGTGCGCACGACATGGCGCAGCAATCGCTCATAGCGCGATACGTATTCACGCGGCTGAGCGGACAATTCGTCGGTGGTCTCGCTGGTGAACGCCAATCGTATGCCGCAGTACTTCATGCGCTGCGCCATATCTGCCGGCGGTCGCTTGCCGTCGCCCTCCCAGTCAGTGCAGAAGAAATGGGTGACAGGATGCAGCAGCACATCGCCATTGATGCGAAAGCCCTGCTGGGCGTTGCGGTACTGCATGATCAGATGCATGTTGGTGTGGCGAGCCGGTGTTCCGAGCCGGGCCACGTAGGACACGATGTCGCATGGCTGTGCCTGCTGATTCAGCACCTGCTGGAAACACGGACTGAATCGTTCCGTCGCGGTGTTGTCGGGTCCGTCCCTGGACGCCTCGACCGCCACGGGCTCGCCGATCGACAGGTTGCTGAATGACTGCAGCGCATCGCCCCATTGATGTGCGCCGAATCCCTTCGGTTGCTGGTAATACTTCGGCGGAGGTTCAACGTGCTGCGCTGTCGCGTTGGCGGATTCACCCGCCTGCGCCACCACAGACATCAGCGCAGTGAGAGCGCCCACC
>DASTRD010000310.1:0-8267 GCA_035761425.1 Povalibacter sp.
ATGTCGCAAAGGGCGTGCAGGCCGCATTCAACCCCGATGGGATGCGCATCATTCAGTTCAATGAGCCCGCCGCCGGCCAGACGGTGTTTCACATCCACTTTCACATCGTCCCGTGTTACGAGGGCCAGTCGCTGCGCACTCATGCGCGCGAAATGGCGGACAAGGATGTGCTGGCAGAACACGCAGCGCGCATTCGCAAGGCGCTGGAGACTGTGCCGAGCTGAAGCGGCAAGCGCCGAGAGAACATCGCCGCAGGAAAGCGCAAGGCATCACTGCCAGCCGCATCGGCCCGCGGCAGAAGGGGCAACAACCGCTTGCCTGCCCGCTCGTTTTGCGCTTTCTGCGCCACCTGGCGACGATTCCCCTTCGATTCCTTTTCGCGGCCTTTTCCCACTTCGCGGCAGTTGCTAGGCTCCGCATCCGCCTTTGAATCCGGATGTCGCGATGAGCCAGAAAATCTACAAGGTCCCGGAAGAGTTTGCTTCGCTCGCTCACCTGAAGAACGCGGACTATCAGCGCCTGTATCAGGAATCGATCCGCGATCCCAACGGGTTCTGGGCACGCATGGGTCGGCGCATCGACTGGATCGCACCTTATTCGAAAGTGCGCGATACCAGCTTCGATGAACACGACTTCCGCATCCGCTGGTTTCACGACGGCAAACTGAACGTCGCCGCCAACTGTCTCGATCGTCATCTGGCGCGACGCGGCGACAAGGTCGCGATCATCTGGGAAGGCGACGATCCGAAGCTGTCGGAAAAGATCACCTATCGCGAGCTGTACGAGCGCGTATGTCAGTGTGCCAATGCGCTGAAGGCGCTCGGCGTGAAGAAGGGCGATCGGGTCACGATCTATCTGCCCATGATCCCGGAGGCCGCCGTGGCAATGCTGGCATGCGCGCGCATCGGCGCCATTCACTCCGTGGTGTTCGGCGGCTTCTCTGCCGACTCGCTCGCGGGCCGCATCGTCGATTGCGCCTCGAACGTGGTCATCACCGCCGATGAAGGCATCCGTGGCGGGCGCCGCATTCCGCTCAAGTCCAACGTCGACATCGCGCTGAGTACGCCGGGCACCGAGTGCGTGAAGCACGTGCTGGTGGTGAAGCGCACCGGGGTGCGCGTGCCCATGTACGAACGCGACCAGTGGCTCGAGCCGCTGATGGATGCTCAACCGAAGGAATGCCCTGCCGAAGCCGTCGACGCCGAAGATCCCCTGTTCATTCTTTACACCTCCGGTTCGACCGGCAAACCCAAGGGCGTGCTGCACACCAGCGGCGGCTATCTGGTCTACAGCTCCCTGACGCACGAGCTCATTTTCGACGTCCGTGAGGAAGACATCTTCTGGTGTACCGCCGACGTCGGCTGGGTCACGGGCCACAGCTATGTGGTGTATGGCCCGCTGGCAAACGGCGCGACAACAGTGATGTTCGAAGGTGTGCCGAACTATCCGGACGCCGGACGCTTCTGGCAGTCGGTAGACAAGCACAACGTCACAATTCTCTACACGGCACCGACGGCAATTCGTGCACTGATGCGTGAAGGCGAGGAACCGGTAAAGCATTGGTCGCGCAAATCGCTGCGACTGCTCGGCTCCGTGGGAGAACCGATCAATCCCGAAGCCTGGGAGTGGTACCACCGCGTGGTCGGTGACGGACGCTGCCCCGTCGTGGACACGTGGTGGCAGACGGAGACCGGCGGCATCATGATCTCGCCGTTGCCCGGCGCCATCGATCAGAAGCCCGGTTCAGCCACGCTGCCGTTCTTCGGCGTCAAGCCTGCCATCGTCGACAACGAAGGCAATGCGCTCGAAGGCGCATGCGAAGGCAATCTCGTCATTACCGATAGCTGGCCCGGTCAGATGCGTACCGTGTTCGGCGATCACCAGCGCTTCATCGAGACTTATTTCAAGACCTTCCCCGGCCGCTACTTCACAGGCGACGGCGCGCGCCGTGATGAAGATGGTTATTACTGGATCACCGGCCGCGTCGATGATGTACTGAACGTCGCCGGCCATCGGCTCGGCACGGCGGAGATCGAAAGCGCACTGGTGGCGCATTCGAAAGTCGCGGAAGCGGCTGCCGTGGGCTTCCCGCATGACATCAAGGGCACGGGCATCTACGTGTACGTCACGCTGATCGCTGGCGAGGAGCCCACCGAGACATTGCGCAACGAACTGCGCGACTGGGTGCGCAAGGAAATCGGTCCGATCGCAACGCCTGATCTGATCCAGTGGGCACCCGGACTGCCCAAGACCCGCTCGGGCAAGATCATGCGGCGCATCCTGCGCAAGATCGCGGCGAACGAACACGATCAACTGGGCGATATTTCCACGCTGGCAGATCCGGGCGTGGTGGAAAGTCTGGTGCGCGAGCGCATGAACCGGCCGGCGGCGGAGCTCGCGGCCGCAGCGAAACCAGCTTCGGCGGGGGCTGAGACGAAGAGCGGAACTGCTGCAAAAAAGAGTCGAAAAAAGAAGTCGTAATCCAATCCGCTTCTGAAGCTCTTCAGAACAGCCGGCCGACACCGGCGAGACGCGGGCGGTAGTAATCGTCGTCGAGGCTGCGCAGTTCGATGAGCCGGCCGGTCTGCGGTGCGTGTACGAAGCGGCCCGAGCCCGCGTAGATTGCGACGTGCGAAATGCGCTTGCCGTGTGTACGAAAGAACAGCAGATCGCCCGGCTCGATGTTCTCGAGCCTGACGGGCTCGGCGGCGCGGTACTGTTCGGCTGCGGTACGTGGCACGTCGATGCCAAGTTCCTGGTACACGTACTGCACCAGCCCGCTGCAATCGAAACCGTTGGGATTGCTGCCGCCGAACCGGTACGGCACGCCTACCATGGCAATGGCACGAATGACGACTTCGCTGCCGAGCGATGTGCTCGCAGCGGCCTGCGGCGGGGGCAGCGGTGGAGTCTGAATCGAGCCAGCGGTTGGCAGCGCAACGCCGTCCAGCGGCGGCGATTCGACGGGTTGCGGCGCGGACGCGCACGCCTGCAACAGCACTGCAACCGTGGCGACCAGCGCAACATTGCGGGCCCGGGTGCCAGAGGAAATCATTGCCATCCGATCCATTACCGCCACCGTCGCGGGCAAGGATGCCACAGCCATCGGTCTTGCCCCACCCTTCAGGCCAAAGTTGTAATGCGCAACTGCGATGCGAGCGTGCGGACCAGGGCCTGAATCGGGTGTGAACCGTCCCGATCGCACCTCGTTGCCGTACAACCTTCGGTATGTGTAGTGTGCGGCCCGTGTCGGCCACCCGACGCGCCCCTCACCATCAAGGATCGCAATGTCCCGCATGCAATCCCCTCTTCGGTTCGCAGTGACGCTGATTGGCACGGGCTGCCTCATGCAGGCCGCTCTCGCCGCCGATCCGGCCACACTGGTGCGGTCGGATGCAATCCAGGCGCATGTGGAATTCCTCGCCAGCGATCTGCTCGAAGGGCGCGCTGCAGCCTCACGTGGCTACGACGTCGCCGCAGCCTACGTGGCCTCGCAGTTCCGTCAGGTGCGTCTCGATCCGGCCGGTGTCAATGCAACCTATCTGCAGCCCGTGCCACTGGTGGAAGCCACACCGGTGCTGCCGGGATCCGCGGTGGAACTGCTGGTCAACGGCAAGACACGCACGTTCGACTACGGCACACACTATCTGCCATCGGCCGACTATCTCTCGGCGAGTTCGACACTGAGCGCCCCGCTGACATTCGCTGGCTACGGCATTGACGCACCCGAACTGAACTACGACGACTTCGCCGGCATCGATCTGAACGGACGCATCGCCGTCATCTTTACGGGTGCGCCGGCACGCTTTCCCCATACCCAGCGCGCGTACTACTCCTCCGCATATACCAAGTTTCCGAAACTCATCGAGCGTGGCGCGGTAGGTGCCGTGATTCTCGATACGACGGAAAGTGCGACGCTGTTCCCCTGGGAACGCAATGTGGCCATGAGCTGGGTCCCGCAGATGCGATGGGTAGATGAGGACGGCAAGCCCAGGAATGCCTTCGAGCAGTTGAAGCTCCGTTTCCGCTTCAACCGCGATGCGGCCGCACAATTGTTCGAAGGAGCCGAGCGCAGTTTCGATACCGTGCTGGCGAGTGCCGATGCCGGCGAGCCGCAGGGATTCGATCTTCCGGGTCTGCTGACCTTGTCGGCAACCACCGGCCTGCGACGCACCGAAAGCGCCAATGTCGTCGCCATCGCACCGGGTACCGACGAGCGACTGAAGCATGAGTACGTGGTCGTCACCGCGCATCTGGATCATCTCGGGCGTGGCGCGGCGGTGAATGGCGATTCCATCTACAACGGCGCCCAGGACAATGCCGTCGGTGTCGGCATCCTGCTGGAGATGGCGCGGGCACTGAATGCGTCAGGCATCAAGCTGCGGCGTTCCGTCGTCTTCCTGGCCGTGACGGCCGAGGAGAAGGGACTGCTGGGATCGGACTACTTCGTGCAGCATCCACCGGCGGATGGCACCCTGGTGGCGGCGATCAACATCGATATGCCGATGCTGTTCGCGCGCACCAGCGATCTCGTTGCGCTGGGCGAACAGCACTCTTCGCTCGGCGCGGTGGCGCGCAGCGCGGCTGGCAGTCAGGGGCTGCGCCTGAGTCCTGACCCCACGCCCGAGCAGGTGAGCTTCGTGCGCAGCGATCAGTTTTCCTTCATTCGTCAGGGCATCCCTTCGATCGTCATCGGTGGCGGCTATCAGGCGCGCGACAAACGCATCGATGTGGCCCAGCTGCGGCGGGAGTTCCTGACGCATCATTATCATTCGCCGAGCGACGATGTATCCGGCGGCATCGACTATGCCGCGGCCGCAGATCTGGCCCGCGTCGATCTGCGCATCGTCACCGATGTGGCCAACGCCGCAAATCGACCGACGTGGAAATCCGGTGACTTCTTCGGACGCGTGTTCGGTCCCTCAGCCGCACGTAGCGACAATTGAGAATCAAAGGAATGGCCATGGAAGAAGAGACACGTCTGCGCGCCACATTTGCCGCCGTCGACCTCGACGGCGACGGCTGGATCGCTGCGCAGGAATTCGCGCTGTTGCTGCGCGATCTCGACGAGGACCTCTCTGAAGAAGAATGCCTGCTGGCCTTCGACGCCGCGGACGACGATGCGGACGGTCGCATCAACTTCGCGGAATTTGTCGGGTGGTGGACCGACCGCTAGCAGCGCTGAATTGCGCGCGCAAAAAAAGGCCGCGCCGAAGCGCGGCCTGGAAGTGTACAGCCACCAGCTATGGTGTCCGATGGGATCTCAGCGGGTGCCCCATCGACTGGGAGGTCCACGTGGCGGACTGTACAGTGTCGGAAACAACGCAAGACAGACCAGGCCGCGTCCATGCGGGCACGCGACCGCAGTGGCAACGCCCGGTCCGCGGCTTTTGATCCGTCACTCCGAAAAAAAATCGGGCCTGGTCGCTGCGTGGGCCGAGAACATTCGGCGCAGACGATCCGTTATGTTGAAGCAGCGGTTGGGTCGCTGTCACTTACCGGAGAGGCACCATGAACAAGGACATCGCCGCAGGCAACTTCAAGCAACTCAAGGGCAAGATCAAACAGCAGTGGGGCAAGCTCACTGACGATGAGATCGATCAGGTCGAGGGCAACACCGAAATTCTGGCGGGCAAGCTTCAGGAACGTTACGGCTGGGAGCGCGACGAAGCCGAGCGCCAGGTGAAGGATTTTTCCCGACGCCACGGCTGGCAGTAGTCAGCAGGCTCAGACGGCGGGCCACCCCGCCGTCTGCGTGTTGCCGCCATTCCCATGGCGGACAAGGACGTCGCGGACCTTGTCGAATTCCGAAGCCTTGTCGAAGAAGTGGTCGGCCCCGCAGGCACGACTGGCCATCCGGTATTCATCGCTCGGATTATTTGTGATAACGATCACCAGCTCCGGACGATCGATACCGGCTGCCTGCAACTGCTTCAGCAGCCGAAAACCACTGCCGCCACGCAACTGAATGTCGAGAATCAGCACCCGCGGCTGTGACATCCGCACGCCTTCCATCGCTTCCGGAATCTCGGCTGCCTCGCCCACTACGCGGGTGTTCGGGATGTCGTGCATGGACTCGATCAGTCGTTCACGCACCGGCGATGAGTCTTCGACGATGTAGATGGTCAGCACATCGTCCGCGATGAAGTCTGCGGCTTCATCGCGCGGTCTGGGCGACACACCCCACCGTCAATCGACGAGCTGATTGCGCACCGCGTAAGCGGCGATCTCGGCATTGCTGCGCATCGCCATCTTTTCGAGAATGCGCGCCCGATACGTGCTCACCGTTTTCACGCTCAGACCCAGCTCATTGGCCATGACGGCTGGCGAAATGCCGCGCGCAATTCGCGTAAAGACCTGCAGCTCGCGTTCCGAAAGGCGATTGTGCAGCGGACCTTCCTCATCGGAAGCGCAGTCGGAGGCCAGCAGTTCAGCCACGATCGGCGTGATGTAGCGACGACCCGTGCCCACAGCGCGCACGGCTTTGATCAGTTCTTCGGGAACGATCATCTTGGGAACGTAGCCGTTGGCACCGGCGCGCATCAGACGCACGGCAAAACTGCGCTCCGGGTGCATGCTGAGCACCAGGATGGCGAGTTCGGGCCGCTGCGTACGCAGCTGCTTGAGCAGCTCGATACCGCTCTGACCCGGCAGTGTGATATCCAGAACCACGACGTCGACTTTGGTGCCGCCATCGAGCAATGCGAGCGCTTCCTCGGCCGACCCCGCTTCTCCCACCACCTGCAGGTCTTCCTCGTCCGCCAGCATCTCGCGCACGCCGGCGCGCAGAATGGCGTGATCGTCAACGATCAGCACCCGGATGGATTCATGAAGCGTCGGCTGCGTGTCCGGCATTTCATTTTCTCGCGCATTGAACATCAGTTGGCCACCTCGAAGAGTTGAGGGTTGAGATCGCTCTCGTCCAGTCCCTGGGCCCGGTAAGCATTCAGGCGGTTGTAGAGCGTCTTGAGACTAACGCCCAGTAACGCTGCAGCCCGCGTCTTGTTTCCCTGACATTTCCTCAGAGTTGCCAGAATCATCCAGCGTTCGGCCTCGGCCAAGGGAGTTCCTACAGGGATTCGCAGCACCTGAGCGTCGCCATCCGAAGACAGCGCCAGCGGTCGCTCGAGCGCGACGGCCAGATCCAGGTCGCTGTCGGCGAGAATGAAGGCGCGATGGACCGCATTGCGCAGCTCCCGGACGTTGCCGGGCCACGAATATCGACGCAGGCACTCGATCGAGCGTGCCGAGAAACGCTTGGCGGTGCCTTCTTCGGCGTTCAACACCGCCAGAAAATAGTGAGCCAGCAATTCGGCGTCGTCGCCGCGCTCACGCAGCGGGGCCACCGTAATGGTGCTCACCGAAAGCCGGTCCAGCAATTCCGGCCGTAGTTGTTGCGCATCCGGGTGCTGCTCGATCGTCGCCAGAATCCGGCAGTGCACGGCGAAGTCCTGCTGCGCCCCGATTCGCAGCACGCGACCCGATTCCAGTACCCGCAGCAGCTTCAGTTGCAGATCGGCGGGAAGCTTGTGCACCTCCTCGAGCAGGAGCGTGCCTGAGCCGGCACGCTCGAGATGCCCCTGCTGGGATACCAGATGCTTCACATTGAGGTCCGGGCCCGTGCCCGCTTCACGGCCGAACAGTTCCGCCTCCGTGAGGGTTGCAGCCTGCGCGCCGCAGTTGAACACCAGAAACGGCTGCATGGAGCGGGAACTGAGCGTGTGCAGGCAGCGCGCTGCGAGTTCCTTGCCGCTGCCGCGTTCGCCGACGAACAGCACACTGTCCTGGCTCGTGGCGGCCCTGGCAATCTGTTCGAACAGAGCCTGCATGGCTGTCGATTCGCCGAGCAGGCCGCCGACACTGCACACCCGTGTGGCCGCCAGCGCGTCATTCGCACTGAAAGTTTCAGCGTGCTCGCGCTGATGAGACCGATGGGTCATTGCTTGCCTCCGTCCGGAGTCGCAGAACGGGCGCGGCGTGGCGCCTGTTCCGGGTTCTCATTCATTTCATTACCTGGAGCAGGTCCTTCATAGTCTTGAAGCCGGTCCTGCATTGTGTACGTCAATTCCCTACGGCCCTGACCGCCGCCTTGCGATCGCGCGGATACGGAATGAAAGCGTCCACCACGGTGCCGGACGGTTCCTGATGTGAACCAATGCTGATCACACCGCCGACCTGTCTGATCCGTTCGCGCATGCCGATCAGACCGTGCGAGACACTGCGCGATGGCGCATTGGCGGGCATGCCGACACCGTCATCGATGATGC
>DASTRD010000311.1:0-11435 GCA_035761425.1 Povalibacter sp.
CCGTAATCTGCCCCGCGCCCAAGCGACGGCGGCAGCGCCAGATCACCGTGCCGGAGCCGGCCAGCTCGTCTTCGAAATAACCATCGAGCATCGGGCCGCCGGAGAGCACGATCGCCGGAATGTCGACAGTGGACGCAGCCATGATGCCCGAGGGCGTCGTCTTGTCGCAGCCCGTCGTCAGCACGACGGCATCGAGCGGATAGCCGTAGAGAATCTCGACCAGCCCGAGATACGCGAGATTGCGATCGAGCGCGGCGGTCGGGCGGCGGCAGTTCTCGAAGATCGGATGCACGGGAAATTCCAGCGGCACTCCGCCCGCGTCCCGAATGCCTTCCCTGACGCGTTGTGCCAGATCCAGGTGAATGCGATTGCATGGCGAGATGTCGCTGCCGGTCTGGGCGATGCCGATGATCGGCTTGCCACTGCGCAGTTCCTCGGGCGTCAGGCCATAGTTCATGAAGCGCTCGAGATACAGCGCCATCATGTCGATGTGTTCGCGATTGTCGAACCATTCGCGGGAACGGAAGCGCGGCTTGTTCATGATGTATGAGTAAGAGAAACGGATTTCAGGCGGAGATCACAGGGTACACAGAGGCAGAAGGAATGCCGACAGGGATGTCACGAATGCGCCGGGTGAATTCCCGGAGTCCGTGTCTCTGTGAATTTTCCTACCAGCCGGCGACTTCGTGCTGCGGCAGCCCCGGCGTATCGACGCGAGTACGGAACAGGCTCCCGGCGAGCGGTTGCTGTGCGCGCTGCTCATCGGAGAGGCCCTGCCATGCCGTCGTCATGTACAGCGTACGGCCGTCGTCGCCGCCGAACGCGACCTTGGTGCAGTTCGCGACGGGCAATTCGATGAAATCGAGCGCTTCGCCTGCAGGTGAGAATTTCTGCACACCCCAGCCGCCGTACAAGCCGACCCACACGCAGCCGGCTGCGTCCACGACCGGACCATCCGGATACGCACCGTGCTTTTCAATGGTGGCGAAGACACGCCGATTGGCGATGGCGCCCTGCTTGTCGAGATCGAACGCGTAGATGACGCGCTTGAGCGTATCGATGTGATACAGCGTGCGACCCTGAGGACAGACAGTCGGACCATTGGTGATCACGTAGCCTTCATCGCAACAGCGCAGACCGTCGCGATCGAGGCGATAGAGCGAACCCGTCGGTGCGCTCTCGTTGTTGTCCATCGAGCCGAACCAGAGTCGGCCAGCGGGATCGACGCAGGCGTCATTGAGACGGTTGTCGGGAAGCCCGGAATCCACCAGCGTGATGAGCGAAAACGCACCGGTGTGCTGATCGAACGTGTACAGGCCGGATTTCATGCCGGCAATGAACTTGCCGCTGGCCGTGGGCACGATGAACCCAATGTGCTCTGGCGCGTTCCAGGTGTGCTGCGTGCCCGCCGGTTCGTCGTAGCGATGAATGCGACAGCCCTTGATGTCGACGAACCACAGGGCCTTATCGCGCGCCGACCACAAGGGACCTTCAGCGAGCTTGGCCTTCAGCGGCCAGATGCATTCGACAGACATGGCAGGAACCGGAACTTGAGTGTGGATGAGTGCAGGCGGAGGATCAGCAATAGCCG
This sequence comes from Povalibacter sp., assembly GCA_035761425.1. Lineage (GTDB taxonomy): Bacteria > Pseudomonadota > Gammaproteobacteria > Steroidobacterales > Steroidobacteraceae > Steroidobacter. Next base: position 1,592 of record DASTRD010000311.1, read on the forward strand.
GCATCGACCCAGTAATTGTGGCCGGTGCACAGACGCGCATCGTCCGAACCGAGGAACAACACCATCGCCGCAATGTCGACCGGTTCGACCCGCGCCTTGATGCATTGCTGCGCGAGAATCTTGGCCTCTTCCTCCGGCGTGTGCCACAGCGCCATCTGACGCGGCGTGCGGACGGCACCCGGAATGACGCAATTCACGCGAATGTTGTCCTCGCCCAGATCGCGCGCCATGGCGCGAGTCATGCCTTCAATCGCTGCCTTCGCGGTCTCGTACAGGCACAGATCAGGCAGGCCGAGATGCCAGGAAACCGATCCCAGATTGATGATCGATCCGCCGCCGCCGCGCTTCATGCCTGCGGCCACCATCTGACTGGCAAAGAAAATGTGCCGCAGATTGACGTTCATGCGGTTGTCCCAGTACGCGGGCGTCACATCGTGCGCACTGTGCCGATCATCATTGGCGGCGTTGTTCACCAGCACCGATGCCGGACCGGCCTTGGCCTCGATCTCGGCGAGTACCGCCTTCAGCGCATCGATATCGGTGAGGTCGCAGCGGTAAAACTGCGGCGCGCCGTCCAGTTGATCGACGAGCGTCCGGGAGCAGTCTTCGGCCACATCGAGAAAGAACACGCGGGCTTTCTGCCGCACGAATCCCGCAACGATGTCGGCTCCAATGCCGGAGCCGCCGCCTGTGACGACGACGACCTTGTTGGCGAGAGACGGATAGACCGCATGTGGCATGTTGAACCGAGCCTGTGATGAACGTTGGAAGTTTAAAGTGTTTACGACCAGCTGTAGGCAGTCTTGAGCTGGGTGTAGAACTCGACGGCGGCGAACCCCTGTTCACGCGGTCCATAACTGGACTTGCGCGATCCGCCGAAAGGGATGTGATAGTCGACGCCCGCGGTGGGCAGATTCACCATCACCATGCCGGCGCGCACGTTGCGTGTGTAGTGCCGCGCATGGCGCAACGATGAAGTCACGATGCCGGCCGACAGGCCGAATTCACCGGCGTTGGCCGTGGCGAGCGCCTCATCGTAATCGCGTACTCGAATGACGGACGCTACCGGACCGAACACCTCTTCATTGTTGATGCGCATCTGCGTCTGAGTATCGCTGATCAGCGTCGGCGCGACGTAATAGCCGGGCTTGTCGAGCTGCAATGCCCCGCCGCCGCAGCGACAGACACCACCTTCGGAGGTCGCAATCCGGATGTACGACAGGCTCTTGTCCAGCTGTGCCTGACTTGCGACCGGTCCCATCTGCGTTTGCGCGTCCAGTGCATCGCCGACACGCAATGCGGCGACGCGCGCCGCAAGTGCTTCGACAAAGCGATCGTGAATGCCTTCGGTCACGATGAGACGGCTCGATGCCGTGCAACGCTGCCCGCTCGCAAAGAAAGCGCCGTCCAGTGCGCACTGGATCGCGCGCTCAAAATCGCAATCGTCCAGCACGACCAGCGGGTTCTTGCCGCCCATTTCGAGCTGAAAGCGCGCCTGATGTGCCAGCGCCGCATTCGCAACGCGCGCACCGGTTGCCTGCGATCCGGTAAAGGAGATGCCATCGACCTGAGGATGTGCCGACAGAGCACCGCCCGCGGCGCCCAGACCGAGTACCAGATTGAATACGCCCGGCGGCGCACCTGCGTCGTGAATGATCTGCGTCAATGCCACCGCCAGTGCAGGCGTGAGTTCAGACGGTTTCATCACCACCGTATTGCCAAAGGCCAGTGCAGGTGCACTCTTCCATGCGGGAATGGCCAGCGGAAAATTCCACGGCGTGATCAGACCGAAGACGCCGATGGGTTCGCGATACGTGGCAATCTCGACATTCGCACGCGGCGAATCGACCGTTGCGCCGCGCATGCGCAACGCTTCGGCGCCAAAGAACTTGAAAATACGGCCGGCGCGGATCACTTCGGCCACCCCTTCCGGGACGGTCTTGCCCTCTTCGCGCGCCATCAGTCGACCGAGTTCGTCGCTGCGCGCCAGTATTGCTGAGCCCGCGCGGTCGAGTACGTCTGATCTCGATTCGATGCTCGCGCCCGCCCATGCAGGAAATGCCGCGCGGGCAGCGTTCACCGCGGCGTCGACGACTGCAGCATCTCCGGCAGGGACGCGCGCCACGGTATCGCGCGTATCGGAAGGGTTGAGACTGTCGAACGCGGGCTCGGCCGCTTCCCAGCGGCCGTTGATGTAATGCGCCAGCGTTCGGGTGGACATGCAGGATCGATCAGCGCGACAGCAGATTGCGCCGGGCCAGATTCTGGATCAGCGCCGCGATGCCGAACGTCCACGGTGGCGCCTTGTCGCAGGTCGTCACCTTGTTCTCGAGGATGCCGAGCTTTTCCGTGGATACGCGCACGATGTCATCGACCTTGTGAGTGAAACCGAGGCCAGGCGCGCCGCGGTCGACGATGGGCGCGAACATCGTGCCCAGAAACAGCGCGAAGCCGTCCGGATACTGGTGATGGCGGCCAACGGTCTGACCGACGAGCTGCTCGGGATCGCGGCTGATCTGCGACATCGAGCTGCTGCCTTCCAGCCGGAACTTGTCGGCACCTTCGATTTCCAGGCGCACCACGGCGCTGCGCACATCGTCGAGCGTGAACTTGCCGTCGAACATGCGGATGAACGGACCGATGGCGCAGGATGCGTTATTGTCCTTGGCCTTGCCGAGCAGCAGCGCGCTGCGACCTTCGATGTCGCGCAGATTCACATCGTTGCCGAGCGTTGCACCGAGAATGCGTCCGGCGCCATCACAGGCGAGCACCACTTCGGGCTCGGGATTGTTCCAGGCGGAATCCGAACGCACGCCGATCCAGTCACCCCAGCCCACGGACGACAGCGGCGGACCTTTGGTGAAGATCTCCGCATCCGGGCCGATCGCCACTTCCAGATACTGCGACCACAGTCCGTCGGCAATCAGAGCCTCCTTGAGTCGCTTGGCGGCATCGGAACCGGGTTTGACAGAACGAATGTCGGTACCGATGCGCTCGCGCAGACTGTTGCGCAGTTCTTCTGCCCGCCGCGCATCGCCACGCGCGCGCTCTTCGATGACGCGCTCCATGGCGGAGATGGCAAATGTGACGCCGCTGGCCTTGATGCACTGCAAATCGAACGGTGACAACAGCCGGAGCTGCGCATTGCCATCGAAGGCTCGCGAAATGGGCAGGTCCTCCAGCGGACCCAGATCGCGTCCCTCCGGAATCCGGCCATCCCATTGCGCCAGCAACTGGGAAACCGTGGCGGCATGGCGCGATACGTCGCGCACGCGGCCGTTGACGATGACGACCGGGGTCGGCCCTTCGGCGTTGCCGAGACGTCCGACGAGGATGGCATCGCGCCAGTCAGCAGGAAGATAAGTGATCACTGTGAAACCCGTTCATGCACAAGGACGCTGCGGAGGCCCGGCCACCGCGGACTGACGATCGCCGGCCACCCCGACGATGAACGACCGCCACCGTACATGTTCCACCGGGTGGCCGCTCCAGGCGACGCCGTCGCCAAAAAAAGTGCCGGAAGCGTAGTGATAGCGGTATCAGAATTCAAGGCAACCGCGCAAGCGGGCCTTGTTCACTCAACGTGAACGCGCCCGCAACATACAACGCACGATGAGCGACATCACCGAGTAGCCCGATCCAGGCACCCGCTGCATATTGGTTTCTGCGCACCGGCGCGCGATCCGCGGTCCGGGCCTGCGAGCACCGGTCCCCCGCCAGGGCGAACCGCGCTCAATCCACTATTGATAGGGCTTGATCGTGTTGATGCGACCGTCTGCGTCGTAAGTCAGCTCCGCTACCTTGACCGAGCGCAGGTGCGTGACGCCTTTCGAGAGCACGGAGTCGTGATAGAACAAATACCATTTGCCCTGAAATTCGCAGATCGAATGATGCGTGGTCCAGCCGATGACCGGCATCAGAATGCGTCCCTGGTACGCGAAGGGTCCGTAAGGATTGTCGGCAATGCCGTAACACAGGAAATGTGTGTCGCCAGTCGAGTACGAGAAATAGTACTTGCCCTTGTACTTGTGCAGCCATGACGCCTCGAAGAACCGCCGGTCGTGGTCGCCAGCGCGCAGCGGCTGTCCGGCTTCATCGAGAATCACGACTTCGCGCGGCGCTTCGGCGAACTGCTTCATATCCGCGCTGAGTCTGGCAACGCGTGGTCCCAGTGCGGGCGCATCGTCGGCAGGTTCTTCGTTCTTCTCGCCATACACGTTGTCGCGATATTTCTGCAGCTGACCGCCCCAGATGCCGCCGAAGTACATGTAAGCGGCGCCATCGTCGTCCACAAATACGGCCGGGTCGATGGAATAGCTGCCCTTGATTGCTTCGGGCTCCGGCGTGAACGGTCCTTCCGGGCGGTCACCCACGGCAACACCAATCTGGAAAATCCCGTCCGGGCGCTTGGCCGGGAAATAGAGGTAGTACTTGCCGTCTTTGGTTGCGGCGTCCGGCGCCCACATCTGACGCTGCGCCCACTTCACATCCTTGATGTCGAGTGCGAGCCCGCAGTCGACCGCCGGAGCTGTCGGCGAATCCATCCGCAGCACGTGATAGTCACGCATGTCGAAATGATCGCCGTTGTCGTTGAACGGGATTCCGGCTTCGACATCATGCGAGGGATAGATGTAGATCCTGCCCTCGAACACATGCGCCGACGGATCGGCCGTATATATGTGTGTCACCAGCGGCTGGGAAATCGCTTTGCTGGTGATAGCCGCGTAGTCGACACCGGAATAATCGATCTCTGAATCGTTCGACATGATGCTCAGGTTTCTCGTGAATGAATTTGCCGTCGTGCGTGACTGCGTCAGGAGGCCGCGCCGCGACGCTGACCCAGTTCGCTCTCGATGCGTGTTTCCATTGCCTTGTTGATCTCGTAGAAGAACAGCAGGCCGCAGCAGATGAGAAAGGGAACCGACGCATAGACGCTGATGGCCAGCTTGATGCCGTGCACAACCGCGGGGGCCTGCTCTTCCGCACCGCGCACATAGCCGTAAACATCCAGCAGCTTCGCCACCAACGCACCGCCCACGGCCAGTCCGAACTTCAGTCCCAGGATCATCGCGGAGAAGATGATAGCGGTCGCGCGGCGGTTGTTCTTCCACTCGGAGTAGTCGGCCACATCGGCAGTCATGGCCCACAGCAGCGGAATCGTGATGCCGTAGAAAAAGCCGTGCAGGATCTGCGTAACGAAGATCGTGCCGACCGCGGTGGGCGGATAGAAAACGAACGCAATCAGGCAAAGGGTCGCCAGCAACAGCGCCACGCCAAACACATTGCGCTTGCCGAAGCGATCGGCCAGCGGTTTGGAGAAGCCGATGCCGACGATCATGAAAATGATGCCGCCGCCATTGAAAATGCCGAAGCCGGAAGCGACAGCGTCGTCAGGCCAGTGAAACTCGCCCAGGCCGATGCCGGTAACGAACGAGTTCAACCCGCCGATGAATCCGTTGAATCCGATGCCGTCCAGGAACTGCGCCAGTGCAGCCTGATCGACATAGTTCTGGAAGTAATAGATGTAGGAACCGCCCTTGAGCGCCAGCGTGATGAACACCAGGATGGTGACCGCAAGCATCAGCAGCCAGGGCTTGTTGCGCACCAGATCCGTCAGGTCCTCGCGCACCGATGATTTCTGTTCGGGCGTGGGCACGACACGTTCTTTCGTCGTCAGGAACGTAATCACGAAGAAGATCGTGCCGATGATCGCGAAGATCATGATCGCCTTGCGGAAGCCAACCGCCTGATCGCCGTGGCCGAGCATGAGTACCAGCGGCAGCAGCAGCACCTGAATGATGAACTGCGCCACCATCACTGCCACAAAACGGTACGACGACAGACTGTTGCGCTCGGACATGTTGCCGGTGAGCACGCCGCTCAGCGCGGCATAGGGCAGATTGTTGGCCGCATAAATGATCACCAGCAGGGTGTAGGTGATCATTGCGTAATAGATCTTGCCCTGCTCGCCGAGGTCGGGGGTCGAGAAGGCCAGCAGCGAGAGCACACCGAAGGGCACGGCCGTCCACAGCACCCAGGGGCGGAACTTGCCCCAACGCGTGTTGGTACGGTCGGCAATCAGTCCCATGATGGGATTGAAGACGACGCCGCCGATGACTCCGCCCCAGAAAATGATCGCCGACGCAGCGCCTGCCGGGATCTTGAAAACGTCGGTATAGAAGAAGGCGAGAAAGGTAACGAAAGTCTGGAAGATCAGGTTGGCGGCCAGGTCACCGAGACTGTATCCGACCTTTTCCCCCACACTCAGGCGTTCTGTATTTGTCGTCATGTTACCGCTCTCATGGTTTTATCGGCGGGCGGAGAATAAACGGCATTCCGGGACTCGGCCAGTGCGCAGCGCCTTACTCCATTGAACCAAGGACGATTTCCGCGGCCCGCGTTGCCCTGGACAGAAGCCCCCACCCGTTTACCCCCTGTATGGCGCGTGCACCCGGAACGTCCCGGTGCATCCGGCATCTCATTGGCGATCCAAAGGGTGCATGCCCCTTCCCGCATGGCGACCCGGCAGGCATGCCACATAATGTGGTGCGCTCGGACAATCGTGCTGTTCGCCGCGTTTTCATGGACCTTTCGCTAGTTCGATGCGTTTGTTCGGCGGCCAAATCGAGATCGACTGTAATGAAATTCGACGATCTTTGTGCGGCATGTCTCTTGCTTTGAATATCAGCGCGCGGCAGCACCCGCGGAACAACGACCAGCCTCATGGAACAAGCGATCCCGGCGGATGCCCTTGACGACGAGGGCGGCACCGCACTGCTCGAAACCCTGCAGGGCAAAGTTCAGTTGCCGCGAGGGGTCGAGGCTGTGCGCGAAAGCTATCGCAACGCCAGACCGTTTCCTCATGCGGTCATCGACAATCTTTTTTCCCCGACCCTGCTGGATCGGGTGATCACCGAAGCACCGGGCAAAGATCAGTGGGTTCGGATCGATCATGGACTGCAGCGAGTCGAGCGCATGCGCTCGGCAGTCGAGCTGGGTCCCGCCAGCACTGAGCTGATCTCGGTCCTGCACTCGGCGGCGTTTCTTTACCTGCTCTCCGAGATCACCGGAGTGTGGCAACTGCTGCCGGATCCGTATCTCCAGGGCGGCGGCCACGCACTGATGCATCGCGGCGGTTTCTTCCAGATTCACGCCGATCGCAACGTGGCTTACGAGACCGGGCTGCGCCGCCGACTGGCGCTGATCATTTTCCTCAACAAGGACTGGCCCAGGGAATACGGCGGTCAGCTCGAACTGTGGGATGACCAGGCAACGCGCTGCGAAGTATCGATCGACCCGGTCTATAACCGTACGGCGTTGTTCGAAGTCGCCTACCCGAATTATCACGGCGTACCTGCGCCACTGGCCTGTCCGCGTGATCGGTTCCGGCACTCGTTTCTCGTGTACTACCACACAGCCGGTGCCGGCGATAACGTGACCCCGCACGCCTCGGTGTTCGCGCCGCATTTCTATCAGAAGAAGCCATCGCTGGTTGAACGCGCTGCCCGGCAACTGATGCCGCCGCTCATGGTCCGGGCATTGAAAGCGCTGCGTCGCTGATCCCCCGGACGCGTCGCACCCCGCAAGTAGACGATCGCCCAAAAAGAAAGCCCCGCTTGCGCGGGGCTTTCTCCGACTTCCGGTTCCGGCGCTGGCCAGCAGACCAGTCAGCCGGTTGGCCAGTCGGCCCGAATCACATATCCATTCCGCCCATGCCACCCATGCCGCCGGGGGCGCCATGAGCGTGGTCGGCTTCTTCCTTCGGAGCTTCGGCGATCATCACCTCGGTCGTCAGGAGCAGGCCGGCAACCGACGCTGCGTTCTGCAGTGCCAGGCGCGTGACCTTGGTCGGATCCAGGATGCCGAGTTCGAGCATGTCGCCGTAGCTGCTGGTCGCAGCGTTGTAGCCGAACGTGCCCTTGCCTTCCTTGACCTTCGCCAGCACGACCGCGGCATCTTCACCGGCGTTCGTGACGATCTGGCGCAGCGGCTCTTCGATGGAACGGGCCAGGATCTTGATGCCGAACGCCTGGTCTTCGTTCTTCGCTTCGAGCTTCTCGACAGCCTTCTGAGCGCGGATCAGCGCGACACCGCCGCCCGGCACCACACCTTCTTCAACGGCGGCACGGGTTGCGTGCAGCGCGTCTTCGACGCGGGCCTTCTTTTCCTTCATTTCGATTTCGGTCGCAGCACCGACCTTGATCACGGCGACGCCGCCGGAGAGCTTGGCAACGCGCTCCTGCAGCTTCTCCTTGTCGTAGTCGGAAGTGGCTTCTTCGATCTGCTTGCGGATCTGCTCGACACGCGCCTTGATGTCGGCGTTCTTGCCCTTGCCGTCGATGACGGTGGTGTTTTCCTTCTCGACAACGATCTTCTTGGCTTCGCCGAGATCGTTGAGCGTGGCCTTCTCGAGCGACAGACCCACTTCGTCGGAAATCACGGTGCCACCGGTCAGCACGGCGATATCCTGCAGCATTGCCTTGCGGCGATCGCCGAAGCCCGGGGCCTTCACGGCAGCAACCTTCACGATGCCGCGAATCGTATTCACGACCAGCGTCGCGAGCGCTTCGCCTTCGACGTCTTCGGCGACGATCAGCAGCGGACGGCCGGCCTTGGCAATGCCTTCGAGCAGCGGCAGCAGTTCGCGGACGTTGGAGATCTTCTTCTCGTACAGCAGGATGTACGGGTTCTCGAGTTCAGCAGTCTGGTTCTGCTGATTGTTGATGAAATACGGCGAAAGATAGCCGCGGTCGAACTGCATGCCCTCGACCACGTCGAGTTCATTCTGCAGGCCCGAGCCTTCTTCGACCGTGATCACGCCTTCCTTGCCGACCTTTTCCATCGCATCTGCAATGGTCTTGCCGATCGACTCGTCGGAGTTCGCGGAGATCGTGCCGACCTGCGCAATCGCCTTCTGATCCTTGCAAGGCTTGGAGAGCTTCTTCAGCTCTTCGACAGCAGCGGCGACGCCAGCATCGATACCGCGCTTCAGATCCATCGGGTTGGCGCCAGCGGCGACAGCCTTCAGACCTTCGCGAACGATCGCCTGCGCCAGAACGGTCGCAGTGGTCGTGCCGTCGCCAGCTTCGTCAGACGTGTTGGAAGCAACTTCCTTAACCATCTGCGCGCCCATGTTCTCGAACTTGTCCTTGAGTTCGATTTCCTTCGCGACCGACACACCGTCCTTCGTGACGGTGGGGGCGCCGAAGCTCTTCTCGAGCACCGCGTTGCGGCCCTTGGGACCCAGCGTCGCCTTGACGGCATTCGCCAGGATGTTCACGCCCTTGAGCATGCGCGCGCGGGCGTCATCGCTGAAACGTACTTCTTTAGCAGCCATTTGAGTTCAACCTCATATCCAGTGGTGTCGCGGGACAGACCCTTCAGTCCTTCCTCGACTCGAAATTTTTTGCGGTAGTTGGAGAAGCGATTACTTCTCGATGACGGCCATCACGTCTTCTTCGCGCATGACGAGAAGCTCTTCGCCGTCGACCTTCACTTCCGTGCCGCTGTACTTGCCGAACAGGATGTTGTCGCCGACCTTGACGTCGAGCGCACGCACTTCGCCGTTCTCGAGGATCTTGCCCTTGCCGACGGCAACCACCTTGCCCTTGATGGGTTTTTCGGTGGCCGAATCCGGAATCACGATACCGCCGGGAGAAGTGCGCTCCTCTTCAAGGCGCTTGATGATCACGCGATCGTGCAATGGACGAATCTTCAGCTTGTCAGCCATGGCTCAAACCTCGAATAAGGTCTTGATGAATTTAGGAAACGAAATCGGTGGTTCGCTTGGGGGAGAGGCGTGCCGAAGGCTTTAGCACTCACCCCTGGCGGCTGCTAATAATAG
>DASTRD010000312.1:0-13982 GCA_035761425.1 Povalibacter sp.
TTCAGCGCTTCTTCCAGCAGTGACACCGAATCGCTGTACTGACCCAGGCTGCTGTACACCTGCCCGATGGTGCCGAGCAGGGTCGCGCGCGTCTCCGGCTGATCCGCGAGTCCCACGCGCACGCGCCGCGAGCCGATATCCAGCAGTTCACGCGCCGTCACCTGATTGCCGCGGCTTTTCGACGGATCGGACAGTTCGAACAGCTCGACCAGGAACGACGAGATCTGCTCGGCCCGTGAGCGCTCGGCGGCGACCACGTCGCGTTCGTGAGCAATGCGGCGCGCCTGCACGAATGTGACGACGGCGAATCCGGTGAGCAGGATTGCCGCGGTCGCCGAGGCAAGCACTGCCCAGCGATGGCGCGCCACGAACTTGCCGGTGCGGTAGGTCCAGCTGTCGCGGGTCGCGAGCACGGGCTGACCGGCCAGGTGGCGTTCGAGATCCGCCGCAAGCTGCTCGGCCGAACCGTAGCGTCGCGTCGGATCCTTGCGCATTGCCATCAGGATGATGTTGTCCAGATCGCCCTGCAGATCCCTGCGCAGCCGCGCCTGGGTCGTCGAGCGGCGCGAAACGATGTCATCGAGCAGATCCGGCGCCTCGTCCGCAGTGCGATCCACCATCTCGCTCGGCAACGGCGGTTCCTGCTCGCAGATGATGCGTTCCATGTCGGTCAGGCGGCTGCCGACCAGCTGAAACGGCTTGCGGCCGCTCAGCAGTTCGAACAGCAGGACTCCCAGCACATAGATATCGCTGGCGGTCGTGATGCCATCGCCCCGCACCTGCTCCGGGCTGGCGTGCGCCGGCGTCATGACGCGGTAGTCGATGTGCGTCACCGCCAGCGTGTGCTGCGAATGACGCGTATCGAGCAGCTTGGCGATGCCGAAATCGAGCAGCTTTACCTCGCCGGAGGCCGTGATGAGGATGTTGTTGGGCTTCAGGTCGCGGTGAACGATCAGGTTCTGGTGTGCGTAATGCACCGCAGCGCAAACCGTGCGAACCAGCTCGATGCGCTCGGCCAGCGACAGACGGTTGCGATCGCAATGGATGTCGATGGGCTCGCCATCGATGTACTCCATGACCAGATAGGGGGTGCCGTCCGGGGCGCGCCCGCCGTCGAGCAACCGGGCGATGTTGGGATGTTGAAGCTGCGCCAGGATCTGGCGTTCGGTACGCAGTCGACCCTGCACCTGAGGGGTGAACGCGCCGGCACGGACCAGCTTGATTGCGACCTGCTGGTGATATTCCTCATCGGCACGCTCGGCGAGATAGACGTCACCCATGCCGCCCGAGCCCAGTTTGCGCAGAATGCGATAGGCACCCAGCCGTTGCCCTTCGATGGGTTCGACGGCGACCCCGATCGGTTCGGCATCGCCATACAGGTCATCCCACGCCTGGCTGGCGCTGTGTTCGTGCAGGGCAAGCAACACGCGCGACAGCAGCGTTTCGTCGGCACCGCAGGCCTGGCGCAGGAAAGCCGCGCGCTCACGCGGACCGAGTCCCTGTGCCTGTTGCACGATGTTGTCGATGCTGGAATCGCTGGTGTTCATGTCGAGCCGGACGTTCTGTGCGGCCGGTACGCTATTGGATCGCGCGATCATGCACCAGCGTCAGCCGTGCGTGTAATATCGAAACGCGGCAATCGCTGCGAAGCAGATGTGGATTTCCAATCCGACACGAAGGGGACTGACCCGGAGGTGACTCATGGCGACGAAGAAGAAGTCAGGGAAGAAAAAGGCGGCCCGGAAGGCGGCCAGGAAAGGCGCTAAGAAGACGAAGAGGGTCGTGAAGAAGAAGGTATCGCGCAGCCCTGCCAGGAAGGCGAAGAAGGCCGGCAAGAAGAAGGCCGCGCGCAAGGCAAGCAAGAAGAAGGGTGGCGTACGTGCCAAGGCGAACATCGTTCGCACGCCGCAGAAGAAGGCAAAGCGCAAGGCCGCACCGAAGGCCGTGGCGCCTGCGCCGGCTCCTGTCGCAACGCCTGAGCCCGCATCGACTGAAGATACATTCACCGCAACGGCCAACATCGTTCGTCTGCCGGAGTGATGGATGAGGAGCGCCTGGCCGGGTCAGGCGCTCTCTCCGGCCTGAAGCCGGACCGCATTCGTGAGTTACCAACCCCGCCGCCCGCCCCACGCCGAACGGCACCGGCTGCGGGATCTCGAGTTTCAGTTCTATCGCTGGCCCGGCCAGACTGAGCCGCCCCTCATCTGCCTGCATGGCTGGGGCGATACGGCCGAGACCTGGCAATTCATTGTCGATTTTCTGCCGCAGCGGCACAGCCTGATTGCCTTCGACGCCCGCGGTTTCGGGCGAACGCAATGGCCGCATGAGGGCTACTGGTTTCCTGACTACCTGGCCGACCTGGACGCAGTACTCGACCTGGTGGCGCCGCACCAGCCAATCGATCTGATGGGTCACAGCATGGGCGCGAACGTTGCGCTCATGTATGCCGGCATTCGTCCGCAGCGCATTCGGCGACTGATCGCACTGGAAGGGCTCGGTCTGCCACGCACGTCGCCGGTTCAGGCGCCCGCGCACTACCGATCATGGCTCGATGAACTGCATGAGGAGGTTGGCTACGCCACTTATGACAGCTACGAACAGTTCGCGCGAGTGCTGGCGCGACGCAATCCTCGCACCCCGCCAGAGCGCCTCGACTACATCGTGCGCGCGTGGGCAACGCAGCATCCCGGCGGTCGTGTGGAACTGCGCGCCGATCCGCGTCACAAGCGTCGCAATCCCATGCTCTATCAACGCGATCAGGCTGAAGCGTGCTGGCGCGAGATTGCTGCACCGGTCCTGTTCGTGACGGGCGCAGAATCGGAATCGGTACGGCGACTGCAGGCGGAACTCTCACCGGAGAAACTCGACGGACTCTTCAGTATTCTCACCACTGTGTCAGTGGCCGATGCGGGGCATATGCTGCATCACGAGCAGCCGCGCGCGGTGGCGGAACTGATCCGGGATTTTCTCCGTTGAGCCATATGATCTGCCGGGAATGTCTGTCGTGCCGCCGCTGATCGCGGTCACCTACAAATGGGCGCGCCGCTGCGCGATTGCGCTCGTGGGCGGGACGGTCATCCTGATCGGCGTGGCGATGATCGTGTTGCCGGGACCGGCATTCATCGTCATTCCTGCAGGACTCGCGATTCTCGGCCTGGAGTTCGCCTGGGCGAAGCAATGGCTGAACAAGATCCGCGCCACCGGCGGGCAGATGATGGATAGCGCTGCTCGTTACTGGCCGCGCAAACCGCAGCGGTAGTCAGATCGCAGATAGCGCCCTGAAGCGCTGGCGCAAACCACCTCACTGATTCGCCAGTTTGCTGCGCGCCTTCGCAGCTGCGATGCATTCCGGCAGGTCATCGAACATGCGTGGCGTCATGGTGCCGTTGGGGCGGCGGGTTGCGTTGCCCAGGTCACTGTAGAACCGCTCGCAATAACCCGGGTCAGTACGCTTCTGCGCCTTGCAGCGTTCGATCTCGGCATCGCGCAATGGCTTGAGCTTCGCCTCGCGCGCCGCTTCGCATTGCGCTTCCAGCGTTCTGACCTGCTCCGCCGTTACCTCCTGGGCCGCAGCGGCAGCTGATGCGAGACCCATTGTCAGAAGCAGGGCAATGACTTTCATGCAATCCTCCGTTACAGCCAGTAGGAAAGCAGGCTGCTGGCTTTCTCCTTGACCTTATCCATGAACGGTCGATGACGCCAGCGCTGCAGATCCAGCTCGCGGGTGTCCTTCAGATCGCGCTGGAAGACGGCTTCCAGCTTCAGCGCGAAGTCATGACCGACGATGACGGCGTTGACCTCGTTGTTGTGCAGGAAACTGCGCATGTCGAGATTGGCCGATCCCACCATGGAAAGCGCGCTGTCGATGACAGCGGTCTTGGCATGCAGCAGCGCGTAGCGCTGTTCATAAATGCGCACGCCGCCCGCCAGCAGTTCATCGAAGGTATTGCGAGAGGCATTCAGGATCAGGCCGGAGTCGGTGAAGCTCGGCACGATCAGGCGCACATCCACGCCCCGCTTCGCGGCAGCGATCAGTGCAGCACGGAATTCCTTGTTGGGCGCGAAATACGCATTGGTCAGCCACAGCCGCTGCGTCGCGTGCTGTACCGCTGCAAGGTAAGTCGCATAGATGCGCGTCTCGTTGTCATCGTCTGCGTCCGTTGCAACTGCAGCGACGAGTTCATTCCCCACTGCCTGGGCGGGTGGAAAGTACTCGCCGGCCTTGCTGTCGATAGTGCCGCCTGCGCGTGTCCACGTTGCCAGGAACAAGGCCTGAAACTGCGCCGCGACCGGACCGTCGAGTTCGACATGCGTATCGCGCCAGGCCTGGTCGCGGCCGGCGTCCGGTCCCGGGCGTGTGCTCGAGGAACTCTCGTAAGCGCTGCTGATGTTGATCCCGCCGGTAAAAGCGATGCGGCCGTCGACCACGACGATCTTGCGATGATCGCGATTGTTGATTTTCCAGGGCAGCGGCGTGCGCAACGGATCCAGCGGGCGGAATTCGCGCACCTGCACGCCGTTGTCGCGCATCCGGTCGAAGAACGCACCCGGCGTGGTGACGCTGCCGATGGCGTCGTAGATCACGCGAACTTCGATGCCCTCATGGCATCGGGCAATGAGCAGATCGGCGAACTCCCGGCCGACTTCATCGTCGGCGAAAATGTAGGTCTCCACGTGCACGCTGTGCCGGGCGCCTTCGATCGCCTTGCGAATTGCACCGAGCGTTGCCGGCCCGTCGATGAGCAGTGACACGCGATTGCCGGCCACGAGCGGAGTGGCCGCCTGGGCGCGAAAGGCATCGATGAGTTCGTGAACGTGCGGATCGTCTTCCGGTCCGAGTCGCTTGTCGACAATCCGGGCCGCGTGTGCTGTGGATACCGCACCCAGCGGCGTAATGAGCGGTGCAATGGCATGCGCCGGATCGTCGACGTGACGAACCTGCGGCGTCGCGCATGCGCTCAGCGCGAGGCACGCCGCGAATGCAAGGCAACGCAGGAGATGGCTTCTCATGAAAACGCGGGCGCCCCGTTCATTGCAGTGCGCCCGCGCATGAGCATCAAAGTCCCGACCGTCAGTCTTTCTTCAGTTCATCGGCCGCGTCGTTGACGCCTTCGCGCACGTCGTCGGCGGCGTCATCGAGCTTGTCGGCCGTCGTTTCCTTGCCGCCGTTCTTCATCGTGTTGATGGCTTCGTCCACTTCTTCCCCGGCCTGCTCGACGGGGCCTTTCTTTTCGCAGGCCGCCATACCGAGGGTCATCGTTGCGATGAGCAAAGCCAGCATCACAGATCTGATCTTCATGGAATCCTCCGCCGAGTGTTGCGGACTCAAAGGGTCCGAGTGGTCGGTGAAACGTGCACAGTGGTGTGCAAGTTCCGGAATTTCGGCGGGCGGGTTCCGGACGGCATCGGACGAAAGTGAAGGAACCGCGGACGCGTTCGGACGTTCCTGCGCAGAGCAGTTCTGCAAGCAAGTTCGATCAGGAGGTTGTCATGTTGTCGTGGGCGCTTACGTTCTTCGTCGTCGCCATCATCGCCGCCGTGCTGGGTTTCAGCTCGATTGCGGGTGCGGCGGCGGGTATCGCAAAGATTCTGTTTTTCATCTTCCTCGTACTCACGTTGATCGCGCTGGTGGCAGGCGCCATGCGGGGCCGACCGCCGGTCTGATGAGCACCGGTGCGGCAGACTGAATGACGGGTCTGCCGGTCAGAAAGGAAGAGGCCGCGGAGTCAGCAGACTTCGCGGCCTTCAAGTATCTGCGCGGGACTCACGCTGAATAACAGAAAGGGAGCCAATGGCTCCCGTCTGCTCATTCTTCTGCTCACACCGGTCAACTTACCGGCATCGGCTCGTCATTCGATCGAGCGCTTCAGGCGAACAGCAACGCCTGGCTGATGGCTACTCGCACGGTCTCGGGAACGAATGGCTTGGTCACCAGGAAGGTCGGCTCGGGACGCTCGCCGGTGAGCAGGCGCTCCGGATAGGCGGTGATGAACACGATGGGCACTTCGACTTCGCTCAGGATCTGTCGAACTGCATCGATGCCTGAGCTGCCGTCAGCGAGCTTGATGTCAGCCAGTACCAGGCCCGGTTCGGTGCGGCGTGCCTCGCGCACTGCCTCGTCACGCGTGGTCGCAGTCGCCACGACGTTGTGTCCCATCTCGCGCACGATGCTCTGGAGATCGAGCGAAATGATCGGTTCGTCTTCGATGATGAGAACGTTGGTGACCGGCTGGCTGGAAATTTCCCGCACCGCCTGACTTGTCATGGTCTTGACCTGATCTTCCGGGACGTCGAGGACGCGTGCAGTATCCGCCGGACTGAAACCTTCCATCGCGGTGAGCAGCAGGGCCTGTCGATGCGCGGGGGTCAGTTCCTTGAGGCGCTTTTCCACATTGTCGGATGCGGCCACGCCTGCGGACGAACGGGCATCGAGACTGGTTGTGTCCCAGAGACGATGAAACAGTCGGTAGAGTGCGACCCGGGGGGTCAGATCGGTACCGAGCACCGAGGTGTCGGCAACGATGGCTTCGAGGCATGCCCGGACATAGGCATCACCGCTTTTCTGCGAACCGGTCAGTGCGCGGGCGTAACGACGCAGATAAGGCAGGTGCTCGCCAATTGCGTGAGCTAGGGCCATGAAGGCTACTCCATCATTTTTTCGGTCGCTGAGATATCTTTCGCCGGGGCCGCGGCTGGACCCGGGTCGCATATATATGGGTGAAAGGGGTGAAATGTTCCCGTGGTCGGAACTTTATGAGTTACACCGCGTTCGGCTCGGAGTGCCTCATACCACGCACACTACTATTAACAGACGTCGGATTCAGCACCCGACAGTTCTCACGCAGTCATGATCATGAATGACAAGATCAAGCCAGACCAGGTCGTCCCGACCACCAACGATGCAGCGCCGGAGGAGGTTCCAGACTGGCTCTCGAACCGGCTGCGCCGCATGTTCACCGAGGTCATGGACGAACCCGTACCGGATGAGTTCAAGGCGCTGCTGAAGCAGCTCGAAGACAAGGAGCGCGGCACTTGAGCGCGCCTCCCGAGAAACAACTCATGGCTGGTTCAGATCCATTCCTCGATCAGGTGACTGCGCTGCTGCCCGCGCTGCGCGCCTTCGGCCGATCGCTGTGCGGCGATCCGGCGCGAGCCGACGATCTGGTTCAGGACACTGTGCTCAAGGCGTGGACCAATCGCGAACAGTTTCAGTCGGGCAGCAATCTGAAGGCCTGGCTGTTCACCATTCTGCGCAACTGCTACTACTCGGAGTTGCGTCACCGCAAATTCGAAGTCGAAGATCCTGAGGGCATCTGCGCCGCGCAGCTCTCCGTGGCGCCGATGCACGATGCGCGTCTGCACCTGCGCGATCTCAATCGTGCGTTGCAGGAATTGCCCAACGATCAACGCGAAGCACTGGTGCTGGTCTGTGCGACGGGTCTTTCCTACGAAGAGGCGGCCGATGTCTGCCAGGTGGCGGTCGGTACCATCAAGAGCCGCATTGCGCGCGCGCGCGACCGGCTGGTCGAACTGCTCGGCGAGGACGCAGCGTTCGTCGGCGGGCCGGCAGGAAGCGTTGGTTCGCGCAGCGAAAAGGACTCCATGACCCCAGGCCGTATCAAGGCAAGTTAAAGCGGCGGCGATTCCGCTTCGCGTCGCCAGATGAAGTATTCAAAGTTCGCCATTGCGCCACGCCGCTGGTGGGGACGCAACGCCGGGTTGCGGCCGCGGCTGGTTCTGATCGTCGGAATTGCCATGCTGGCGCCCGGTGTGCTCGCAGTACTGCAGGCGGTCTCCGGCTACAACAGCAGCGTGCGCTATCTGCAGCAGAACCTGGCGCAGGCGGCGCAGCTCGCCGCCAATGAAGAAGAAAACATGATCTCCGCCTCGCGCGAGATCCTCACCAGCCTGGCCGCCCATCCGGACGTGCGCAAAGGACAGGGTGCTGCCTGTCGCCGCGCTCTGCAGCGTGCCATCGGCGGCCTGGATCAGTACTCAGGTGCGGCGGTCATCAACGCCGACGGTGTGCTGACCTGCACGTCGGCGCCGATGAAATCCGTTTTGAGCGTTGCCGACAGGCCCTGGTTTCTGGATGTCATGTCCGGCGATGCGTTCGTGGTCAGCGATCTGGAACTGAGTCGCTGGCTCGAAAAATGGGGCATGGTGACTGCTGTTCCGCTCGTCAACGATGAAGGCGTGATCAGCGGCTCGGTCGCCCTGTTCATCGGGCTCGACTGGGTGACACGTCGTTATCAGCGGGCCGCATCGGGCGACAACACGGCGCTCGCGTTGCTCGATGGCAAGGGCGATCTCATCACGGCGCGAGCCGAACGTTCGCCGCTGCTGCAGGGATTGCCCAGCGACGAACTCATCGACGAGTATCTGCATTCGCGCACGCAGACATTCACGGCGCGCGGTCGCGATGGCACCTGGCGCCTGTACGCCATCAGTCCGCTGCTCGGCGGGCGCATTTTCGTGATTCTCGGTACGCCCATGCTGGCCGCGATGGGACCGCTGGCGTTGCAGGTCGCCTGGGGCGTACTGACGCCGCTGCTGATGTGGGCGCTGGCGATTGCCGTGGTGTGGTTCGGTATCGAACATCTGGTGGTGCGCTGGATCACGTATCTGGATCGCATCACCTCCGCCTACGCTTCCGGTCGTCACAACGTGCGTCCCGAGCGCACCAGTGCGGCACCTGCGGAGATCCGCAGTCTGGGCGAAACGTTCAGCCGCATGGCCGATCTGATCTCGGCTCGCGAAGCCGAGCTGCGCGATTCACTGGCACAGAAGGAGGTGCTGGTGCGCGAAATCCATCACCGCGTGAAGAACAATCTGCAGCTCGTCATGAGCCTGCTGAACCTGCATGCACGCCGCATTCGCGATCCACGCGCCGAAATCGCCTTCACCGAGGCGCGCAGTCGCATCAATGCGCTCGCCACGCTGCATCGCCGACTGTACGAATCGGAAAGTCTTCAGGAAGTGGATCTGCGCTGGTTCCTCGACGATCTGTGCGCCGAACTGCGCCGTGGCGGATTGGCAGGACCGCGCGATATCGATCTGACAGTGCATGCCCCGAGCGAAGTCATCGGGCCTGACATTGCGGTACCGCTCGGACTGCTCGTCACCGAGACCATCACCAATGCCTACAAGCATGCGTTCCAGGGCGCAGAGCGCGGCCTGATCGCGGTGCGCATCGAACGCGATTCGCCCGACAGCCTGATCCTCACGGTTCGCGACAACGGTACCGGCTTCGATCCTGAAGGCGCCGAACAGGACCAGGGCGGACTGGGCCGCTCCCTCATCGACGCGTTCGTGCGCCAATTGCACGGCGAGCTGACAATTACCTCCGACGCAGGTACCGAGGTGCGGGTGCACTTCCGGGCGCCGTTGGCGCGCACTCCCGCCAAAGGCATCACCGACCAGGGAGCCGCCAGTCCGGTCACGCCCGATTGATACTGGGTTTATATCCAGTATCATCCATTCCATGTCTGAACCCTCCCGTCCCGCTGCCCGCACCGGCCGCGGCGCGGTTTCGAATCCGGAAGGGCGATTCGAAACCACGCGCACCGAGCGCGTGGACGATGGCTGGGGCATTCTCGATGAGGAACTGCCGCCGCTCGACACTCACGTGCAGCCCGATCCCGCGCGCAGCATCATTTCGCGCAACAAGTCGCCGGACATCGCCTTCGATCAATCCATCAATCCGTACCGCGGCTGCGAGCATGGCTGCATTTATTGTTATGCGCGTCCTTCGCACGGTTATCTGAATCTTTCGCCGGGCCTGGATTTCGAAACACGACTTTTTTTCAAGCAGGATGCAGCGCGTCTGCTCGAGCAGGAACTGGCAGCGCCGGGGTATCGCTGCTCACCGATCACGCTGGGCGCCAACACCGATCCCTACCAGCCCATCGAACGCGAATACCGGGTCACGCGCAGCATCATCGAAGTGCTGGGACGTTACCGCCATCCGTTTTCCATCATCACCAAGGGCAGCCTGATCGAACGCGATGTCGATCTGCTCGCACCGCTGGCCCGCCAGCAGCTGGTGCTGGCACTGATCAGCGTCACGACACTGAGCAATGAACTGAAGCGCACGCTGGAGCCGCGCACGGCATCGCCCGCCGCGCGTCTGCGTGCCATTCGGACGCTGGCGCAAGCCGGCATTCCCGTCGGTGTGATGGTGGCTCCGGTGATTCCGGTGCTCACCGATTCGGAACTGGAAAAGATTCTGGAGGCCGCGGCGATGGCAGGTGCTCGTTCTGCAGGCTATGTCCTGCTGCGCCTGCCCTACGAGGTGAAGGATCTGTTTCGCGAATGGCTCGCCACGCATGAGCCGTTGAAGGCGCAGCATGTCATGAGCCGCATGCAGGCGATGCGCGGTGGGCGCGATTACGACTCGGGATGGGGCACGCGTCAGCGCGGCGAAGGCGAATACGCGCAGTTGCTGCATGCCCGGTTTCAAAGCGCGTGTCGTCGATACGGTCTGAAAACCGGCGAGCGCTTCGTACATAACACCGCGCTGTTCGAACCGCCTCGATTCGGTCCGCAACAGATGACTCTGCTGTGACGCAAGCCAGCCCGAGGCCGAAATTCGGGTGAGCGTTTTCCGCCGCTTGCCTGCGCAGGCCTTGGCGTATACTCGGTCGAAGTCGAGCCGAGCCACAACACGTCGCACGCCGACGAGTGGCTGCACTTCAGGACGGACCCGCCTCTGCAATTCCTGGAGAAACGAAAATGTCGCCCGAGAACATTGGCCGCCATGGAGACGGTCGTCGCTGCGGTTCCCGCGCCACCGGTCACCAGCAGATGCAGCGAAGTGGTCATATCCCTGCCCGCGGCTTGACTGTTCAATGGTTACGTCTCGCGGTGCTGCTCGGCACGTTCGCCGCTCTCACCGGCTGCATGACGGCGAAGATCGAAGAAGTCCGTGATGCACCGACGCGCATTGCTGCAAACGAGGCCGTGGTCTTGCTGGCGAAGCCGCATCTGGAAGGCACCGGCACCGAAGGCAAGTTTCTCAGCTGCCTCGAACGCGAACTGGTGGGTGAATCGTTTTCAGCCGATCACGCCGACGCCGTGAGGAGCGGCAAGAAAACGGCGGCGCGCAGCAACCTGTCCAACTCACCTTTTCAGCTCTACGCGGGTCAGCAATTCATTGACGCGTTTTACCCCTGGCTCGAGCCGAGCACGGCGCCCGTCAATCCGCAGGGGTTCACGACCTTCCTCTCGCGCCCCGGTGTTGCCGACCGGGTCAGCTCGCTGGGAGTCCGATTCATTGTCTGGGTCGACGGCGTCACCCAGAAGACGGACGGCGGCGGCAGCATCGCCTGTGCCGTGGGCCCGGGTGCCGCGGGATGCCTGGGCCTGGGCTGGTGGGAGAAGCAATCGGATTACGAAGCGACTGTCTGGGACCTTCGCAGCGGGGTTAATGCGGGCACGGTCAGCACCGATGTAAAGGGGACTTCCGTGATGATCGGGGCCGTGGCGCCCATTCCGATCATCTCGCCGGTGCAGAGTACGGCGTGTGACCGGCTGGCCGGGCAGCTCAAGTCGTTCCTTGTGGGCGCGGACGACGACAGTCCGGATGCGCCGCGGCCAGTAGCGACGAAAGCAGCGCAGTAAGCACTAAACCCTGATGCGGCAAACGTCGTCACGGTATTCACTTGAGAGAGATTGCCATACGTTGTGATTCGTAACGCTTCCATTCCCTTCCTGACGGACGCAGTGCTCAGCGGCCGTTCAGCTGCGCGGCAGCAGGATTCGGCGGGGGCGACCGCGGCGCTGAACTGCCAACCGATTCACGACGGGAGAGACGCGCGATGAACACAAAGCCAGCACTCCGACGGCTGTTGATCGTCGCAAGCCAGATTACGGCCGTAGGTACTGTCTCGAGTTTTCTGATGGGCGGCTGCGCCGATCAGCAGATGTCGACGAGCATGCCTTCGCCCAGCAGCATGCCCAGCACCCCGAGCAGCGGCGGTTCCTCAGGTTCGAGCGGTTCCAGCGGTTCGTCCGGCTCCAGCGGCGGCAGCTCCAGCTCGAGCATGCCGAGCGGCAGCAGCGGCGGCGGCAGCCAGAGCAGTTCACGTGGTGCTTCGAGTCCCTCGGGCGGCGGATCCGGCGGCGCATCGATGCCGTCGATGCCATCGATGCCCTCGTCGATGCCTTCGATGCCGTCGCGCGGCGGCGCCAGCAACAGTTCCATGCCGTCCATGCCTTCGAGCATGCCGAGTTCCAGCAGCAGCTCGCAGGGCGGTTCGAGCGGCGGGGCGCAAGGCGCTTCCGGACCGGAATCTTCCAGCAGTTCTCAATCGTCGCGTGGCGGTCAATCCGGCGGTGCCACCAGCGGTGCGCCATCGGGCGGATCAGAGGGTTCCTCGGGTGCACAGGGCTCCGCCGGTGCGAGCGGCTTGCCAACCCTGGGAATGCCGGCCGGATCGCAGACAGGCTCGCAAGGCGGCGGCGCCTCCGCGGGTTCGAGCGGACAGGCAGGCGGCTCTGCGGGAACGATGAGCGCCGGCATGCCCGGCGGTGACAGTGCCGGCTCGCAGGGTGGCGGTGGTCAGAGCGGAAGCCAGGTCGGCGGCTCCCAGAGCAGCGGTGGACAGGGCGGCGGCAGCCAGAGCGGTGGTCAGAGCGGCAGTTCGGCCGATGCGCGACCGACCCTCGGTTTGCCATCCGCGGGCGGCGGTGCGCCTGCAGTCGGTCTGCCGACACCGAGCATGGACACGCCGAGCGGATCGGCCGGCGGGTCGCAGGGAGCATCAGGCGGACAGTCGGGCTCGCCCAGCCCGGACGCGTCGGGTGGTATGGCGGGATCGAGCGCCCCATCAAGTCAGGAGAGCATTTTCCAGGGGTCCAGCGGTGCAAGCGGGGCTGCGCAGACCGCTGCAGGGTCAGCAGGCGTTGGCGGACAGAGCGGCGGCTCCGCGGGTCAGTCAGGACAGACGGGTGGTGAATCCGGTGCGGGTGGCGCGACAGGTGCCATGGGTCAATCCGGCGGTGCCGCGGCAGGGGCGAGTGGTGGCGCGGCGGGTCAGTCGCAGGGCGCAGATGGCGCCATGAGCGCAGGATCGAACGGCGGATCTGGCGCAGCCGGTGGAAGTGAAGGTGCTGCAGCACAGTCAGGCGGTGCGGCAGGTGCGCAGAGCGCGGGGGCATCCGGTGCCGCAGGTGGTTCGAGCAATGCGTCCGGTCAATCGGGCGGTGGCGCATCGGGTGCCGCGGGTTCTGCGAGCAACGGCAATGCAGGTGGCGCAGCAGGCGGCGCGACCGGCGCAGGTGGTGCTGCGGGTGCCGCGGGCGATGCATCGTCGCAGATGGGTGGTGGCGCTGCGGGAGCTGCGGGTGCCGCTGGCGGCGGTGCCAGTGCTGGCGGTGAAGCCGGCGCAGCTGGCGGAGCGATGGCTTCCGCCGGCGCACAGAATGGTTCGACTGGCGGTGGTGCTTCCGCGCAGACCGCCGGGTCTTCGGGTGCCGCGAACGGCTCGCAGACCAGCGGGTCGGTCGGTGCGAGCGGTGGTGCGGACGGCAGCGTGAATGCGGCCGGTGACGCGACGGCACAGATGGGCGGAGCTGCTTCCGGCGCAAGTGCGAATGCGCAAGCAGGAATGGATGGCACTGGCCAGTCGGCACAGACAGGCAATGCTGCAGGCGGTGGTACCGGGTCGAGCACTGGCTCGAACGATGGGAACGGTCAGAACGCCGGGGGAGCAGGCGCCTCCGCGGGTGCCGCTGGTGGCGACGCCGCGGCGCAGATGGGTGGCGCAGGCGCTGCCGGAGGCGCCGATGGCAATGCCAATGCCAATAGTGCCGGTCAGAGTTCAGGTGCCGGTTCTGCTGCCGGCGCGGGTGACTCAAATGGCAGTGCCGGCGGAGCCTCCAATGGCAGCGGGCAGACTTCGGCGGCAGGAGACGCAGACGGCGGCAATGGCGCCAATGGTCAGGGTGAATCGGGTGCCGCGGGCTCGGCCGGCGGCGTG
>DASTRD010000313.1:0-2185 GCA_035761425.1 Povalibacter sp.
GCAGCAGGCACTGCAGCGCTCACATGTCCGCAAGGCCGACCGCCTCGTCTGGCTGCAACGGCGGCTTGCCCAATTGCATCCGGGCGTTGCCCTGCGCCAGCGTGCACAGCGTCTGGACGAACTGGAGCAACGACTGGAGCGTGCAATCGGTCAGCACCTGCGTCACGGCCACAGCGTGCTGGCGCGACACACGGCGCATCTGCGTCAGGCATCCCCCGCGCTGCGTCTGATCTCGGCCCGCAACCGGCTGGAATCAGCCCGCATTGCCATCCAGCGTGTCGTACATCGTCGCGTCGAACGGGCACGCGCACGGATCGAACTGGCGGCGGGTCGCCTGAATGCCGTGAGTCCGCTGGCAACACTGCAACGCGGCTACGCCATCGTCAGCAACGCCGCAGGTGATGTCGTGACAGACGCTACTACCCTGCGCTCCGGAGACACCATTCACGCGCGCCTTGCCCAGGGACAATTCGCGGCACGCGTCGATGTCGTCGCCGACGATCGTTCACAGGAGAAGACTTGATGCCTGCAGTTCGCTGGTTCGCCATCGCCCTGGTCTTCGTTGCCGCACTGTGCAGCGCAGCCAGCCTGCCGCGCGAAGAACGCGTTCCCGGCGGCATTGCCTTCGTGGCAGTGCCCGGCACGACTCAGGCACCGCACGTCGTGTACGACGGCCATCGGGTTGCAGTCATTCGCCGCGATGATCAGTGGGTGGCGGTCGTCGGCATTCCGCTCGCCACAAAACCGGGGCGCCAGATGCTGCGGGTGTACTCGGGAACCGAGAAACAGGAAATCGGATTCGACGTGACCGACAAGCAGTACCGCACGCAGAAGCTGACCATCAAGAACGATCGTCAGGTGAATCCGAATCCCGACGATCTGAAACGCATCGCAGGCGAACAGGCACGCTCCGATGCGGCACTTTCCCTGTTCACTGCGCAGGGCCAGCCGACGCTGTCGCTGCTCTCACCGGTTGCGGGCGTGCGTTCCGATTCATATGGCTCGCGTCGCATCTTCAACGGTCAGCCTCGTAACCCGCATACCGGCATGGACATCGCCGCAAATACCGGCACGCCCATCCGGGCTCCCGCAGATGGCAAGGTCGTCGAAGCCGGCAATTTCTTCTTCAATGGCAACACGCTCTACATCGATCACGGCTACGGTCTCGTGACCATGTACTGCCACTTGAGCAGCATCGAAGTGAAGGCCGGAGATACGGTGAAGGCTGGTCAGGAGATCGGCAAGGTGGGCGCCACCGGCCGCGTGACGGGCCCGCATCTGCATTTTGGCGTCGCGCTGAATCGGGCCATGGTGGATCCGGCGTTGTTCCTGGAAGCGCCCGACGCTGATGAAAGCAACTGAAAATGCGACGCGAACAGCCGTGCCGCCTTCATCGCTGCGTCACAGCTTCTTCAGAAACTCCCCGATCACCGGCCGAAACCGATCCATGTCCGCAAGGAATGCGTCGTGCCCCTGCAGTGACGGCAGGCGCGCGAACTGAACTTCGCGACCGCCGGTATTGAGACCATCCGCCAGCTCCTGTTGCTGTTCGATCGGGAACAACAGGTCGGTTTCCACGCCCATGATCAGCGCCCGCTCAACCGTAAAACGCTTCAACGCGTCAGCGACCGTGCCGCCGTGGTCCGCGAGATCGAACAAGTCCATGGCGCGCGACACATAGAGGTAACAGTTCGGGTCGTACTGGCCGGTGAACTTCACCGCGTGGTTCTCGAGGTACGCCTCGACCTCGAAATCTATGCCGAACGGATCGCCGGGCCTGCGTTCGCTGTCCGAACGCTCGCGGCCAAAGCGCAGCTGCCATTCCTTCGCCGATCGATACGTGATCATGCCGAGCTTGCGGGCAAGCCGCATGCCTGTGACTGGCATGCTCTGCGCGGTGTAGTTGCCATCATCCCAGGAAGGATCGCGGCGGATGATTTCCCGCTGCAGCGAGCGCAGCGCGATCGAGAATGGCAACGAGCGAGCGGCGCCGGAAATCGAGATCACGCTGCGGGCCGCATCCGGAAACTGAGCACAGTAGGCGAGCACCGTCATGCCGCCCAGGGAAGGTCCGACCACCGAAGCGAGTTTTTTCACCCCGAGCGACACGGCAACTTCATGACCTGCGCGCGCGATGTCCTCGACAGTGAGAACCGGAAAAGTCAGGCGATAGGCTTTGCCCGTG